>CAZCBS010000037.1:0-19576 GCA_964496965.1 uncultured Bacteriovoracaceae bacterium
TTCGCGAAAACTCCTTTCACTGAATACGGCTCTTTCAACGAAGATGCGGAAGAAGATGCCGAGACCCGCTTTATGCAATACGGCAGACTCTTCGGAGTCAGCGCGGGTATAGGCAGTCAAGGCGTCACCGGAAATCGCGGCCAGCTCTGGCGCGGGGGGTTTCCGCTCCTTGAGCTGAAGATGCATTACTGGTTTGATTTTCAACTCGCGATCGATCTGGATTTCGCGACTGGCAAACACCAGTATGACACCACCGTTTCAAACCAAACCTCCACAGTGAACGTTTCCACGACAAGAATCGGCGTGGATCTCAAGTATTATTTCGACGTGAAAAATCTTTCGGCCCCAATCAGTTTCTGCAACCCCTATATTTTAGGTGGCGCAGGCTCGTTCAGCAAAACCGAAACTAATGAAACGGCCGCCACTTCCGATGCGGACTCCGCGCTTTATCTAACAGCCGGAGCGGGTTTTGAATTCGCGATCAAGCCTCGAAAAACCTACTTCGAGCTCGAAGGCCGAATCATGTCGGCGACGTTCAACGACACGAACACGCCCATTCCAGATCGCGGGCTTTCTGATCTCTCTGGCCTGTTTTATACCGTGACCGGAACGGTTCTTTTTACGTGGTAGGACGGCCTATCTGGCTGCTGGAGGACGTTTCGCCGCACGCGTGCTCTTGCCTTGGACAAAGAGCATCCGCACCGGGCTTCCCATAAAACCCCAGCGCTCGCGAAGCTGATTCACCAGATGTCTTCTCAAACTGAAGTGCACCTTATCGGGATCGCTCACGTGACACACAAACGTGGGTGGATTTCTCCCCGCCTGGTGACACATATAGAATTTCGCGTTCATTGGATTATGGACAGTGGCCTCGCGGCGGACCCACTCGGTAAATTCGTGGGTAGGAACCTTAAGCTGGCGTTGATGGAGGATATCCGAAATCAAATCCCCCAAGTCCTCAAAGCCTCGTCCCTCTTTCGCGCTTAAAAACATGATCGGCGCGTATTTGAGATAAGCCATCTTGCCGCGAATTCGGTCCGCTGCCATCTCCTTGGTGAATTTCGGATTCTTTCGCTGAGTGTCCCATTTATTGATCGCAAGAACCACGCTGCAACCGGCTTCTTCGATCAAGCCTCCGATTTTCTCGTCTTGCTCCGTTGTTCCTCTTTCCCCATCCAAAAGGAGAATCGCGATATCCGCGCGCTCAAGCGCCTTCTTGGCCTGAACCACGGAAAGAACCTCGATGCCTTTTTCGGTTTTGCTCTTTCTGCGAATCCCTGCCGTATCGACCAAAATAAAGGGTTTGCCACTGAGCTCGACTTCCGAATCCACCGCATCAACGGTCGTTCCCGCGATCGGCGAGGTAATCATGCGAGCTTCGCCCAAAATCGCGTTCGTCAGCGTGCTTTTACCTACGTTCGGCTGGCCTACAATCGCGATACGAGGAATGCGCTCCTCGCGCGCTTCTTCGCTTTCCTCTTCAGTTTTCTCTTCACTTTCCTCTTCGGTCTCTTCTTCAGATTCGTCGGCCTCCGAATCTTCCGAACGAGCTGCGCGCAAAGTCTCGATGACCTGCTCTTTGAGATCGTCAATCCCACGACCATGCTCCGCTGAAATCGTCAGCACATGATCCAGGCCTAATGAGAAGAAATCCGAGATCAGCGATTCATGAGTTTCGGCATCGACTTTATTGACGATCGCAAAAAGAGGGATTCGCTTATGGATCCCCGCTCGACTGATTTTTCTCATCAGCTCGTGATCGGCCGCGGTCACTCCCGCATGGGCATCAAAGACCACCAAAGCGGCATCCGCACTGGAGAGCGCCATTCCGACTTGATCTTCGATCTCTTGCGCAAAGCGATCGCCCCCGACGCCGCCGGTATCGATCAGCATGACCGAATGCTCTTTGCGCCCTGCCCACCATTTCGCGGAATGCTCGATGCGATCGCGAGTCACGCCTGGCTCGTCATGGACAAGAGAGCGCCTGCTTCCGATCAAGCGATTGAAAAGGGTGCTTTTCCCCACATTGGGGCGCCCCATGATGACGATGCGATAAGGTTTACGAGTTGTCATGAAGATGATAGCCCATTCTTTTAAGCGCTTCCGAGTCGCGCGTCCAGTCTTTGTAGACTTTCACCTGCAGACCTAAGAAAACCTGGCCTCCGCCAATGAATTCTTGAATTTTCCCGCGCGCGGCTTGGCCGATTTCCTTGATTTTCTTTCCCCCCTTGCCGATGACCATCCCTTTCTGGGAATCTCGCTCGACATGGATCACGGCTTCGATCCGAGTCATGGGTTTTTGGTCTTTCGCGTTGGGTTCCTCGAATTTTTGGATCTCAACGGCGCAGGCGTAAGGAATTTCTTCTCCCAGCTGAAGCAAGAGCTGCTCACGGATCTTTTCAGCGGCAAAAAATCTCAGTGGGCGATCGGAGAGCTGCTCTTCATCCGGATAATAAAGAGGCCCCTCGGGAAGAAGCTTCCAGCTTTCTGAAAGAAGCGTCTCCAGGCCTTTTCCATCCACGGCGGAAATCCCAAGGGAAAGCGCGACCGTCGCGCCCAGCTCGGAAAGTTTTTCCGTCATGTCTTTCTGGAAAGCCTCGGCTTTTTCGCGCCATTCGTTTCCGCGGATCGTGTCGACCTTATTGAGAAGAAGAAAAACGGGTGCTTTTCTGCCTTTCAATAACTCGAGCACGGCTTGCTCGTGCTGAACAGCCGAGGACGGATCGATCAGATACCAGATCATCGAAGGCTCTTCCAAAGCCTCGCGCGCCTCGCTCATCATGTAAGCGTTGATTCCGCCTTGTTTGGCGCGATGGATTCCCGGAGTATCGACGAATACCATCTGGTTTCCGTCCTCGGTCAAGATTCCAAGCACGCGCTCACGAGTCGTCTGAGCCTTGGGGGTGACGATCGAGATCGGCGCGCCCAAGATTGTGTTCAATAACGTTGATTTACCAGCATTCGGGCGTCCGATGATGGCTACAAAACCTGATTTTCCCATTTTAACCTACTGTCTGAATCGCCGCTCGAGCGGCGTTTTGCTCGGCTTCTTTCTTGGAAGAGCCCGAGGCGACTGCCAGGATCTTTCCGTTCATCCGCACTTCAACCTCAAAAACTTTTGCATGGTCCGGACCCGAAGTCGTCAGCAGATGATAGGTAGGGGTGACTTTCCATCGCGCCTGGACGATTTCCTGAAGCTGCGTTTTGTGGTCGTAGAAATTGATCAATTCTCTTTCTTCAACAAAGAGTGGAGAAAAAAGATGCCGAACGACCGGGTAGACCGCCGCAAAGCCACCATCCAGATAGATCGCGGCGATCAGCGCCTCAAAAGCGCAGGACAGGATCGACGGCTTGTTATTGCCGCCCGTCTGCATTTCGCCTTTGCCCAGGCGAACGAAATCTTGAAGGCTGACGCTTCTTGCGATTTGCGCAAGGGTCTTCTCATTGACAACGGCTGCTCGCATTTTGGAAAGCTGGCCTTCGTTGGCATTGGGAAAAGCCTCGAGCAGGATGTCCGAAATGATCACATCCAGGATCGCGTCTCCGAGAAACTCAAGTCTTTCGTTGTCACGATAAGCGATTGATTTGTCTTGTAGATTTTCGTGGCCGTAGGAGGTGTGCGTCAAGGATTGAAGCAAGATGCTGCGATCCCCAAAGTTGTATCCAAGCCGTTCTTGTAGCCGTTCCAAATTCATAGGTGTTCTTGGCTCAGGTTTCCACTGGGTTCACAGGTTCAACACTGCTCAACCGAGCCCGGCCCTTAAGTATAATAGCCGTCAGTTTATGTCAACAACTCTAATATATTAAGAATGTCGCAGGGTTCTCCGATGAGTACCTGGAATGAGGCGACTCGTAAAAACACTAGCGATTCTTTTCGCTTGGCTTGGGTGCACAGGTCTTGCTGTAGGCCAAGCATCGGATCCTCTGACAGGAATTCCTGCAGAGAGCTTAGACCAGATCAAATTGATCATGGAAGCAAGGCTGAAGGACGCCTCCGGGCACCCGATCCTTTGTAAAGACGAGGTCAAAGAATGCATCCAGAGCTATAACTCGCTTCTTTCATTGGATTGGAAGAGATCAGGCCTTGAGCCCGACAAAAAACTCATCGTCTCTCAACATCTTCCGACGACGGCCAAGCCCGACTACTACGTGATCAATACGCACGAAACCCCTGAGGTTCTTAAACGATTTTTGAGCGCGGATCTCGATTCCTCGGCTTCATTCGCCGTCGAGACGCTTCAACTCTTACAGGACTTTCAACAAAGCTCACAGCTTCCTTGTCCGGATCGCGCCGTCGCAGTGGCGCCGCTTCCTTGCCCAGAGAAGGAAAAATACTACGACGACTATTTCAAGAACGACGAGTTCAACGCGACGATTGCCTGGGGCTACTTTGACGAGCATGACGATAATTTCTTAGGTTATTTAACGGAACAGCTTTTTAAGACCCGAAAAGTCGCAGTCTATACAAAAGAGAACGACGAAGAGATCCATCAGATGATCGAGCTTCTTCAGTCTCAGGGATTTCAGATCGAATCCTCCGGAGCAAGCGAATGGCATCTCTCCCGGCCATTTTTCTATAAGGGAAATAAAAAAATCGCAAAAGTCCATCTCTACAGCTCCACAGTGAAATGCGCAGGAGAGACCGAAGAAGACGGTATCGTGCACCGATACGATAACAAGCTTTGCCCCGAGCAAAAAATCGCGACAGCTCTTTCTCAAAAGGCTTTTTCCAATGCCGCGGGAAAGCACCAGCTCCTCGTCTACAACGGACACTCCCGACTGGGCCGCGGGCCTGACTTTGGCCCACTTGGCATAAAGGCCGGAAAGTTCTCCATCGCAAAAGGCGCCCTCAAAAATATCGATCTCGACAATACGAAAACTCTTCTCTACTTAAGCTCATGCGATTCGCTCAAATACTTTCAAAAGAGCATCGCAGAAAAGCAAAAGACGCTTCGGGATACTGATGCTCTCAAGTTCTTAGGCATCACTGGCGACAGCGCGTGGAAAAACTCGGCCTACGAGACGAACACGCTGATCAAAATGCTCTTGGAAACGAGATGTCCGCGCGACATCGTCGATGCGATCAACCTTCCGAAGCCGGACGACTCCATCTATCAGATCGACTTTGACGAAGTCTCCAACTGGATGAAAGGGGGGCATGCGCCGGCACAGCTCTTCCGTTTAGAGAAAGATTCAAACGGACTGAAGAAATGCCACACGATTCGAGCCGATGGAACTCTTTCAGAGACACCGACGGACGATCATTTTTGCGCAGATCGATTCAAGGCCGCGAAATCCGTCAACGGCAATCTCAATTGTTACTTGGCCAATGAGAACGATATCCCGTTTGGCGAGCCACTCGCCGCTGACCTTTGCAAAGAATAGTGCAAAGACTAGCGGGCCAAACGTCGCTCAATCAGCTCAAGTCGCTTCTTCAGATCTTGATTTTCTTTTTCAAGAGCTTGAATGCGCGAATCCGAGTCCGCTTTAAGCTTTTTCATCGCTTCAACCAGTACGGCGCTCATGCCGCCGTAGTTAACGGACTTCATGCCGTTTGCGTCCGTCATCACGAGCTCAGGCAAGACTTTTTCCAAGTCCTGCGCGATGAAGCCGATGTGACGATGCGGAGCAGGAGTCGAGTGCTCGCTCTTGAGCTGATACGTCACTCCCTGCACAGCAAGAACGCTGTCGAGCGCGTCTTTGAGCGGCTCGATATTTTCCTTAAGCCTGCGGTCAGATGAAGTCGTCACAGAGCTTGCCGTGATGGTTCCGCTGACGTTGAGGTTGCTGAAACTCGCAGGTTGCGAGGAATTCACCGTGCCGTTCAAGTTGACAGTTCCGGAGACCGTGAGATTGCCATTGAGCGTAGAATCTCCAGTCACGCCGAAAGCCTGCGCGCCTCCACTCGTCACGTGCAAAGTGTAAGTCGGATTGAACGGATTGAGCCCGATCCCGACATTCCCCCCTGACGAAACCTGCATAAACGTATCCGCTCCGGAACCGTCGGGTCTGTAACGCGAGAGCTGAAGCGATTTCGCCCAGGTTGCGCCAGTGTCTTTTTTATAGCCAAAAAACCAGGCGTCGGTGGTCGGATTACCCGTTTCCGTTGCCAGATAAAGTCCCGAGTAAGTCATGCCGTCCGAGAGGCCGGAAACGACGAACATTCCCTGAGTGTTTGCACTGTGAACGTGAAGCTTCCCTTTTGGATCCTGAGTGCCGATGCCCATATCTCCGGTCGGCTTAATGCCCAGCGCCACGCTCTGCGAACCGGTGGAATCAAAATGTCCGACTTGAAACTGATTCTGCGATGGCAATCCCTGATCTTTTTTATACCCCACATACCATGAGTCCTGCGTGGGAAGAGCGGCCTGGTTTCCTAAAACAAGGGCAGAATAGGTCGCGCCGCTGTCTGAAGCTCCTGAGATGAGGACGGATCCTTCGCTGGTAGCATTGTTAACGTGAAGATTTCCCAGTGGGTTTTGGGTTCCCACCCCAACGTTTCCATTGGGATTCAACTGCATGACTGGAAGCTCAGTGGAGTCTGTCTTGAAATATCCAATATCGAGCGCTTTCTCGTAGGTCGATCCCAGATTCTTTTTATAAGCCATGACCCAAGCTTCTTTGTTTGGATTTTGCGTTTCGTTGGCGAGATAAAATCCTGCGTAGGTTTGGTTATCTGAGGCACCCGAGAGGACCATTTTACCCTGGTCCAGGTCATTGTTAACGTGAAGCTGTCCTTGGGGCGTGGTCGTTTTAACTCCCACGTTTCCATCCGAGTAAAAAATATCTCCGGAAGCACCGGATACGTATCGCCAAATCCCATCGGTCATTCGGGATCGGCTCATACAAGAAACGATCTTATTGTTAACGTCCAACGTGACCCCGATAGAAACCGTTCGAGTAATTTTCTGCGATCCGAAAGACTCCCCAACGGCATCCAAATTCAGCGTCAAAGTCGCGGTATTCGTCGGCGCATCGTATTGACCGAGCGACATCGAAGACAGCTTAATCGTGTTATCCGGAAGAGTCGGGCCTGTCTTATAGACAACAACAGGGACTGTTGCGGAATCCACAAGCTGGGTAACCGGAACAGTTCCCGTCGGGTTCATCCCATTGAAGCTGTTGAGACAGGCGGTCTTGTTTCCCAGCAAAGACCGAACATCTTCAACCAAGTTCGTCACGTCGTAGGATTTCTGGATCCCCTTTTGCGACTTCAGATTGACGTTCGTCAATCCCGCCATCATGACGGCGCCCGCGCTCATGAGGCCCATCGTGATCAAGACTTCGACTAGTGTAAAGCCGGACTTTCCATAGTCGGCATCTAACAGTCCCCTGTGAGATGTTCTCTTGATATTTTTAAGCATTAATAAATATTATCCTCCAATTTTTTAAAAAATCACCGAAAATAATCGGTGTTTAATAATTGAAATCGCTGGGGAATTCACAACTGTTCAACAAATAAACGACATTTGTAAAAGACTTAGACAATGGACTGGCTCGCGGTTTACAACGCATTCAGTCGATATATTTCTCCCACTGGACAAGAGGCCGGGAGACACTTAAAATTTTAGGAAATGAACATCACTCTACGGTGGTTTTTGATTTCGCTTTCGGCTCTTGGTATCGCGCCCACGGCTTTTGGGTTGACCAACAACTGCCCATCGCCGCAGGGAAGCTGTGCCGCGAGCTGCGGGACTTTCTGTACCTATTGGACGTGCGCGGATCCGAGCACCACTCCTTCTTACTCGGTCACGAAACTTCCTCAGACAGTGCAATACGAAACTCCGGGCTGCACCAACAAGATCACCGATGTCGTTTTTGATCACATGCCGATGAGCTATCCCGGCGGGACTCTGACATCCATTCCAACGACAGTTGCGCTGACGAGCTGGGCCTGCCTCTCTCACTCGACTTACGGAGGCGCATGCTCTTGGTCCGTCAGTGGATGGAGCGGATGCGATGCGAGCTGCGGATATGGGACTCAGACCCGTTCAGTTACCTGCCCAGCGCCGGACGGAAACTGCAGCGGTACGGCGCCAGCATCGAGTCAATCTTGCTACGCGGGTGATTGCAGTGCTCCGCCTGATCCTACTCCTACCGCGACTTCAACCCCTACAACCACGCCTTGCGTCGCTTGGACTGACAATATCACTTTCCCGATGTGCTCCCATGGTGTGGGTGTCCAACACACCTCTACATGTCCATCAGGGAATTGCTGTGGCTCGCCGACCAACAGCCTTTGGTGCCCACCGTAAAAACTCGACTCACAAAAGCGACATCGCCATTTTGGGGGTCGCTCACGAGTCCGACAGGGCTAACAGAAACAAGCTCATTACGAGCGTTTTCAAGCTCAGGGACAAATACGCGCAGATAGTTCGACGTGTACCCAGCCTGCCAGCGCTCGACTCCTGAAAACTGAGAAAGCAGCGCAGGGGACATCCCTTCTGGCGCGCGCCCAGCTCGCTCCAAGAGGACTCCCTCGAGGGCAAGCCCCCCAGAAAGCAAGGTTTCAAGGACTTTCTCATGATGCGAACGCATTCGCGAAAGACTGAGCTCGTTCAGCCGTCGCGCGCGACCTAATCGCTCCTCCTGACGAACCGACCCAGGCAGACGCGTCGCAGGAGTTCCCTCGCGCTCGCTATACGGAAAAACATGAAGCCTCGTCCAAGGAAGCGCGGCCAAGGCCTCGTAGCCCCATTCAAATTCGCTCTCCGTCTCGCCGGGAAAACCGGTGATCACGTCCATGCCGACAAAAACGCCACCGATCGGCGCACGCACGGCTGCGATCTTTTCCAAACTTCTCTGGACCTGCTCAAATCCATAGCGGCGTTTCATCAAGCGTAAGATTCGTGAGTGAGGACTTTGAAGCGATACATGAAAATGCGGGCAGAAACGAGGTTCCGTCGCCATCAGCTCCAAGACCGGGTCCGTAATCTCTGTAGGATCCAGGGAGCTTACGCGTAATCTCTCAAGACGAGTCTCAGCAAGAATCATCTTAAAAAGCTCGCCATGCTGGGCAGTCTCAGCCCAATCCGATCCGTAATCGCCGATATTGGTGCCAGTGATAACGATCTCGCGAATGCCCTCACTTACAAGCTTTCTGACTTGTTCAATCACTTCGCGCGGACGCAAAGATCTTGCGGGACCCCGGCCGTAAGGGATGATGCAATAAGTGCAAAACGAGTTGCAGCCTTCTTGGATTTTCAAAAAGGCACGAGTCTTTCCCGAATGACCGTTGAGTTGCGTAGGGGGCACGTGAAACGCTTCCCCGCCCTCTGGCCATTCGCGATCCATCGGATGCTTGGAGAGAATCTCGGAATAACCTTGAGCCACTCCCAAAACTTCGCCGCGAGTCGGTGCCTCAGAACCTTGCGACTGTTTGAGCTTATTCAAAATCATCTCAACGAGCTGAGGCTTGTCTCGATTGCCAATGACGTAATGAATTCCCTTGGATGCCGTCAAACGCTCAGGATCCACTTCAGCAGCACAACCTGTAACGACCACTCTTGCACTAGGGTTATCGCGAGCCAGCCGCGCGGCCATTTTTCGGCTCTGCCGATCTGCCTCATCCGTCACGGTACAGCTATTGACCACGCAAAGAAGCGAAGATGTGGAGATCTCAACCTGGCTCTCAGAAGGCATTCCTGCAGGCAGAGGTTTCCATCCTCGCTTTTGCAGCTCAGCTTCGATCAGCTGGCTATCGTAGAAATTGGCTTTGCAGCCTAGGGTCTTTAGGACGTAGTACGAATCCATCCACCCCCCAATACCTCGTTATCCTGGTAAAAGACAATCGCTTGTCCAGGAAAAAGGGGGCCTTGGCGCTCATCGAACTCGACATGCGCGGCTTGGTTCTCGAAAAAGGTCAACCGACAGGCGAAGAGTGCCCCGTCCGGCTGGATTCTACAAAAACAACGCAATCCTTTGAGCTCATTCAGTGGCTTAACCCAATGAGTTCCAAATATTACACATTCTTTCTTAAGTAAGTACTCAGGGGGGCCCAAGATCAAAGCGTGGTTGGGCAAGTCCATCTCGACAACGACAAGCCCTTCAGCCTCTTTAGAAGAAAGATCGATCTTCACCGGTGTTCCATAAGGATGTCGGTGAAGCCCTTCGTGCTCGCCGAGGATTTGATCGTTGACGGTTCGGATCACTCCCTTCGGCCTTAAAGATTGCGCCATTCGGCTTTCGATAAACGGGATCGCGCCTGGATCACCCGAGAAACAGACCCTTTGGGCAGTGGAAAGCGCCGGCGTAAAGCCGTTTTCGGCAGCCAAACGACTCACCATCGCCTTAGGAAAATTCCCTAAAGGGAGCAACAGCATGGAGAGCTCTTCTTGAGAGAGCGTGAAGAGAAAAAAACTTTGGTCTCGGCCCTGATCCCCCGCCCTTGTCAGCTGATAACTTCCTGTCCTCGGGTCATGAAAAAGCTGCGCTCCGTGCCCAGTGGCCACTTTGTCGCAACGAAGCTCCGCGGCTTTATGAAAAAGGGCCGCAATCCTCACTTTTCGATTACAGGGCAAGCAAGGGTTAGGGGTATTTCCAAAGACAGTCTCATGAACGTAAGTCTCAAGAACCGTTGCCTGATAAAGCTCAGAGGCATCGACAACGTGAAGCTCGATTCCCAAAGCTGTCGCGGCTTTTTCCGCGTCCGATCGAGCATTGCCGCTTAAACAATGATTTTGAAGCCCGCAGAGCGGCTCAGGGAGATTGATCTCGAGGTGAAGCCCGACCACATCATGTCCCTGGGTCTTCAAGAGAGCCGCCGTGACCGAGCTATGAATTCCGCCACTCATTCCAACCAAAACGCGAAGGCGGTCCCCTTTCACATCCGATTTTTGAGGAGAATAAGTCAGAGGTCCTTGGCTCATAAGTGGGGTCAGTGTCCGTTTTTTCTCAATCGTTCGACGCAATTTGAAAGAGCTTCGATGAATCGATTCTGCGCCTCTAAAGGTATTTCATCATAAAGCGAGACGCGAATCGAGGCCGAAGCAAGCCCGCGCGAATGTCCAAGCGCCATGAGAACATGCGAAGGCTCGTCCACCCCGCTCGAGCAGGCCGAGCCTGAGCTCACCGCAAAGCCCGCAAGATCGAGCGCAGGCACAAGTCCTGAGCGATCGATGCCATCAAAGCTTAGACTGAGGGTATTGGCGACCCGTGGAGCGCCAGCGCCGTTGATTCGAACACCGGAAATCCGCTTTGACACCTCTTGCTCAAGTCTTTCGCGAATCGGGCGCACACGACTTTCCCATGCCAATGGATCCACGCAGGAAGCCGCAGCTCCCAGTGAAACGATGCCCGTGAGATTCTCGGTGCCTCCGCGACTGGCCTTTTCTTGGGTCCCTAAAATCGTAGGAGCCGAAAGCTTTGCGCCCTTGTCTTTCCAAAGAACACCCGTGCCGGCGAGCGCGCCGATTTTATAGCCTGAGAAGCTGGCATAAGCGATACCCTGATCTTGAAGCTCGAGGCGGAGCTTTCCCCAAGACTGCGCGCCGTCCAGATGGAGGGGAATGTTTGCGCGCTTCGCTTGTTCAGAGAGCGCTTTGATATCGCTGATGACTCCGGTCTCATTATTGACCCAGATCGCGCTGACAAGACGCGTCGAGGGCGTCATGAGCTCCGGAAGAGCGGAGGCCTGCGGACTTCCGTTCGAATCAACGGGAAGGAAGCTCACGCTCCCTCCGCGCGCCCGCGTCCATTCGATCATCCGAAGTGTCGCATCGTGTTCAACAGGTGTTGTGATCCAATGGGGCTTCTCGCCTCGCAAAAAACAGGGTTCAAGCACTGAGCGAATCGCAAGCTGCGAGGCCTCGGTGCCCGAAGAAGTGAACGTGATTTGATCGGAATGAAGAGCAGATCCGAACGAGCGCGCGACATTTTCGCGCGCGTCGTTCAAAAGCTTTTTAGCCTCGCGGCCAAAAGCATGAACACTAGATGGATTTGGAATCAGTTCGCTGGAAAGCGCTCGCAGGAGCGCCTCACGGACCTCAGGCCGAAGAGGCGCTCCTGCGTTCGCATCAAGATAGGTCGCGAACCTTGGTGACATTCGCTTGAGATGCAGGGATCTGGAAGCCGCTCATATCGAGTGCGGCGCCAGCGGCCTTCGGAAGCTCCTGAGTGCCGCGAGCCTTGCGAATGAGATCTCCGACCGAAGTCGTGGTGAGATACTCTTGCATGATCAAGCCCAGATTTTCGAAGTAGGTCTTCGTCAAAACGAACTCAACGGTGTCGCTCTTCACATCCCCCGTCCCGATCAGATCGCGGGCTGGGTTGATGTTTTCGCCGACGCTGACGAGAACGTCCTTCACGGAGATTTCATCCATTGAACGGGACAGAACATAACCACCGCCGGGGCCGCGTACGCTTTTTACGACGGCGCCTTTACGCAAACGGCGGAACAGTTGCTCCAAGTAATGCAGAGAAATCTTTTGACGCTCTGAAATTTCCTGAAGTCGAACGGGGCGTCCGTTCGAATTGAAAGTCAGGTCCAAAATTGCACGAACGGCGTACCGTCCTTTAGAAGTTAAACGCATAGTTTCTCCCTTTCCCTCTCACAAATCCTATACAGGGCGTATCATGCCGTATCAGCGGTGTCAACTAATGAGACAGTCTTTATTTAACTTTTTTAGTCGGTATTTGTTAAGCCGCTGAAGACAGGATTTAAAGCTCCGATAAGAATATTGAGAGAGGAATGCGCAATGCCTATCCCGCCTTCTGGAAACAGAAATACTCAACCAAATTCCCCATTTACACTGGACAGCGCAGGGGGCGACCCGGTGGAAATGCCTAGCGTTACCAAGCTGCTCAATCGAAAATCACTGGGCCTGAGCGTCAGCTCAGAGACAAAAACCTCAATCAAAACAAGCCCAGTCCAATCTAAGCCCTCGTTGCCAGGACAGCCTCAAATTCAAAAGGTCGGCCCCCGCAGAGCCCGCACGAAAAGCCGAAAAATCGCTCATTGGACCGACGAATCCCTCTCCGTAGCCGAGGATAGCTTTCAAAAGGCCGTTCATCACCTGATCCAAAAAGGAGCGCGCCAGGTTCTTCTTTTAACGCCAAGTTCTCCGACTTCTACCGCAAGCCCCGCGGAGTCGACTCGGTTTGATGCGCTCTGCGCGTACATGACAGAAGAAAAAGAAGAGCTCTGGAGCGGTCTATCTCTTTCCTCGGCCGTCATTCCCGATGTGTGGAAACAGCTATTCACTCAAGGCACTTACGAAATCATTCCGTCACTCTCGCAAAATGGCCAAGACGAATCCGCAGCATTCATCATCAAAGCGTTCGGAATTAAGTCGAACGAATTTTTTGTCATCGTCCGATGCGGCTCTCCAACGGCTTGTACGGGACTCTTAGCAATGGTCTCGCCTTTCAGTCTGACCAAAGAAATTTCAGAGGCATTCAGCGCGGCGAAGAGCGTCGGTCAGGCCGCGTAATCTGAACATCACGAAGATCTGGGGCGTCTTCCGAGATCTTCAGCTCAACTCTCCAGTTTCTCCCCGAGCGAAGCACTTGCCGTTCAAACTCGGACCACATTGAAGTCCATTCACTGAGTACGATCTTGTTTTCATCCCAGTAATAATCTGGAATCCCTCGCTCATCGATCTCTTCTTCGGATCGGATACGGTAAAGATCCACGTGCACGACGCCTTGAATCCCTCGCGGATGCGATGAAAGTGCATACTCGTGAGCGATAGCAAAAGTGGGACTTCCCTCGGGGGGTTGCTCGACTCCAAGCGCTAGGAGTAGATGCCTTGAAAAGGTGGTTTTTCCCGCACCCATCTGCCCTTCAAGAAGCACTCGATCGCCTGCGACGAGCTCTTTCGCCAGGACCTTTGCAAGCTCAGACAGATCCCGCTCAGAGAAGCCGCGCTCTTCCTTCCATACTAAAGGGGGTAAGTGGGGACGTGCCGGTGACGCTAGTGACACCGGACGCGACTGCGGTTGGGCTTTGCGGGTGGGCTTTGATTTCTTTGAAGGCATTGCTGATGTTCTCGATAATATCGGCCGCCGTCATGCTGCGATGGCCGAATTGTTGAGCGGCAAAATCTCCGGCGACACTGTGAAGATAAATTCCAAGCAAGGTGGCTTGAAAAGCGTCCATTCTCTGACCTAGAAGCCCTCCGATCATCCCCGAGAGAACGTCGCCGCTGCCGGCGGTGGCCATTCCATCATTTGGATAATGATTCAGATACAAGACATCATCTGGCGAGGACACAAGCGTTGCAGCGCCTTTCAGAAGCACTGTTGCATGAGTCATGACGACCGCATCACGCACCGCTTTCACGGGATCCGCAACCACGGCATCATTCGATACTCCTAAGAGTCTTGCCATCTCGCCTGGGTGTGGCGTGAGGACTGTGGGAGCGCGACGCGCGGCGAGCAGATCAAAAAGCTTATACGAAGCGATGATATTCAGCGCATCCGCATCGATGACCATCGGGCCTTGATAAATTTTCAGGATTTCTTCGACGATTTGGCGTCCTTCAGGGCGCATGCCGAGCCCCGGCCCTACGACGATGCTAGAATAAGTATCGAGATTCTTTTTGTAGAATTCGTACTCCGGGCCCGAGGTTTTCAGTGGAACGGCCATGGTCTCGCTTGGAAGCTTGATCATCAGAGGCTCAAAGCCATCTTCCCAACTTGCGACCGTCACAAGGCCCGTTCCCATCTTATGACATGCGCGAGCAGCCATGGTGATCGCGCCGATCCGTCCAGGAGTCCCCCCCACTAAAAGCGTATGTCCAAACGAGTTTTTATGCCCGTAGAGGTCGCGCTCCGTGAGAAGTCTTCCCATTGGGCCTTTACGAAGAAGATATTTATCGCCTTCGTGTTTAAATTTCGGTGGAAGCGAGATGTCGACATTGAAAAGCTCCCCGCGGCGCCCGGCGCCCGGTGGAAGAAAATGCCCCAGCTTCGGAAACCCGAAAGAGACCGTGAGATTCGCGTGGATCGATGCCCCTAAAACCGCGCCAGTATCCCCATTCACTCCGCTTGGGATATCCAAGGCAATGACTTCCTGCGCACCCGATCCGTTGATCATCTCGACCACGTCGTAATAAATTCCCTCAAGCCCTCCGCGAAGGCCCGTTCCAATGATTCCGTCGATCACCGTAAACGGTCCAGGGGAGCTTTGAAAAAACGACAGAAGATCGGAAGGGTTTTCAATGAGATTCAGGCGTGCCTTCATCGCTTTCAGAATCTGGAAGTTCTTCAACGGCGCGCCTTTATAGCCCTTTTCTTCTTGAAGATGAAAAACTCGAACCTTGCGATCCAAACAAAGAAGCCTGCGCGCGACGACAAATGCGTCTCCCGCATTATTGCCTTTGCCCGCAAATACCAGAATCTCCGTTGTCCGGCCCGCGTGAGGATATTTCTCCGCGATGATTTGAGCGGCCGCACGGCCCGCGTTCTCCATCAGAACCGCCGCATCCAGCCCGTACTCCTGCTCAGCGACACGATCCAACTCACGCATCTCACTACTGGTGCAAATCCGCATAGTATCCCGTGATTTTACCGACATCGGTAGATTTCCTCGTTAGTGTTACGGAGCTCGAATGCTTGAAATCATCTCACGCACTGCTTGGGTCATTCCGACCAGCGCCGCGCGACAAACAATGGCATGACCGATATTGTATTCCTCGATCAGGTCAAGAGCCGCCACTGGTCGAACATTCTCATAATCAAAGCCATGTCCGGCGTGCGCGCGAATCCCAAGTTTCTTTGCCAAAAGCGCGGCTTTTTCGATTCTCACGAGCTCGACTTTCGCCCGTTTCTGGGTTCTTGCGTTTTGCTTTTCCTGAGTAGCCAGGCAATAGCGACCGGTATGGAGCTCGACCGCGTCCGCCCCCAGCTCATGCGAAAGCTTGACGGCCTGAATGGAAGGCTCGATAAAACAGCTCACCTTGATTCCGGCGCGCTTGAGCTTTTCGATTGCGCTTCCGATGCGTTTTTTGTTTTTTGCTAAATCGAGACCGCCTTCGGTCGTGACTTCTTGGCGCTTCTCGGGAACCAGGCATGTCCATTCCGGACGCAAACGACTTGCGATCTTCACCATCTCGTCGGTGGCGCCCATTTCGAGATTCAGCGGGACTTTGAGTTCTGCCCGCAGAAGCTTCACATCCGCATCTTGGATATGCCGACGATCTTCACGAAGATGAACGGTAATTTGATCTCCGCCAGCCGCCTCAACTCGGCGCGCAGCCTCCAGCAGATCCGGATAAGGCGTGCCGCGAAGCTGTCTCAATGTTGCAACATGATCGATGTTGACGCCCAGAAGAGGAAGCATGGTGTTTTATCCCAAAATGCGTTGAATGCTGGTTGCGATATCTTGTGAAAGTTTAAGAATCGTATCCGAGTTCTCACCCTCGACCATCACGCGAGCCAGAGGCTCCGTGCCGGAGTATCGAACAAAGACTCGGCCCTTTTCCTTCAGGCTTTGCTCAGCCGCGCGAATCGCCTTTTGAATGCTCTCATGCTTATCAAAAGGCTCCTTGCGCGTCACTCGAACGTCGTGACGAACTTGCGGGAAAAGCTTAATCTGTTTTTTGAGCTCCGAGAGCGGTTTTCCAGTGCGTCTCATGGCTTCAAGCACTTTGAGTGCGGCAACAATTCCGTCTCCCGTCGTCGATTGATCCAAAAACACGATATGTCCGGATTGCTCGCCTCCGAGATTGTAACCATTCTTTCTCATGGAATCGACGACGTAGCGATCGCCGACTTGCGCGCGAACCATCGAGATGCCGCGCTCTTTCAGCGTCAGCTCAAGTCCCACGTTTGACATCGGAGTCGTCACAACCGTGTTCTTATTGAGATTGCCTTCGGCCGCCATTTGAAGCGCGCAAAGACCGATGATCTGATCTCCATCGACAATCTCTCCGTTTTCATCGGAAAGAATGCAGCGATCTCCGTCACCATCCAAAGAGATTCCGATATCGGCGCGATACTCGGCCGTGGCTCCAGCGATTTCCTCGGGATGAAGCGCTCCGCACTTATCGTTGATATTGAGACCGTTTGGATGGACGCCGCGCTTGATCACCTCAGCGCCAAGCTCTTCGAAAACAAGAGGGGCCACTTTGTACGCGGCGCCGTTCGCGCAATCCAACGCCACGCGAATTCCCAAAAGATCCATATCGCGCGGAAACAATGCTTTCAAAAAGACGAGATAACGTCCGTGAACATCATCGATGCGGTAAGCTTTTCCGACCAGATCGCCCGTCGGGCGAATCTTGTCGATCTGCTTGGTCGTCACCAGCTGCTCGATCTCGCTCTCCAGCTCATCCGGAAGCTTATAACCATCGGCAGAGAAAATCTTGATTCCGTTATCGTGGAACGCATTATGAGACGCCGAGATCATGATTCCAGCATCCGCGCGCATGCTCTGAGTCACGAAAGCAACGCCCGGCGTGGGCAGTGGGCCGATCAGAACAACGTCAGCGCCCATCGAGCAGATGCCCGAAGCGATCGCGTTTTCGATCATATAACCCGAGATACGAGTATCCTTGCCGACCACGATTCGAGCCCGACGAATCTGTTTGCTGGACTCAAGCGGTTTCAACCCAATCGGAAGCGAGCTCTTGGCATTCACCACCCGGTCACTGAGCGGCGACTGCTGAAGCACGTGCGCCACTGCGCGGCCGACGGCCATAGCGACCTCGCCTGTCATTGGCCACTCATTGGCCATTCCACGAATTCCATCTGTTCCAAATAACTTCATAAAATTTTCTTTCAGTACAACGTCACGCCGACCTTATCGGGAATCACTTTCACTAAACCTACATCTTCAGGAAGCGTCACCTTTACCGGCTCTACGTAATGACCTTTGGGTTTTCCGTTCAAATCAAGCACCGCGTAGACTCGATCCTTATCCAGTGAGCGCAAGCTCTTTGCATCCGCTCGAACGAGAACCGTAACAGTCTTCTCGTCCAAGCGAGCTTTATAAGAAGAGAGTACGCGAATGTCTACGTTCTTGATTCTAAAATTAGGCGAAAGGGGCTGAATTTCAACGAAAAGCCTTGGAAGCGGCCCATCGAGCTGAACGTTCAAGCGCTGCAAATCCACGCCGACATCTCGCTCAACGGATTGCCGAACACCGGAAACATCAAAGGGAAGAGTCGTGACTTCATTCACCGCATCCACACGGCTTTCAGCGCCTTTGATCCGAATCGTAGGGGGCTTCACATCCGCCTTGACGATCCTAAAGCCCTCAGGAGACATACCCTGAAGCGTTGGTCGCACCGGAACTTCGCGACGCTTGACATATTCGAGCTTGATGAGAATCGCCGTTGGATTGACCGAAAGGACTTTCACGCCGATCGGCACGCGAATGTTGTCGGAAAAGAAACGATACGTCACCAGCCCCGGCTTCGCGCCAGCCAGATTGACTCGAATCGGATCTTCGCGCCGATCCAAGATGGCGCGCAAGAACGCCTTCGGCCCGGAGAGACGAAACGCGATGCGATCAGGAATATCATTCGAAGGAACAATGTCCGCAGGCGTGATCACCTCGAGAGGAATTTCCTTGGTCACTTCGACGTTTCTCGAACCGAGCACCACAATCCAGAGCACGATCGCAACGCCGATTGAAATCAGCTTGGTACCGAGGTTCTGAGTCATCACCGCCCAGAAGTATGAAAAAATCCGCTCCAACATAGATTATCTCGCGCCTCGCCCGCCGCCATTGCCGTTTCGCGCAGCTCCGCGCTGATTGAGCCAATTTCTCAACTTGCGCGGCAATCCGCTTTGGCTTCTCGAAATATCCAAAAGCGCCGAGAGACTTTGCCGAATCTCTTGCTCTGAAAGATTAGTCGTAATCTTGCCGTTCTTCACCAGATGCGCCTCACCTGCTTCTTCAGAGACTAGAACGACGATCGCATCGGAGTCTTCGGTAATGCCAAGCGCCGCGCGATGGCGCGTTCCGTAGCGCTTATCAATATTGGGATCTTTCGATAAAGGAAGAAAACAACCCGCGGCTTCGATCCGTCCTTCGCGAATAATGACCGCGCCATCGTGAATCGGGCTTGAAGGTACGAAAATCGCGTAGAGAAGCTCCGCCTTCACTTTGGACTCAAGGCGCGAGCCTGTATCGATAAAATTCTTAAGCCCCGTCTCTCGCTCAATCACAAAAAGAGCACCGATTCGCTCGTTGGCAAGGCGAGTGGCAGCGCGCGCGATTTCGTCGACCATCTCGCGCTCTTCTTCAGCAGACGCCGATGAGAAAAACGGATTTTTCCCGACATGAGTGAGCGCGCGTCTCAGGTCATCTTGAAACAACACGATCACAATCAGAATGAGGTGATCGAAAAAGTACGACAGCAGCCAATGCGTCGTAAAAAGCTCAAGGGTCGACGACAGGAAGAAACCAATTCCCAAGATCCCAAGCCCGGTCAGCATCTGCATCGCGCGACTGACGCGAATGAGAAGCAGGATACGGTAGACGATAAACGCCACGATGCCTACATCGAGCAGGTCGATCAACCGAAGGCTCGACTGGAGATTACGGATCAGATCTCCCACGTTGGCTTTACGGGCGTGGCTCGTCTCTCGTTAATTCACCACCCCTGTTTTCGCAAACTGCACGAAC
>CAZCBS010000038.1:0-11911 GCA_964496965.1 uncultured Bacteriovoracaceae bacterium
TAATGCCCTTTTATTGCAGGGCTTTTTATTGCGCTGAAAAGGTCGTGGGGGTATGTGGTTTGGCGTATGGATTTCGGCGTCAGTAAGCGGCTCGAAGTAGATAAAGACCGCGTTTATTTTCCCTCCACGGATGGGACCATCTATTGCGTTCAAAAGTCCAATGGCAAGGTCCTTTGGCAATTTGAGATGGACGGCGGAACTCCGACGCAAGTTGCCATTACGGATCAGCTTGTCGTGATCGGCTCTAGTTTCCAGTACTTGTACGCCTTAGATAAGAAAACGGGTAAGGCTCTTTATCGCTATAATGTTGGAAACGGCAGTGGCTTTCATGGTGCCCCCGCGTTTGACCCCGCCTCGCAGCAGGTGTACATCTTGTCCGGCGCTGGGAACCTTTTTGACTTTGAAATCAGAAAGCCTCCCCGCAAGCAGTATCAGCACGGCATGGCTGATCCATACCGGTTCATTGATTTTTCGGTTCGCTGAGTTTTCTGAGTTCGTCAAAGCTTCTTTGAGGGGGGAAGTGATGAAAAATTTCAATTCACGTGCTCTAGGTCTATTGGTAATCGCTGCTACCGCAGGAAGCGTTTCGAGCGTGCAGGCGGGCGGCTTTATCGATCAGCTGGTTCGAAATAAAACGGCTGAAAGACTTCAAGTTCAAGACCAGCTTTTTTCAGCGTTCTCTCTATCGACTGAAAGTCGAGATGTGATGTCGGCGGGCACCTTTGTTCAAAAGGTCGACCCTGCGAACCCTCAGGACGCTAGGACATTCAATCAGCGCTACTTTTTGACTACTGCTTACGCATCGAGCCCCGATGCTCCGGTTTTCTATTCTATTTGCGGAGAGGCGGCCTGTAATGCTCCGAATGGCGCGGCTCTCGCGTATGCGCGCTTGTACCATGGCTATGCCGTGGCGCTCGAGCATCGTTACTATGGGACAAGCCAACCTCTGCCGACACTCAGCGCGGAAAACCTCAGATACCTCAAAACAGAGTTTGCTCTAGCGGACTTGGCGAGCTTTGAAGTTTTTGCCCAGTCAAAACTTGGCTTGAAAGGGAAGTGGATCGCCATTGGGGGGTCCTATTCGGGATCACTTTCGGCGTACTATCGCTTGAAGTACCCTCATCTCGTGGTCGGAGCTTTGGCTTCGTCCGGCCCGGTGCAGGCACGTGAAAATTTCGAAGCCTACGATTGGGTTGTCAACGATCGCGCAGGCCCACAATGTGCGACGGCGATTCGCGGAGTTGTGGCGGAGATCGAAAACCCCATGAGGAGCGATTCGAATGGTTTTGCGACCGTTAAGCATCTGTTTCAATGCGATCGGCTTCAAGATCCCGTCGACTTTCTTTATATCGTTGCCGACATGGCTGCGGCCGCCGTTCAATACGGCATGAAGGATCAGTTTTGCTCTACATTGCTGAATAGCGGTGCGGACCCCGTGGGCGCTTACGCAAAGGCAGGCATCTCGGCGTTTAGTCGTCTTGGGATGACTCCTGAAGAAGATTCATTTCAAGTGGCAAAGAATGAAAACCCAGCTGCATATGGATCGGGAGTAGGGATGCGACAATGGCTCTACCAGTCTTGCACTGAGTATGGTTACTTTCAGAATGCTTTTCATGATCCATCCCAGTCTGCACGCTCGGCTCTGATCAATCCGGCGTTTCACAGACGGGTCTGTCAGGAGCTCTTCAACACCCCTGCCCTGGATACGTCAAAAATTACCCAGTATTTTTATCAGCCGCTCTTGAACTCATCGACGAGCCGGATTTTGTTTACCAACGGTTCCATCGATCCTTGGGCGACTTTGTCGATCTCGCATGAAATTGGAAACGACGTGAATCCAAATCTGATTACCAATACGATCGATGGCGCGGCTCATTGCGATGACTTAGGTGCGCTTTCTTCAGAGGCGACTCCGGTCGGTAAGGCTCAACAGATTTTCATGGGCCTGATCAGTCAGTGGCTCAAGTAATACCAAACACGTAAACTGGGCCTATAAATGTGTAGCTTAATGATCTGCTATTAAAGAGTCTGATAATAGATATTATGTTAACTTGGGTAAGTTTTTGCCTATTGAGCCTGGATACCCATCTGATTGAACGTTTTTAAGAGGTTCGGCGTTGCTGTATAGCCGCTGCGTGACCAGTCCATTTCAAATGATTGGCCATAGTACAGAGCGATTTGTGGACTTGTGATCGCTAGTGCCGCCTCGCGATTATTCATGACCGAGTTTTGGGTCCAATTGATCGAACTGATGAGCGTGGTATTTCCATCAACGATCACGCCTTTGTTGTGAATGTAAGCCACGCCCATTGCTCTCAGGTTGGCGATTCGCGCTTCTAAAGGAAGATGTTCTGCTTGAGCCGTCTGCATCAGAGCCATCACTGCTTTGCGATTCGTCGTGGTCTTTCCGGATGACCAGGTTTCCATCAACGGCGAGAAATCATTTCCGGTGCCGTCTGTGTCATCCATGCCGCCGCGATATGCCTTGTTCGCGAAAGCGTATTCGTCATTGAGAAGGATTCGGACATGAACGCCTCGACGTGCCGCGGCGATGATTTCAGTAGCCAGTGGCGAGGCGGCATTGCCCCAGTTGACGTTAAAGGACATTTGCTCGATATCGAGAGTCTTTTGAGCTTTCCGAATCAAGCTCGTCAAACCGCTCAGGCTCGTATTGGGCGAAGTGATGATTTGCCCATCCGTTGCCGTGAGGATCGGATTCACTCGGCCGGCTTTGCGGGCTGGTGCGGGTGTCGGTGCCAACGCGACAGGCGCTGCATAGAAGTTCGAATTTGGCACTCCTGAGCCAAGAAGATTTTGGACATCTCCTTGTCGAGGGTCCGAATCTGCCGCAAACATTTGAGCAAACCAACTCGCAGGCCGATCGTCAAAAACGACGACTTCCCATCCCCGATTTCCCAACGTTCCAGGTGCCGGCTGTCCGCCTGGCGAATAATTTTCAGAACCTAAAAGGAGCGCGCGCTGATCGATGACAATATATTTCGCGTGATTAAAATGAAATCGACGGGTGCCTGCCGCGCTTTTGCGCATCTCAGCATAGCGGCAGCAACCTGGATGCGCTAGCATGGTCTGAGCGATTTTGGCATGGAGCTGACGGGATGTCGCGGAGACTCCCCCTACAGGCTCGCCTTCTTGAAGAATTTCGACATGCAAGCCGCGATTGATCTGATCAATCAATGCTTGAGTGACTTCGGGAGACGCGAGCTCATAAATATTGATCAGAAGCGATTTCTGCGCGCTCCCAATGGCTTCAAGAATTAAAGGCAAAGTGTTTTCAGGCGCCGTCGCGACTTGAACGTTGAATGCGTTTGCATAGGCTGAAAAAAGTGTGGCGCAGAGAAAAACAATAACTGACTTCTTGCTGAGGCCGATGGTGACGTTTGATTTGGCTGACATGTTCTCCCCCCCAGGAAACCTCGATATTTGTACGTGCACTTAAGCAGATGGTCGGAGCCTTCTCAAGTCAGAATCGTGTCAACAATTGATTCATTTTTTGATAGTTTTCTCGATGACGTGCCGCTGAAAAAATGCAAACTTAGGAATTGTGATTCGACAGCGGTTGATTATTTTATTTCTTCTCTTTTGTTTTCCAGTTCTTCCATCTGAAGCACAAACATCCGACTTGCTTACACGGGTTGCGAACTCGACAGCTTGGCTCAGACTTCTACATTATAAAAAAGGACTTTTTGGAGGATTCAAAAGCGACATCGACGGACCCGAATTCTTTTTTGCACCGCGCGGTAAATCGGATCCGCTGGAAGAGCTCAAGGCCTCGGCCGAAGCTTTTGGAAGAGATATTCAAGTCGGAAAACTTAAGCAACACCCACAGTGCGCTTTCCCCGAGCGATATCAATTCCTGAAAAAGGAACTGGCCCTTCAGTGGGCGGATGTCCCCTGCCCAAAACTTGACGAGTTTTTATCGCGTTTCAACAATCCGCAATCAGTGTCGCTCGTTTTTTCAAATGCCTATCCGGATAATCCCGCCTCGATGTTTGGTCACACGTTTCTGCGAATCAATGGGGCCGCGGGCTCGAGCAAGCAAAAGCTCGATCTCTTGGATCAAGGCGTCAGCTATGCCGCGAATGTAGGACCTGATGAAAACCCGCTCGTCTTTTATTGGCTGGGGCTGACGGGCGGCTATCCTGGCGCATTTTCCGTGGTCCCCTATTACGTCAAGGTCAATGAGTATAGTCATGCCGAGACTCGAGATACCTGGGAATACGATCTGGATCTGAATGCCGAGCAAACGCTCAGGCTTCTCAGGCATCTTTGGGAAATCGAAACCAATAGCTGGTTTGACTATTGGTTCTTTGATGAGAACTGCGCTTACGAGCTTTTAGCACTCTTGGAAGTTGCACGCCCTGACTGGAATATGACCGATCGCGCGGGGACATGGGTGATTCCAGGCGAGTCGATCAAGGTTGTCACTCGAACTCCTGGCGCGGTGAAGGCCGTCAAGTTTCGTCCGTCCTATCGACGCACATTAATGAAGCGCTTTGATGCATTGAGCTCGGATGAGAAAGATGACTTTTTTCGCGTGCGAAAAGGTGAGCTGAAAGCCTCTGAAGTTCATGACGTAAAAATCATCGATGCATTGAGCGCTTATCTCACCTACCAAAAGCAAAAGAATGAGGGAAAAGCATCGTCCGCGGATCAACAGCTTTTGACTCAAACCTTGATCCGTAGAAGCGAGCTGGGCGGATTTGAGGCAGACGGCGTCTCACGCGAACTTGCCGAGTCTCTTTCTTCTGATCACGGTAGCGGGCTTCTCTCTCCTCGAGGGAGCACGCAGCCAGATCTCGGGCACGATGCGATCCGCTGGAGTCTTCGGAGCGGAGTTGCTGGCCTGGCGTCACGCCCGGATTCGCACTCAGGACTCTATTTTCAGGAGCTTCATTGGCGAAGCGCCTATCATGATCTCTTAAACAACGACGAGGGGTATCTGCGCTTTTCGCAGATCGAGTTCCCTAATATTACCCTGAGATACTATCCAAAGCTTTCCGATTTTCGAATCGAGCGCGTGGGGCTCCTCTCGGTCATGTCTCTTTTTCCAATGACGCGAATCGAAAAAAAGCCTTCGTGGGGCGTGGACCTCGCCTATCAATCTCCCAAGGACTTTGGTTGTCTCACTTGCCATACGGTTCGCGGGCGCGGATATGTCGGCGCTGCCGGGTTTCCGGTTTCATCGGATTGGATGATCTACGGTCTTGCGCTGGCGAACGCCGAGATCGGTGAGAGTCTTCGCAAAGGATGGCGCTTGGGGCCTGGTGGACAAATCGCGGCTTTGGCGAATTTCTATGCGCCGTACAAATTCCAAATCCGCTACGAGCTCGTCTCCGATTTGTTTCAAACCGATCGCAGCAAGACGTTTTACGAGCTTTCCACGGAGCATTCATGGAGCCTTTCTCCGGCCTGGGAGCTTCGCGCGGCGTATTCGTTGTCTCGGGCATACGATGAGGCAAAGCTTGGAATCCAATACTACTTCTGAGGAAGTGTTTGAGTTTCAAGCCGTTCGCTCTTACGATTGACTCACATAGGAGAGGAAATCGTAATCGTATGAAGAAAAACTTAAATCTCGTTCTCTTTGCAGTCATTTCTTCGGCATTGATCTCTGGCAGCGCATTCTCGGCTGAAAAAAAGAAACAGTCGACTTCGGGAGTTCGTCACGAAGAACCTGCTCATCACGCTAAGGCACAGGCAGAAGAAGACGATAGCATTCCTGATAGCGACTCATGTGGTTTGGGCTGGCAAGTGACGCAAAAGAAGACTCTTTCCGCGACAACCACGCGCGGTACGACCAATATCTTTGTTCCTCCGACTTTTGGAATGACGACCGGAACGATGGGTTGCGCTCAGCACCCGCTTTCAAAGCGCGACGTCGAAGGTGCTCGTTATGCCTATAACAATTTCGACGTTCTCTCGATCGAAATGGCCGAAGGCCAAGGCGAGTTTCTCAAAAGCTTCGCTCGCACGATGGGTTGCGACGATTCATCGATGGACGCTTTCTCGCATATGACTCAATCGCATTATCGCGCGATCACGAACGACGGTCAGGCCACTCGCATGGAGTTGTTTGAAAATGTGAAGAGCGAAATGAAGAACGATCCAGTTCTCTCCGCTCGCTGCAACGCCGTCTAAGTTCTGCTTTGTTGAGCGGGTAGAGGGGCAAATACGGCCCTTCTACCCGCTTTTTTTTCCGCCTTTTATCCCCCTCTTTCTCCTCTGAAAATCGCTGATCCCTTCCGCTAAAAACCCTGTTTTTGCGGAGTCCCCCAGTAGGCCTAATTCAGCCCAAAAAGCCTGTATTTCGATCGTATGGCCCTATCTGTATTCGCGATAAGAAAAGTTATCGCGAATAAATACAGTTTCTAAGGCACCTATTTTCACATCGGGCGAATTTACAAAACAGGGTCAGCGAAATGGCTATTTAGAAGCGCTTGAGCGCATTTCGAATGCGTTTGGCGTCTGGAGAGGCGTTTTGTTGAAGCGTTTGCATGCGGGTGCCCAGCTCATCCGGATAGATCTTCGAAAGCTCTTCTGCGGTCGTTAGGCAAAGCGTTTGCGCTGCTACGGGGACGGATTCCCCCTGCTCTTTCCCTTCTCGCACGCAGTCTTCTAACGTTTCAAAGAAAAGCTTGGCCGATTGCGGGGACCGCTTGGCAGCCTCTGCATGCGCGGAAAGATCCTTTGCGAACTTTAGCAACGCAGGAGGCGTATGATGTGGATCCTGCGAGATCTGATCGCGTACTTCTCGCAACGTAGGAAGCTCAAGAGGCCCGTTAGGTGTCGGTTGGGACGATAATGGTGAGGGCGTTGCCGCGGAAAATACGGATGGAGCGGATGATACGGGAGTGCTGGGTTCAATCGCCTGGGGGGTTGCTTGCGACGAAGTTTGCTCGAGTTGCGCGTTTTGCGACCCAGTCATTCGCCCCGCTTCCCAAACCAGAAAAACCAGCAGAAGAATAACGAGAGCAAAAGGAAGCGCGTGCTTACCGGAAATCATGCTCATGAATATTAGTCATGAATTTTGTTCGAGCTACTCATGTCAGGAAGACCGAGCTTGCCTTGAAGCATATCATTTGCGGGAATGACTCGGCTGTAGGAATCCGCAAAAATCATGAGGGCAAGTTTTTGCTCTTCGCTCGTGCAGTTAGTGCAGTTCTTTACCATTGCAGCCGAGTAAAGGGCCTCGATCGAATAGGCGCCCCAAGCGTCGGCATCGCAGGCAAATGCGCCTTCATAATCATGCCCCTCAGGGCAACGGACATGAAGATGGCCGCAGGAATGATGCTCAGGAATTTCGCCTGCTTCGATTTTCTCAAGGTCCGAGCGAATCAAGCCGCCCGTACAATCCGAGTGGCGCGCTTCATGGATCAAAGTCGTGATCCGCGCTAGCTCCGGGAATGCATATTCGCCGTTATGCTTCAGTGTGTAGCCTTGGCCAAGCTGGATGATTCCGACACGGGAGGATGTGAGCGGAATGACTTGATTGCCCATCTGAAAACCAATCTGATGAGGTGCGATTTGCGTGGCTTGAAGCCAAAGGGCCGTGCCGACATTCATGGCCATCATGTAGAGTCCAGCGAAATCGTTTTGCCCAACGAACGAGGAGAGCTCCTGGTGAAAAACAATCCGTGAATCAAGATTGACAGAAGCAGGAAGGACATAGTGCACGCGTTCAGAAAGATAACGAATCGCGCCGCTCGCGTCTCCGGAGCCAAAGGCTATTCCGTAGAATGATTTAGGCTCGACTTGAACTTGAAACTGCGATGCTTTGTTGATGTCTGAGGAGAGAAGCTCGCGCTCCTCTGTCGTCAATTCAGGATCCATAGTGAAATGGATGCCTTCGCTCCGCTCGATTCGACTCGTTTGAGAGCCTTTGGCCTTGAGCGCCTCGCATCCGCTGAAAAATGTGACCGCCAAGAGCGCAAACACGGACGCAAGAAAGCGATGATTCATTTCAAAAGTTCCCCCAAGTCTTGACGAAGAACTATGTCACTGGCCGGGCTTTGACAAGGTGAAACTCAGGAGTCGGAGATACCGTCTTTTGGACGCGCTGCGCGATCGTCCGCTCCGTATTGAATGGCGTGCGCCGCGGACTTCTCGATGGAGCTCTTTCGTTTGTCGTAACGAGTGATCATGTTGGGAGTGGACCACCCGGCAAATTCTTGAATCGCGCGATCAGGAACATTGTGATCGCGTGCGTTCGAAATCGCCGTCGCGCGACAGGAGTGAGGCGATACGCGATGGGCGATTCCGGCCTGTTTGGCATATTTAGTGACGATGTAAAAAATCATCGAAGGATCGAGCTGTTTCAGAAGCACGCCGGTCCTGTTATTGCGAATCGGCGTGAAAAGAGGCTGATCGAAAGTGCGTTCACGCCCAGTGATCCTGAAATAATGCTCAAGCGCGTTCCAAACGGGGGGAATTAAAACGATCACGCGCTCCGAGTTTCCCTTTCCGATGAGCTTAATGACGGCGTGTCCGCGCTCTTTGCCGATGTTGGGCATCCGAAGCGCACAGACTTCAGAGCGTCTGAGCCCGCAGTAAAAAAGGATCATCAAAATCGCGTAGTGCTGCGAGCCGGTACGCGTATGGAAATCCGGAAGCGCCAGCAGTTTTTTAACCTCATCATCGGGAAATCCCGACGTCGTCGAAAGCCGTTTGGGGTTCAGGAAACGAACGCTTTCCGCGGGGCTTTTTTCGATGACGCCGTCATCGACTAGCCAGCGGAAAAAGCTTCGCAGCGTCGCAAGATGGCGGTCAATCGTCGTGTGAAGGAGCCCCTCGGCAATCATCGATTCCTTGTAGGCAATCAAGATGCTTCGATCGAGTCTTTCCACTCCCCGTTCTATTTTTCGCAAAAGCAGAAACTGAATAAAGCGCTTGAGGTCTTTTCCGTACGCTTTGCGAGTATGCGGGGATCTCTGATCCAATAGAAATCCCTCAATACATTGCTTAAGGGAATCGCCGGGCCGAATGAGCTCCGAGGTATGAAGTCCGGGGGCGTGATGCTTGGCGGGCAGAGACTGAACAGGAAGTTGAGCCGCCTTTGGAAGAACCGCGGGCAGATTCTTCGCTTTACGACGAACGGGGGCCTTTTTCTTTATAAGCGTAGCGGGCTTCGCCCGCCTCGACTTGCCTGTCTTCCGCTGAAAGCCCTTAAGAAGAAGTTTCCCGAGTTTCATTTCTTAGAAGATTTCTTGAAAACCTTCTTGGGCTTTCGCGTTTTCTTCTTTTGCAGCGCCTGAAACGCTTTTGCGAGCTCGCGGACTCGTTTTGAATCCAGGGGGGCCCCTGCTTTTCCGCCGCGGCGAAGATCCGAACCGACGATGATTCCTTGGGCGTATTGAAGAAGCGATGCGAGATTGTCACGATGCGCTCCGCTTCCGATCAGCACCGGAATGTCGTGTTCCCGAGCGACTTCAGAAGCGCGTCTCAAATGATCCATTTCCACGCTTCGGCCCGTGGTTGAGCCGGTCACGATCACGGCATCTGCCATGGAGCGGAGCGCGACTTCTTCCACAGCGATCCC
The DNA here is from genome assembly GCA_964496965.1 of uncultured Bacteriovoracaceae bacterium. Classification (GTDB taxonomy): domain Bacteria; phylum Bdellovibrionota; class UBA1018; order UBA1018; family UBA1018; genus CAZCBS01. The sequence goes on from CAZCBS010000038.1 coordinate 9,554, forward strand.
GATATCATCGGACGAAAGCGTGCGTGCATGTTTGACGTGGACGTCGGCCAAGATTCCGATGGAGGAGGCTCCCAGCCTCTGGCGTTCACGAATGAGCTTGGCCGCGTCTCCTTCGATGATTCCCTGGTCGGTAGCAGAAACGCCTGTCAGAACGTTGACTCGAATCAGATCACAGCCCGTTACGGCGGCAATCGCAAGGGCGGAGGCGCCATCGTTTCTGAGCACATTGATCCCCACAGGAATCGAAACCGATTCACGCACGGCTGCTGCAATCACCGCAAGACTTGCGACCGTCTCGGGCGGAACCTGAGCCTTATAGAAAGGGGTATCGCCGAAGTTCTCTAAGATGATTCCCTCAAATCCTGCCTGCGCAAGAAGTTTTGCCTCTTGAACGGCTTGAATGCCGGCCTTTTGCAAAGCTAGAGCAGGATCCTCTCCTTGTTCAAGCGAACGCGGAGATCCCGCCAAGGGAGGCAGGTGGATGACTCCAATGAGTCTTGGAATCGCAGCTCCCGTGTGCGAGCGAATCATGATTGCTTATTGCCAGTGAGATTTTTCCAGAACTTCCCAATGCCTTTGGATTTCTCGTCGGCACTGGACTCTGCCTGAAGGAGCTCTTGAGCCTGCTCGTCCGAGAGCTTGCCTTGCTTTGCGGCGCGCTCCACGATCGCACGGGCTTCTTCTTCCGTCATCGGTGCTGCGGCAGCAGGTTCGTTTGCAACAGGAGTCGCTTCGGCTCCCGCGCCCCCCATCATGCCCGACGTCATCGCAAATTGCGTCATCATTTGCTGGAAATCAGGTGGAAGCGTCTTTTGGAATTCTTCGGCTTCTTGAGTCACATCTTTTCCAGCCATCGCGCGTTGCATGATGGATTGCAGACGTTGAAGCTGTCCACGCGGCAAGCGCTGAAGCATTTGCGCGGCTTGCGTCATCATCTGTGGATCCATGTTTTCCATGCCGGGAGGCATCGCGGGCATATCGCCTGGATTGAATTTAGGTTGGCTGAGCTTAGGAGCGGCGGAAACTCCGCAGCAACGCTTGTACTTTTTTCCGCTGCCACAAGGACAAGGTTCGTTTCGTCCAATGCTCGGTGTGTTGTCTTGCGGTGTCGAGTTGAGTTCGTCCGTCATACGCGAAGTGCTCCATTAAATTCTTTATTTAAATCTGGCGGGCAGCCATGTAATCTGCTGATTGTGCGCAGAAAAATACTAATCACTTGTGCCGTTCTCTTTGTTTTTAGTCAAATTCTGTTTTTGATCAATATCCAGTTTCCGACCAACCCGAATTTCGACGAATTTCACTATATCCCTTCCGCAAAACAATTTCTGCAGCTCAAGCCTAATCAAAATTGGGAGCATCCGCCGCTTGCCAAAGAACTGATGGCGGTTGGAATGGGGATCTGGGGGGATCGCCCGATCGGCTGGCGTTTCATGAGCACGCTCTTTGGCTCATTCACTTTGATTGGAATGTATCTCTGGGCGGTCGCTTTATTCAGAAATCAGCGTATTGCCGTTTGGGTCGCTCTGCTCACGATTTTTAATCAGTTGCTGTATGTGCAAGCGCGAATCGGAATGCTCGATACGTTCATGTTCGCTTTTATCGTCTGGGCGATGGCGGCTTTTACGGCATCCTGGGTGCCGATCGGTTCTTCAAAAAGCGAGCATAGGATCACTCTTTCGCAAGCGCGTAAGCTGCTCATGGTTTGCGGCATCTGCTTGGGGTTAGGGACGGCCTGCAAATGGTTCACGGTGATTCCTTGGGTCCTTTGCATAGGCTGGGTCTGTCTGGTTCGACTCTTTCAATCTTGGAAAACGAGGTTTGATGAGCCCGTTGAAGATGACTGGTATTCGCCCGAGCTTTGGCGAGGCTTAAAATGGTACGACTGGGGATTCTATCTAGGGGTTGTTCCGCTGATCGCTTATTTCGTCACGTTCATGCCTTATCTTTTAATCGATAGCCCGGACTACGGTTTTTTTAAGATCTTCACGACCATGCAATACAAGATGTGGGACGGACAGGGCCGCGTGGTGAACTCGCATCCGTACATGAGCACTTGGACCGACTGGGCCACGCTGAAGCGGCCGATTTGGTACGCTTTCGACAAGGAAGGCGCGAAGAGTGAATTTGTTCGGGGGGTCATCTTGCTTGGAAATCCCTGGATACTCTGGACCGGCCTGATTGCGGTTGCGACTTGCGCTTGGAGCTGGGTTCAGGAGCGGAGGCGCGATGCTTTCATTATCTTCTCCACGTTTGCGGCCTTTTACTTTTCTTGGGCAGTGATTCCTAGAAAAGTGGCCTTTTTCTATTATTACTATCCTGCGGGAATGGTCTTAAGTCTTGCTCTAGCTTTTGTATTTT
>CAZCBS010000038.1:11921-19499 GCA_964496965.1 uncultured Bacteriovoracaceae bacterium
AAAAAAGCTTTTGATCTGAAGCAGTACGTGCCCGGCTTGGCGTTTCTTCTGTTTGCGTTCGGTGTATTTGTTTTTTTCTTCCCGATCTCGGCGGCCCTTCAAATTCCAGCTGAAACGTTTAGGAATTGGATGTGGCGTTCGAGCTGGATTTAAGAAGAGGGGCGTAAGTTCGAAATGCGTAGGCGGTCCTAAGACCCAGTCGCTTTTGGATTTCGTCTTGTGAAATCCCTTGTTCAAACCAGCCGACCACTGCGGAATGTCGAAATGTTCTGGGTGTCAGCTCCGGAATATTCAGCCTGGAAGAATAAAAGCGTACCAAAAGCTCCACTCCGCGCGCGCTAATCGGAGCGCCGAGCGGCCCATGCTTGTTAAATCCCAAGAAAACGGGGCTTTTTCCTTGAGAAACGGCTTTCAGCTCCTCGATTTCGGAGAGAAGCCCTGGACTGATCTGCAGGGTCCGGGTGGCTTTCCCCGGGATCATCACTTGAGCCTTGCCGTTGGGGTTGCTCCAATGCTCAAATCGGAGCTGAATGACTTCGCTGACCTGACATCCGGTTTCGGCGAGAGCCCAAAGCAGGGCCCGGTTGCGTCTTTCAAGAAGACTTGCTGCTGGCAAGGTTTGGATTGCCTCAAGCAGAGATTTCTGCGAAACCGTAAATGGCACTCGTTCGATTTTATGAGGCGCAGGAAGCTTGCTGGGAACTTCAGTTAAAAGCTGATTTCTCTGCGATAGGTACCGCACGAAACGATGGGCGGTCAGAAGCTTTCGGCGTCGAGTGTTGGTCTTGAAGCCTTGCGACTGAAGAAACTCGTGATACGCATTTAATTCCTTTTCTCCGAGAGTTTCGCAGCGAACCGGCTTTTTTGGGGTCATGCGCTCCAGAAATGAGTAAAAGGCGAGAAGATCGAGTCGATAGTTTTTGATGGTGTGAGCGGCTTTCTGAGTTCCTTCAAGATAACCCATGAAGCTCTTCAATGCCTTCGCAAATTCGACCGAATGTTTGGGAGCTGATTTGTTAGAATGCTTAAGGGAATGCTTAAGTTGACTCTTTTTCACCTCCCGAATAATACTGAATGAGTACTTGAAGTTGCAAATAGTAAAAAAACCTTTTTGGGGGATCCTTTGAAAACTTTAAAAGCATTAGCGATTGCCCTGGCGACGCTTTCCGCGATTTCCAGCTGCACTAAGAAAAACACTTCTGGCACAGAAGGGGCACAGAGCGCGGCATCGAATGGCGCGCCAGCTGCTGCGACCTCGGGTGATGTGATCAAGATCGGTGAAGTCGGCTCGATGACCGGCGAAGAAGCTTCGTTCGGTATTTCGACTCACCAAGGCGTTGAGTTTGCACTCAAGCAAATCAATGCGGCCGGTGGCGTCAAAGGCAAGCAGTTGGTGGATATCGCACTCGATGATCAAGGCAAGCCAGATGAAGCAGCGACGGCTGTCACTAAGCTGATCACCCAAAACAATGTCAGCGCGATCATCGGTGAAGTCGCAAGCTCTCGCAGCCTTGCAATGGCTCCTATTGCTCAGCGTTACAAAATTCCAATGATCTCCCCAACCTCCACCAATCCAGACGTGACCAAAAAAGGCGATTATATTTTCCGCGCCTGTTTCTTGGATTCCTTCCAAGCAAAAGTCATGGCTCGTTTTGCGTTGGACACTTTGAAGGTCAAGAAAGTCGCTATTCTCCGCGACGTCAAGAATGACTACAGCGTGGGTCTGTCGAACTTCTTCACTGAAATCTATAAACAAGGCGGCGGCGTGATTACGATCGACCAAAGCTACAGCGCGGGCGACAAGGATTTCAAGGCTCAGTTGACCGCGATTCGCGCAACCGGTCCTGACGCGATCTACGTGCCTGGCTACTATGGAGACGTTGTTTTGATCGGCCGTCAGGCTCGTGAGCTGGGAATCAAGGCTCCGATGATGGGTGGAGACGGTTGGGACTCGCCCAAGCTGAAGGAAATCGGCGGCGAGGCTTTGAACGGCTACTATATCTCGAATCACTATTCGACGGGCGACAAGAATCCAAAGACCCAAGAGTTTGTCACGAAGTTTAAGGCGACTTACGGGAATCTTCCGGACAGCATGGCGGCGTTGGCTTATGACACGACCTTTATGCTTGTCGATGCGATGAATCGTGCGAAGAGCTTGAGCCCATCCGATATTCGCGATGCTCTTGCGGCAACCAAGGATCTCCAAGGCGTTGCAGGCAAAATCACGATGGATACCGAACGCAATCCGGTGAAATCCGCGGTTGTGCTCAAGGTTGTAAACGGCGGTGACTTCGAATACGTCACCACGGTTCAGCCATTCTAATCGATCAACCTAAAGTGAAACGAGGGCAGTCATGCTGGAGTTTTTTCAACATTTAGTGAATGGAGTCTCCTTAGGGAGCATCTACGCACTGATTGCCCTCGGTTACACGATGGTTTTCGGTGTCTTGCAGCTCATTAACTTCGCGCACGGCGAAGTTTATATGCTCGGCGCTTTTGCCGGGATGTACACGGCACGTTATTTCGGATTTGGAACAGAGTCTTCTCTGATGAATCTTTTCGCGACACTGGCCATCGCCATGACTGGAACCGCGGCCGCGGGTTTTCTGATCGAGCGCTTTGCCTATCGCCCCCTGAGAAGCTCGCCCCGCATCAATGTTTTGATCACTGCCGTGGGCGTTTCGCTTTTCCTTCAATACGCCGGCCAAATTGTTTTTGGCGCCGACCCTAAGTTTTTTCCGCAGATTTTCGTTCCGACCGGAAACTGGTCGGTGGGAAGCCTCAACATCAATCCCCTGCAAGTCGTTGTCTTTATCATCTCCGTGGTTCTGATGGCGGCTCTTCAATATATTATATTTAAAACCCGCCTGGGTCGCGCGATGCGCGCCGTCAGCTTCAATCACGATACGGCAAGCCTGATGGGAATTCCTACGAATCGAGTCATCTCCTACACTTTCATGCTCGGTTCATCCTTGGCAGGCGCCGCAGGCGTTCTCGTGGGCCTGATTTATCCTAAAATCGATCCGATGATGGGAACGCTTCCGGGCCTGAAAGCATTCGTTGCCGCCGTCCTGGGGGGCATTGGAAACGTCACGGGAGCTGTGGCTGGCGCGCTTTTATTGGGCCTCGCCGAGGAGTTCGTCGTCGGTTACGGAGCCCCATCCTATCGCGACGCTTTGGCGTTCGTGATTTTGATCTTTATCTTGCTCGTTAAGCCTGCCGGGCTTCTTGGCAAAGTCGGAAGGGAGAAAGTGTGAACATGGGACAAGTAGCACTGGAGATCCCTACCCGCCATTCAGGACTTCGAAGCCTTTGGGTTTGGATTGGAACGTTGGCCGCTGTCTGGCTCGTGCATTTTCTCGCTGCCGACACGATCAATCCGTATTTCTTTTCAATTATTATGTATGCCGGCGTGAACGTGATTTTGGCGGTGAGCCTCAATCTTGTGAACGGTTTTACCGGACAGTTCTCGATGGGGCATGCGGGTTTCATGTCCGTGGGCGGATATTGCTCGGCTTTCATCACCAGCTGGGCAACGATGGCCTACCCCACGCTTTTCTCTCAATCCTGGGCGTTGGTTCTTCTCTTTGCGGTCGCTTTGATTGCAGGCGGGCTTCTCGCTAGCGGCGTGGGCTATCTTGTGGGTCTCCCTTCGCTCCGTCTGAAAGGCGATTATCTTGCGATCGTGACTCTGGGATTTGGCGAGATCATTCGCGTCGTGATTCTCAACATTAACGCGATTGGTGGCGCTCGTGGAATGACGGGTATCCCTGCTCTTTCCACTTTTGGTTGGGTTTATACACTCGTTGTTCTCGCGGTTTTCACGGTTTGGAGATTGATGAACTCGGCGCACGGTCGTGCGTTCTTGTCCGTGCGCGAAGACGAAATCGCCGCCGAATCGATGGGAGTGAACACGACTCGTGCTAAGATCCGGGCTTTTGTGATCGGAGCTTTCTTTGCGGGCGTGAGCGGCGGGCTTTTCGCGCATTATCTGGCTTATCTCAATCCACAGACTTTCGATTTCAACAAAAGCTTTGAGATCATCATCATGGTGGTTTTGGGCGGAATGGGAAGCGTCACCGGCTCTGTGGTCGCGGCGATTTTCCTGACCGTGATTCGCGAAGCGCTTCGCCCTTTGCAGGAGTACACTCGCATCGATTTCCGCATGGTGATTTATTCGGTCATGCTGATTGTCTTGATGCTCACGCGTCCGAACGGGCTTTTTGGAACGCGGGAGTACACGGATTTTCTACCGAGCTGGCTCAGACGAAAGCTGACCGATCGGGAGGTGCAATCGTGAGCGCTTCATCCTCTGTTCTTCACGTTGAAAATCTCACTATGCAGTTTGGCGGTCTCAAGGCCGTTTGTGATTTCTCGCTCAACATTTCGCAAGGAATGGTTTTCGGCCTCATTGGCCCAAACGGAGCGGGTAAAACGACCGTTTTTAATATGCTTACCGGCGTTTATACCCCAACCGCGGGCAAAATCACGGCCTTTGGATCCGATGTGACGGGCAAAAAGCCTTACACGATCACTCACTACGGCTTGGCGCGAACCTTTCAAAACATCCGCCTTTTTAAAGATCTTTCGGTGCTCGATAATCTGATGATCCCGATGGATCACGATCCAAAGCGTCCGCATTATGGCATTTTGGGGGCGTTGATGAGAAGCGCGCCAGTGGTCAAGATCGAAGCGGATCAAGAAAAACGTGCTTTGGAGCTTCTTGAGATTTTCTGTCTCAAGGACAAAAAGGACTCGTTGGCGCGAAATCTTCCTTACGGCGAGCAGCGCAAGCTGGAGATTGCCCGTGCGATGGCCACAGGCGCCAAGCTTCTTCTCTTGGATGAACCTGCTGCCGGGATGAACGCCAATGAGACGGCCTGCCTCATGGATACGATTCGTCTGATTCGTGATCGTTACGGCATGACGATTCTTCTCATCGAGCACGATATGAAGCTTGTGATGGGAATCTGCGAACGGATTGCGGTCCTGGATTACGGCGTGAAGATCGCCGAAGGCACGCCTTCTGAAATTCAAAAGAATCCTAAAGTGATCGAAGCCTATCTTGGAAAGGGCGCCGCCCATGCAGAATAACGTATCGAATGGCGAAGTTCTTCTTCGCTTTGAAAATGTTTCGGTCCATTACGGCGCGATTCAAGCGATCAAAGACGTCAGTTTCGAAGTGCGCCGCGGCCAGATCGTCACTCTGATCGGCGCCAACGGCGCTGGCAAGACCACGATTCTTAGAGCGATCTCTGGGCTCGTTAAAAAGTCCTCAGGACGCGTTTTGTACAAGGACGAGGACATTTCCTCCCTCCCTGCTCATTTGATCGTTAGAAAGCGAATCTGCCAGGCTCCTGAAGGCCGTGGCATTTTCCTGAACCTGAGCGTTGAGGAAAACTTAGATCTCGGCGCCTGGACCGCGCCAGACAAGCAAACCTACGCCAAAGATCTGGAGATGGCCTTTGGGCTATTTCCGCGTCTCAAAGAGCGCCGCAAGCAAAACGCAGGCACTCTTTCCGGCGGCGAGCAGCAGATGCTCGCGATTGCCCGTGCGCTGATGGCGCATCCTGAGCTCGTTCTCTTGGATGAGCCAAGTCTTGGCCTGGCCCCCCAAATTATCGAGCGCATTTTTGAGATCATTACGCGCATCAATCAAGAAGGCAAAACGGTCCTTCTAGTCGAGCAAAACGCGCTTCAGGCGCTTCAAATCGCGCATCAGGGAATTGTTCTCGAGACCGGAAAGATCACAACGACCGGCCCCGCTCGGGAGCTCTTGAATTCGGACGAGGTTCGTAAAGCTTATTTGGGCGAATGAAGGCGCTTACATGCGCTGAGGATATCCGAAGTTATATTTGTATTTCTTTTGGCTCTTTGTGATTGACTTCCTAGCCCACTCCATTAAAACAGAGATCTCCCTCGAAGCAGGCTGACTCTATGTGCGGGCGTGGTGGAATTGGTAGACACGTACGTTTGAGGGGCGTATGCCGAAAGGCGTCTCGGTTCAAGTCCGAGCGTCCGCACCATCTTTAAAGACTTCCCTCTTCCAGTCGATATCAAAGCTCATCAAAAACTCATGAAGGCATTTGAGCCAATGGCCAAAGACTTAGCCCGTAGAATCAAAATGCGCTCAGCTTTTATTTCTAAAGCGGTCAGGATTGCTCGAATTATTCGCATTTTCAAGAAGACTGAAATTCACGAAACATATAAGGCGCGATGAGTTGATTTCACCACGCCTTATATCGATATTCAATAATCCTGGCATATTATTTCGCTCGAAACGCCAACCCAGGAGTTAGTAACGTATCGGTGCTGTCACGCTTTAGCGCGTTCGCACGCAACGTGTAGCACTGTACTTGGCGTTATATCGAATATCTCCCCAGGTAATCATACCATTCCAGCCATTCAGACTATAGGCATCGTCTGTACTGTTACTGATGCCACCAAGGTCAATCGATGAGGACCAGAGCAGAAAAGAATCTTCTTCAGAGTTACTTTGAAAGCCTTTGTCACTGAAATAGAAGTTGTCCGGATTTCCAAGACTATCCATTCCACGAACAAAATAATAACCATCTTTCTGCTTCTCACTGATTCCTTGCGCTCCTAAACTCTGAGCGTATAGCGCAAGCTCACGCACAGTAGGCAATCGCTGGCCTTGATGACGGCAGTATCTGTCGGCATCGTATTGTGTCATGCGACGGACGCTGCCATCCTCATTTCGTGCAATCTCTGTCAGACTTGCCGCGATATCCGCTGGTCCTGCTTTGACAGCGAGTCTTTTCATGACTCGGTCTTCCAGGTAGCCTGAGATTTGATTGGAGATCTCGTAATGTGAGTCGTCCTTATTTGGCACCTCAATCCCCGCGAGCCCCGCATACTCATGATGAATCAAAACATATTGATCTGACTCAGAGGTCGCGAGAAACTTGACGTAGTCGCAGGTGATTTGGGCGCCTTTTGCGCTGCTACTAAACTTACAAACCTTAGGTGTTCCGTTAATCGTAACCGGATAATCGATGTCACTTGAACCAACACATTTGATTTGTGCACTTTTGATTTGATCTGACATCAAACTAGAATACTGATCAATGCTCATTCCCGAAGAAAGAGCGAGTCCTTGAGCGCCGCCTTTATGAATCCAAGATTTAAGATCATCGCGGATTACCTTGATCCGATCTTCGCAAATATCCCCGCCACCGCCGGAGTGTCCTCCCTCGGCTGCAAATGCGGCTGAAATACTTCCCGCTAGAGCCATTGAGATCAATGCACCAAAAACAACATTCTGCTTTTTCATAACTTCCTAATTCAGGGGCGCAATGGGTTATTACAATATATGATCAAATTAGTCTACTAACTTTAAACCAGCATAAAGCTCAGTGAACGGGTGCGCCCCGGTTTCCCGGGCTCTATGCTGGCGAAAGGGTTTTTATGACTCCATGAGCCATAAAAACAGATGTATTTAATTTAATTTCGTGTTTAAAATTAATATTAAATTAAATATGAAAAAAAAATCCGAGACCCATAAACCGATTGTCTTTGAATTTCAGGACTATAAGGCCTATCTCGCGTCTTGGATCG
>CAZCBS010000039.1:0-19408 GCA_964496965.1 uncultured Bacteriovoracaceae bacterium
AAACAGAAATTCGCTTCATAGCCGATGACTCACTCATGGAAAAACTTCAAAGCATTCGCGAGCTCGATGGGCATGTGCAATCCAATCCTACCTATCTCGAGCTTTTCCATCGTATGGCGGATATCGCGCTTAAAAAGCTCGATCCAGCTAAACAGGGCGGACGGGCTCGCAAGAGCGAAGCAGATATAAAAGAAGTCCATCCTGCACATCAGTCAGAACCCGATTCATTTCCTCATGAGACTTCTGAACCAAATCAGCAAACAACGGCTCCGCCGGCGGAGTTTTCACAAAGACAAACGCAATCTCAATCGGTTCGACACGAATCAGCTCAATCCACTAGTCGCTACATACCCGCAGCTTTAAAAAGAGAAATTTGGCAGCGTGATCAAGGACAGTGTTCTTATTGTAGTCCAGATGGCAGACGTTGCACTTCGCGATTTGCTCTTGAAGTGGATCATGTTGAGCCATTTGCGATCGGAGGAAAAACGGAGGCGTCCAATCTCAGATTGCTTTGCCGAACCCATAATCAGCAGCAAGCTATTTTTAAGTTAGGTGAACAGATGATGAATCCGTTTTTGCAGAGACGCTAGATCGGTTTTCATCATCGACGATGAGTCCCGATTTCGCGAGGGTGATCGTTCGATTTTCATGTAGGTCATTTTATTTGGCAGTAACGTGACGTAAATCAATAGAAAGACATTGCGCAGTGCGTTATGCAGTGTACTGTCGTTCTCGTGCCTGTTCGGCCTACCGCTCTTCTCCGCTTTCAAAATTCTCAAGCTTTGACTAAGCTTGATCAGTTCTTAGAAGGGATAGTGCATGTCGAAATTCTCCGGGAATTCGCAGTCTTCGTCTTCTGTAAGTAGCTCGTCTGCTGGACCGCGTGGGGGCTCGCCTGTTGGGCCTCAGGGCAGTTCGCCAATAGGCTCAAAAGAAATGACCCAGCAGTTGGCTCGTTTAGCGCGTCTGAAATTGACTGACGAAGAGCTTACAAGCTTCACCGCTCAAGTCGGCGATATTCTCAAATATGTCGAAAAGCTCCAAGAAGTGAATGTCGACGGCGTGGCTCCGATGACTCATCCTCTTGAGCTCGCGACACCGCTTCGCGAAGATGTTGCTGTTCCTTCTCCTCGAAACGCCGAAGGCAAACCGAAAGTCCTGGATGCGGCTCCGGACATGTTGAACGATGGTTACAAGGTGCCGCCGATTTTATGAGCCTGCCTCAATCGATTTCCCAGATTCAAGACGCCTTCGACAAAAAGCTTCTCTCTCCGGTGGAGCTTGCTCGCGATTATCTCAATGCCGCGAAAACCGGGACGCAGAACGCCTGGCTCACGCTCGTCGAAGAGCGCGCGATGAAACAAGCGAAAGCCGCAGATCAAATTCTTGCGCGCGAAGGCCGAGTGCCACGCGATCGGTTTCCGCTCCTAGGGATCCCGCTCGGAATCAAAGACATCATCACCATCGAAGGATTGAAGACAACCTGCGCGTCTCGAATGCTTGAAAACTATGTCGCGCCTTACACGGCGACTGTCGTTCAAAAGCTGGAAGATGCGGGCGCGGTGACCTTGGGAAAGCTCAATATGGATGAGTTTGCCATGGGCGGGTCGAACGAAAACTCCGCCTTTGGTCCGGTCAAACATCCTACGCATTCGGATCGCGTTCCAGGGGGATCCAGCGGAGGATCGGCGGCAGCTGTTCGCGCGGGTCAATGCGTGGCGGCACTTGGAACCGATACGGGGGGCTCGATTCGCCTGCCTGCTCATTTTTGCGGAATTGTCGGAATCAAACCGACCTACGGCCGCGTCAGTCGCTACGGGTTGGTTGCCTTTGCCTCATCGCTCGATCAAGCAGGTCCCATGGCGATGACGGTGGAAGATGCGGCGATTCTGCTCGATGCGATGAGCGGACATGATCCTAAAGATTCGACCTCATCGAACAAGGCGCTCACTGATGGCGCGTACGCTCGCGCTTCTCGCACGGCGCCTGATTGGAAATCCCTGAAGATCGGCGTGCCCAAAGAATACTTCATTGGAGGCCTGAGCCCTGAAGTCGAGAAGTCGATTCAAGATTCGCTCAAATGGTTTGAGAAACAAGGCGCGAAACTGGTGCCGATCTCCTTGCCTCATACCCAATATTCAGTCGCCGTGTATTACATCGTCGCGGTGAGCGAGGCTTCGAGCAATTTGGCGCGCTATGATGCGATTCGCTTTGGAACCCGGCCTCCGGAAGTCGACGTGAAAGATCTTGCCGATTTCTATGAAAAGGCGCGCGCGGCTTTCGGTGCGGAGGTCAAACGAAGAATTATTTTAGGAACCTTCGCGCTTTCAGCGGGATACTCCGATGCTTACTATCAACGAGCTTGCCAGGTGCGAAGACTGATCAAGCAGGATTTTGACCAAGCGTTCGAGCAAGTCGATTTGATCGCGGGCCCGGTTTCTCCGACGACTGCGTTCAAGCTGGGCGAGCAAGTTCATGATCCGCTGCAAATGTATCTGAATGATATTTTCACGATTCCCGCCAACCTTGCGGGCGTGCCGGCGATGAGTGTTCCTTGCGGCAAAGATTCTCAAGGGCTTTCGATGGGTCTTCATTTGATCGCCCCCGCGTTTGGCGAGGAAAAGCTGATTTCCGCGGCGGCGGCGTTTGAAAAGGGAAGGAGCTAGGCCATGTCGACTGAATTCGAAGCCGTCATCGGTCTTGAAGTCCACTGCCAGCTCTCCACTCAGAGCAAAATCTTTTGCAGCTGCCCCGTTCAGCCCGGCGCTGAAACCAACGCGAACACTTGCCCGGTTTGCACGGGACAACCGGGATCGCTTCCGGTCCTGAACCGTAAAGCTGTCGAGTATGCAATCAAAGCGGGGCTTGCGACTGATTGCGAGATTCGCGATCAGAACGTCTTTGCGCGCAAAAATTATTTCTATCCGGATCTGCCGAAGGGCTATCAGATCAGCCAATACGAAAGGCCGATTTGCGAAAACGGTCATCTCGAGATCGAAACTACTCAGGGTTCTCGCCGTATCACTATTCAGCGCATTCATATGGAAGAAGATGCCGGCAAGAATCAACACATGTCAGGCTACTCGCTTGTGAATCTCAACCGTGCGGGCGTACCGTTGGTGGAGATCGTCAGCGGACCTGAGATGAAAAGTGCTGAAGAGGCGGGCGCCTACCTTCGCGCATTGCATGCGATCGTCACTTACCTTGGCATTTGTGACGGCAATATGCAGGAAGGTAACTTTCGCTGCGACGCTAACGTTTCCGTCATGCCAAGGGGCTCAAAGAAGTTTGGAACACGCGTTGAAATCAAGAACGTCAATTCGTTCAAGTTCATCGAAAAAGCGATTGAGTACGAAATCGCGCGACAGATCGAAGTCGTCAAAGCCGGTGGTCGAGTGGTTCAGGAAACGCGCGGCTACGACTCGTCCCGAAACGTGACGACGGTTCAACGCTCAAAGGAGGAGGCGATGGATTATCGCTATTTTTCCGATCCCGATCTGATTGAGGTTCAAATCAGCCCTGCATGGATCGAAAAAGTGCGCGAAACTTTGCCGGAGCTTCCGAGCCAGCGCCGTCAAAGATATATGTCGGAGATGGCGCTCAATGCTTACGATGCAGGCGTGCTGACCTCTTTGAAAGCGACGGCTGAGTTCTTTGAGCAAACCGTCGAGATTTTGGTGCGAGGCGGAATGGATCGCAGGGGCGTGGGCAAGCCAGCTGCAAACTGGATCAGTGGCGAGCTGAGTCGTTTAGCCAATGAAGAAGGAATCGAGATTGATCAAAGCCGAGTCACTCCTGCTCATCTTGCGGAAATCGTGAAGCTTGGACAGAGTCAAACGATTTCAAGCGCGGGTGCCAAACAAGTCATTCTAACGGTTTGGAAAACGGGTGATGACGTCCTGACCATCGTCGATCGTGAAGGGTTGAAACAGGTGAGTGATATCGGTGCGTTGGATCCCGCGATCGATCAAGTGATCGCGGCGCATCCAGGCCAAGTCGCCGAGTTCAAAGCCGGCAAAGACAAAGTTTTAGGTTTTTTCGTGGGCCAAGTCATGAAGGCCACGGGCGGCGAAGCGAATCCCGCATTGCTGCAAGAGCTGATTCGTAAGAAACTTACGTAAAAAAAGGAAATGACCGTGAACGTTATGAAGAAAGTTGCGATTGTTTTTGGAGTCTTGATCGGCCTTTTTGTGATTGCTGCGATCACAGTGCCGATGTTTTTCAATGTCGATAAGTATCGTCCGCAAATCGTTAGCGCGGCCGATGAGCGACTCAACGGCAAGCTTGAGCTAGGAAAGCTTTCTCTTTCTCTCTGGGGACAGATTCGGATTCAAATCGACGGGCTTCAATTGACCGATGCTCGTGGCAACAAAGTCGTTTCCGTGAAAGATGCTTACTTTCACCTGCCTTTTTCGTCGATTTTCAGCGGATCGCCTTCTTTGACTTTGAATATGCGTCAGCCTGCTTTGAATGTCGTCAAAGATAAGAACGGCAAGCTCAATGTCATGACCTTGGTGAAACAAACCCCAGCGGAGACACAACAAGGAACGACGGGACAGCCGCAAGGTGCACCAGCAGGCGGTGGCGAGACCAAGCTTCCTGGAATTGTCGCTCATTCGCGGCTCGGGATGGAAATCACCAATGCATTCCTCACTTATCAAGATGAAGTGTTGGGCAGCGAAACCAAAGTCAGCGACTTGAATGTTACGGCAAAGAATCTTTCGTTGAGTCATGAGATGTCGCTCGAAGTCGTGGCCAATCTTGATTCCGAAACCAAGGCTGCTGATCAAAAAGGCGGCGCGACGATCGTGAAAGGACCGATTCGTCTGACGGCGTTGGCTGATCCAAAAGTCAGCGGTGGAAAATTCGAGTCGGTGGATCTGAAAGCAAAAATGAGCTTGGATGATTTGGATATTCGCGTGGGAGATGTTTTCCACAAAGAAAAGGGCATCGATGCTCATGCGGATCTCGTCATGACCGCATCTCCAGACGCGGCTCAAATCACTTCCACGACCATTAAGTTTTTCAATGCTGAAGTCCAAGGCAAGGGAAGCGTCTCGAATCTGAGTGCCAAAGACGCAAGCGGCAAGCCTGCATCTGTCGTGAACTTCTCGATGAAGTCGAACGCAATTGATCTCAAGCCATGGAACCAGCTCGTTCCGATGCTTTCTCAATACGAGCTCGGTGGAAACGCCGAGCTGAGTGCGGAAGCAAACGGCCCTGCGGATAAGCTGGGCTACAAAGCATTGCTGAAAGTCAATTCGCTTACGGCTAAAGCTCCGAATCTCAAGGAACAGCCAAAGTTCGATGCCACGATCAGTGTCGTGACCGATCAGATCGATCACCTGCTTTTGACGATGAATGCTCCTGGCAACAATCTCCAAGTTCAAGGCAAGGTCGTTAACTTTCAGGCGCCTAAGGCTGACTTCCAAGTCACTTCCACCGGAATGGATTTGGATCGCCTGATCAACTTTCCGCCTCCGGCTGAAAAACAAGCCAGCGCCGGAAAACCTACGGGAGCCGCAACGACGGCTGAAAACGCTCCAGCGAAATCCGATTTGGATGCATCGCTTGAGCCTCTTCGCACGAACAAAGCGATTCAGAGCTTGGTGGCCAATATCGGCGTGAACATTCGTTCGATCAAGGTCAAAGGCGCCGTATTGTCCGACATTGTCAGCAAGATGTCGATGCGCGATCTCGTTGCCTCGGTGGATTCGGCCAGCATGAAGGTTTTTGGCGGAGGAGTGAAAGCTTCGTTCTCCACGAATCTTCGCCCGAAAGCCCCGACCTATAAGTTCGACGCGTCGGTCGCGCGACTCGATATCGCGCAAGCCATTGCTTCTCAGTTCCAAGCTCTGAAGAACACCCTGACGGGAATGGCGTCTTTTGAGATGAACGGCACCGGAGCAAGCTTCAACACCGAGCCTGCGATGGCAAACCTCAGCTCCAAGGGCAAGTTCAAAGTCGAGAACGCGGTCTTCACGACCCTCGATGTTGGCAAAATGGTGACCGAAGGATTGAACGGCGCGCTTGGAAAAATTGCCGATAAGATCCCAGGTCTCCAAGGCAAGAAAATCGGGGGAATGGAAGGAAAAGAGTCTCGTTATGAGATCGTCTCTTCGGATTTCAGCATTCACGGAGGGCAGTTTTCGGCGCCGAACTTTGTCGCCAAGGCAGCTGCGAACAAGGGAATCGATTTGAAAGGCAACATAGCGATCGGCTTAAAGGACCAATCGCTGAAGGCTAATTTCGAAGTGATCGATACCTACAACATGACGCATGCCAAGGATATTTCGGTCAATCAGGGCGGAGTCGAGGTGAACCATATTCTGGCGGAAGGAAATGGCGCCGTGCGCTTTCCTGTTTCCGTCGGATGCACTCTCATGGCACCTTGTTATTCGTACACCCAAGTTCCGGAGTTCCTTGCCAAGGTGGCGATGAGCAACGCAATGGGAAGCTTGAAGGGCCATGTCCAAAACAAAGCGAAGGACATCTTGAAAGGCATGATCCCACCGGGAGGTGGCGGAGGCGGAAATCCTCTGTCAGACTTTGGTAAGAAGCTTTTTGGTCACTAAAAAAGGGGAGTCAGCATGTTATCTAAAAATCGATTCTTGGTTGTAGCCGCGCCTGCTGTCGCGTTTGCTTTGTCTGCGGTGATTTTCGCGGGTTGTGCGTCGGATACGAAAAATCTCAATCGCGCTAAGGAATCCGCCGCTCGCTATTGGTCGGATAAAGCTTACCCTGGAAAGTCTTATGACGTGCAGGTCATTTCGGCTGAAAAAGCGGAAGACGGCACCTATCGCGTGAAAGGGATTGTCGACGGTGAAACCCGTGTCGGCCAGTTTAGCCCGCAAAGCGAGACTTTCTCCGAAGGCTATTACTCCGTGGCTCATGAGCGCGAAAAGCGCATTGCCGAGCTTGAGCAGGAAGCCAAGTACTGGAAAGAGCAAGCTGAAGCGAAAGACAAAGAGATCTTCAAGCTCAAGTTCCAGCTGAGCCAAGGCAGAGAGTCCACTGGCGCAGGCGTGAAGCCCGCATCCGTCGAGAAAGAATAAGAGAGGCTTCCGTGATCCGCTCCTCCATCGACCTTGGAACCAATACCTGTCTCTTGCTCATCGCGGATGTGGAGAGCGAAGGCGGGCGTCGAGTGATTCGCCGAGAAGTCGGTGATTACGCCACGGTGGTTAGGCTGGGTGAAGGAGTGGATCAGAACCGGACGCTGAAAGATACCGCCATGCAGAGAACTCTGGATTGCCTGAAAGGCTATTCCGAAAGAGTTCGCGCGGCTGGCGCGGATCCTAAAGACACGGTTTGTGTGGCCACCAGCCAAGCGCGCGATGCGAAAAATGGTGCCGAGTTTTTTTCCAAGGTGGAAAAAGAGACAGGGTTTCGCTTTCGCGTGATCTCTGGCGATGAAGAAGCTCGACTGACTTTTCAAGGTGCATTGCTCCCGGACCTTCGGCCTGAAGCTTCGGCTGTGATTGATATTGGGGGAGGAAGCACCGAGCTCATCGCTACGCATGGCGGGCAGAGCGTGGATATCGGTTCAGTTCGTTTTACCGAACGCTTTTTGAGAACCGATCCTGTGAATGACGAAGAGTTCTGGTCCTGTCAGGACGCGATTGATTCCCATCTTGAAGTTTTGAAGTCTTGGCGCAAGGCCCTTCCTGCGGGAACCGAGCTGGTGGCCGTTGCCGGGACCG
The DNA here is from genome assembly GCA_964496965.1 of uncultured Bacteriovoracaceae bacterium. Taxonomy (GTDB): domain Bacteria; phylum Bdellovibrionota; class UBA1018; order UBA1018; family UBA1018; genus CAZCBS01. The sequence continues at coordinate 7,704 of CAZCBS010000039.1, forward strand.
CGACGACACTGGGGGCTTGGTATCTGGGGATGGCCCAGTTTGATCCCAAGTCGCTCAACACTCTCATTCTTACCCGCGGAGATATTCATCGCCTGGTCGAAGAGCTGAAATGGCGCACGGTCGAGGAGCGCTGTCAGCTTCCGGGGCTCGAGCCAAAGCGCGCGGACGTGCTTCTGGCGGGCGCGATGATTCTTTGGCGCGCGATGGAGCTCCTGGCGTTTCCTCACTGCAGAGTGAGCACGCGCGGGCTTCGTTATGGCGCGCTTTTAGAGAGCTGATTTCCGAGAATATTTAGATCAAGCCGAGCTTGCGAAGGTCTTGGCGGAGCTGGCGAGCGAGCTCGGGATCTTTCGATCCTAGGCGGCGAAGAAGCGACTCGCGAAAGTCCGGATCCGCAATCTTGAGCATCTCCAAGACCTGACCAAAGCCGTTGACGCGAATTCGCTCTTCTTCTTGCGGGCCTCCGGCTTGAGCAGGGGCAGGGGCGTTCTTTCCAGTGTTCGTATATTTGCTCATCATATCGCGGACTCCCTTTTTAGTTTAAACGGTTTTATCTCGTTTTCGGGCCTGAGCGTGAAGCGTCTCGGCTGAAGCTTGAAGTTGTTTTCGAACCGATTCGATCTGTGTTTCGCCGTTTTTACGGTACTCATCGATTTTTTGCCGATTCGCGACCTTTAATTTTTCGAGTTCTTTGTCGCCCGCTTGCTGCTCGGCTTTGATTCTCTCTTCGTTGTTTAAGCGAATTTCATGCAGCTTTTGCTCGAGGCGCTCGGCTTCTTCTGAAATCCGCACGTCGTAATCACGATGCAAATCATCCATCTGCTTGGTTTGATTCTCCATCATGCGCTGCAGTTCGTCGGAATTCGAGCGCTCGCGATCGCGCACTTCCAACTCATGGCGTTGATGCATCTGTGCCAAGTTGTTCCGAAGCCTCAGTTCCTCGGTGGTGGAGTTTTTTAATTCCGTCGACATGGGTTTAAGCCGCCCCTTCGTTTGATTATGGCTGGAACGGTGCATACTTAGAAAGAGGCAGGTTTTGCCCAGGGTTCTTGACCAGAGTTCTTGAAAAGATCAAACTTTTGACGCTTAATGGAGGGCATGAGCGAAACTTCTCTCGTATTCTTGGCAGGCAAGCGGACCCCGTTCGGAGCTTATGGTGGATCGCTAAAAGACGTGAACCCAACCGACCTCGGTGTCAGCGCGGGGCAAGCGGCCTTGGAGCAAGCGGGAGTTTCTCCACAAGAGATCGAACATGTGATTTTCGGAAACGTGATTCACTCGTCGGCCGATGCGATCTATTCGCCAAGACATTTGGGATTAAAACTGGGAGTACCGGAATCCATCGCGGCCTTAGGCGTGAATCGCCTCTGCGGCACCGGCTTTCAAGTCGTGGTCGAGGCCTATCACCAGATGCTTGCAGGCGACACGAAGATCGCGCTCGTGGGTGGCGTCGAGAATATGAGCATGGCTCCTTACGTTTTCCGCGGCGGCCGTTGGGGCGTGAAGATGGGGCATTCGCAGATGAGCGACCTCATGATGGAATCGCTCACGGATTCGTACGCAGGGATCCCGATGGCGATCACGGCGGAAAATCTCGCCGAAAAATATCAAATCACTCGCCAGGCCACCGATGAGTTCGCGCTTCGAAGCCAAAAGCTCACGGCCGAGGCTCAAGCTGCGGGCCGTTTCAAAGATGAGATCGCGCCTTTCACGATCAAAGATAAGAAGGGCAATCCGATGACTCTCGATAAAGACGAGCATCCAAAGCCCGAGACGACGATCGAGACGCTCACGAAACTCAAACCTGTTTTCAAAAAAGACGGAATGGTCACCGCAGGCAACGCTAGTGGAATTGTCGACGGCGCAGCTGTGCTTGTCGTGGCAACCGAGGCCGAAGCCAAGCGTCGAGGCGCAAAACCTCTGGGTCGTCTTGTCTCTTACGGAATCAGCGGATGCGATCCAAAGATCATGGGCATCGGCCCTGCTCCTGCTTCTCGCCAAGCGCTCAAGCGCGCCGGAATGACGATCGACCAAATGGATCTGATCGAAGTGAACGAAGCGTTTGCCCAGCAAGCTCTGTCTGTTGAGAAAGAGCTCGGTATTGATCGAAACAAGCTCAACGTCAACGGCGGCGCCGTGGCGATCGGACATCCGTTGGCCGCAAGCGGAACTCGCATCACTCAAACCATGCTTTATGAGCTGAAGCGTCGTAGCAAACGCTATGGACTCGTCACGGCTTGCATCGGCGGCGGTCAAGGAATCGCGTTGGTGCTTGAGGCGTTTTGAGAGGCGTTCTGATGGAAGGTGAGTCGCGAACCTCTCTGACAGCTGAAATTCGTCTCTTAGGAGAGCGAATCACGCTGCGAACCACGGACAACGATCCGGAGTTCACAGCCGAGGTGATCGAACTCGTTTCGGATCGCCTGGAGGCCGTCGAAAAACGGCTTGCCGGCGAGAAGTCTCGTCATCAAGTGACGCTTCTGGCGCTACTCGATTTGGCGGAAGAATATGTTCGCGCAAAGAAACGTACTGCTCACTATCAGTCCGAGATTGAGCATCGCGCGACAGAGCTGCAAAGGTTGATCGAAAAAACGTGAACGACTTAGCTACGATCCGCAGGCGAATTCTGGCCCGACGCAGAAGTCTTTCGCCTGACGAGATCAGTGCGCGAAGCCAGCTGGTCGTGAGCCGCTTTCTCAAACTTTCAGGCCTTTCCAGAAATACATGGAAAGATTTAAAGATCGGACTTTATCAGGCGCTTCCCAGCGAGCTCAGTCTTTTGGAGCTCGAGCGCTGCCTTTTGATCTACGGAGCGAGGCTCTTTTTCCCAAGGGTTCTCAATGCCGCGGAACTTGCCCGTCGGGACATGGAATTTGTCGAAATCGCCCCGGATCAGGTTCTCAGCGGAGAAAATGCCCATCAAGCTTGGCAAGAGGGGCCCTATGGTATTCAGGAGCCTCATTCGGACTTGCCGCCTGTGGATCCCGGACAGCTGGATCTGATTTTAGTGCCGGGAGTGGCCTTTGGCCGGCAGGGAGAGCGTTTGGGAATGGGTGCCGGGTTTTATGACCGATTTCTGCCTCGCATCCCGAACGCGCTTAGGGTAGTGCTAGCTTTCGATTTTCAACTTTTGGAAGAGCTCGACCAGCAGCCATGGGACCAGCCCGTGGACTGGATCATTACGGAAACCGATGAGGTGCGAAATGAAAATTCTATACTTCGGCGACACCTTTGGACGGCCCGGACGCGAAGCGGTTAAAATCGCGATCGCAAAAATCTCCGCCAAACACCAACCGGATTTCATTGTTCTCAATGGCGAGAATGCCGCTCACGGAAACGGCATTCTGCCGGATATGGCTCAAGAGTTTTTCGACCAGGGAATCGATGTCATCACGACGGGCAATCATGCTTGGGACCAAAAGCAGATTATTCCCTACATGGCGACGACGACTCGACTGATCCGGCCCGCGAACTATCCCGATCACCCGACATACAAAGTTCCCGGCCGCGGATCGACCGTGGTCGAATCCCGCAAAAAACCGGGCCTCCGCCTGGGCGTGATTCAGGTCATGGGGCGTGTTTTCATGGATGCGCTCGATTGCCCGTTCAGGACCGCCGAAGCAGAAGTCAATCGGCTGGATGATCTCGGCATTCAATGCATCTTGGTGGATTTTCACGGCGAGGCGACCTCTGAAAAGCAGGCGTTCGCGCATTTTATGGACGGAAAAGTCAGTGCCGTGGTGGGAAGCCATTCTCATGTCCAGACCGCCGATGAGCGGGTCTTGGCCGGGGGCACGGCCGCGATCACCGATGTGGGAATGTGCGGCTGCTTTGACTCCGTCATCGGCGTCAAAAAAGAGATCTCCATTCAGAAGTTTCTGACCAAAAGACCGATCAAATACGAGCCCGCCGAAGGCCCGGGAGGGTATGGCGCCGTCCTGATCGATGTGGATGAGAGCTCCGGAAAAGCCAGATCGATCCTTCGTTTTCGTGAAGCCATTGCCACCCCTGAAGTGGCCGGCTAAACTGAGGGTATGCAAAGGTCGACCGAAGGCCCTTATTCTGAACTTTATCGAGAATTTATTGATTACATCCGCCTCGACATCCAGAGCGAAAGGCTTGCCGCCAATCGAAGGATGCTCGGGGTTTTTCTTTGGTGCTTCATCGTTCCCGCAGTTGTCGCGGTTACGGTTCTGGTCCTAGTCAAGTTTGGAGTTCTCCCTCGCCGCCTGAGCCGATACATGGATTGGCTCATCGTGATTTTTCCCGTCGCCTACGGGCTTTACATGCTGAGCTCCGACGCGCTTCGCGAGCTACCGGTCATGATTCGCCGAGGGGGAATTGCGGCGACGCTGAATCGCGCTCTTGAGGAAGAGCGTTGGCGTGCCCGTGTTTGCGGCGAGATGAAAGCTAAGTTTTTCGATTCTAAATCTCTCGAAAAGCGGTCATCCGGTTGGAACTGGCTCATGGATAATTTCGAGATCGACCTGGCCAATGTTCAAAACCGAACGCGCTATCTGACCGCGCTTGCCGGAGCAGTATTCTTCCTTATTTTTCAGGGAATCGACGCATTTGATAGCCCGCATGCCGAGTCGCGCTGGTCGACCTCGTCCATCATGGGATGGTTTGAGGCTTCATCGAGCTCGTTCACACAGTTTTTTGCGCTGGGGATTTTCTTGATGCTTCTTTACGTATCGGGAAACCAGGTCTATCTCTCGCTGGCGCGCTATCTTCACTGTGCGCGTTTGGTGGCGAAAGACACCGAAAGTGGCACTCAGGGGCGCTAGCAGGCGCCGGTCGAGCAGCCTGGAGCGAGGGGAGCGAGCTTTTTCCCGCAGCCGCCGACCTTACAGTTCCCACCGGCACATTTTCCTGCACCGCAGCCGCTGACGGATTCAAAAACCCAGGTTCTCTTTACGCTCTGAATGGCAGCTAGGGCTTCTTCAAGCACCGGAAATCCCTGATATCCCAAGTATTCTCCGGTCAGATGGTTGAGTACGTAGGCGACATAGACACCCGGCTGCTCAGGGGAGGTTGTCACGCCGCCCATCAGTTCTTCGTCGACCAAAAAGCCCTTGGTGTAGTTCTCAGCAGTTAAAGACATGATCTTTTTAATCGGTAACAGGAAAAATCGAACAAATCTATAACTTACCCCCTTGCCATTCTGCTCGGCTTCACTTAATAAAAGAACTCCTCGTTAGGTGGGCCTGTAGCTCAGTTGGTAGAGCGCCAGCTTTGCAAGCTGGATGTCATCGGTTCGACCCCGTTCAGGTCCACCATTTTTACAATTCTTTCTGACCAAGCAATTAACGGCGCTCAAATTTTCAGGATGAAGTCCTAAGCATGGCGCCCTCGAATTTCTCATCAGGAATTACTTCATATACAATCTCCACCTGCTGAGTCGGGTCCCACTTTGGTTTTCTTTTCATTTGAGGCTGAGTTGGCTTTTGGATTTTTCTTTTGTTCATTGGCCCTCTGTACTGCGAGCGAAATGAATTGTTAAGCGTGCTTGGATATGAAGTTAAGTTCACGCGATCAGCGCTTGTGATTGTCGCCGAAATCGCTAGATATCGTGGGCTTTGGTTGGCAGGGGATGATTTCTATCTCGATCAGCATGTCTCACCCGACACACCGCTTAAGCTGGTTTGAAACAATGCCGATAAGAAAAGGTGTTTCGGGTTATCGTATCAGCAATCCTCATCGCATGCTTGGTTTCGCCGCAAGTGTCGGCCAGAAGCCCATCAGAATGTTTGACTAATCAATTAATGTTGTCCATGGATGAGCGCCTATTCTCTAAATTTCATCTCGATGAAAATGCGGCTAGAGCAATACAAGACGTTTTACAAAATGAGTTTGCAGACCCGCGAAACAGTATCAAAAAGGCCTTTAACATATATTTACAACGACGATTGTCCTCTCTGACCTCGGAGCAACGAGCGGTGCTTGAACCAAAGATAGAAAAGTACATTTCTTCGATTAGCTTTAATTCGAAAGGTCGTTGGACCGCCTCGGCAGACAGTATAAATGTTCCAGAGGAACTCAAGGACACTGTCTTTCTTTATGCAATTCTAAGCCATGAATTTGAGCATCACATTCAGTTGGATGCATTATGGGGAAGCAACCCTCGCCTCAATGCGCGGGCAATCAGAGGAGCACTTAAAACTCTGTTTTCTCCACGGTACCGTTTTCGACAAGAGTTTGGAGCAATGCGCGCGGAATGGGAGTTTCTCCATGCAATGCTCAAAGATGTCTTAGAAAGGGCCAAGTACGAGATAAGTCGTACTCCACTGACCCCTTTCATGAGAAAAACGCTTGAGAACCTCCTCAATAATGTCCATCTTCCCTTTCAGGACTATATAAGGTCCCAACACGCATTTGGACGTTACAGCCTTGGCTCCCTTAAACTTGACGCGTTTTCGCATGCTGCGGTTACAGCACTTGTTTTCGTTATGGCCTTAGGGGCTTTAGAGGTAGCTGGAAAAGGAACACAAATGGCGTATGAGAAAATATGTACATCGTTTGATGAGACTCAACGCGCGGCTTTGCGACCGATCTGCAAAGCAGGAGCTAAATAGCACACTCAAAAGTCCGATTGAATAACTCTCAGATGATCAACGCTACGAATCCGACTTGTCTAAGCTTTCCGTGCGCCATGGTTGAGATTGTCCGGAAATCATGGGCTTGATGAGAATTATTGAGTTCAGTCATGGCTTAACAGCCATCTAACTGACTTTGAGTTTCAATTCCGGATTGAGCTTTTCATATAAGGTGATTAGACGATCCGTTGAAAATTCATCGATCCGATTGTGCAAGATCTTGCTGATCTTGCCTTCATCGACTCCAAGGATCTCTGCCATTTCCCGCTGGGATATTTTCTTTTCCAATTTGTAAGCTACAAACTTTTGTTGAATATCGTGGCGGAACTTCTGCAAAGGCGTGGGATGAGCAGGGGGGGCAAGCGTGCCTTCCGTATTTTCAAGTTTCTTCAGAGCTTTTTTTACTTCTGCTTTGCTAGGAAAAGGCATGTTACCTCCGGTAGGCGTTCACGACACCGATATAAATTTGCTCATCCTCAAGCAACCAGATCAGTTTGTAGAACTTACCGTCCAGCTCTATTTGGTCTGTCACAAAATAGGAGTATGGCGGGCTCTCGCTGTCGGGCACCACGGTTTCACCATTGAGCGTCTGAACGAGCTTGAGGATGATGTCGTCAGTAATGCTCTCAGCGTGCTTTTCCTCATAATGAGGGTCAATGATGACTTTCGTGATCCGTCGGAAATTGACCACAATGCTGATTCCATATTCACGACGACTCATCAAATATAGCCTATCATGACTTGCCATATCTGGCAAGAATTTTAAAGACCTGGTGCCAGCCCGATCCTATCGTTTTCTTTGCTTTTTCTACTGCGCCGAATAGATGCGAGAAACGGTGAGTGGTTCGAACACTATAGGATTAGCTCCACCAATTAAAATTTTATACCCCTTGAAGCCTGAATGGTTCCAAGGGGTTTGGTTTTTTGGTGGCTTCATTTCATCGATTTGGGGCCCATGACTGCCAATTAAGTTACGACGACCAGATCGACGATAGTGGCTCTTAGTCCGCACGCCTTTCAATTATCCAAGGCATGCTCTGGAAAGTCAGGAGATTAAGACCAGGCTCTGTAATCTCTCAAATCAAGGGAACATAAAAAGGAAGGGCACATAATATCGATACTACAGACAGATTTTCTCTTTCGTGAAGTCGCAAAAATTTCCCGATTCGTCGGATCTCAGCGGTTTTCGGAAATCAATATTCGTCATCACGGTCGACGACTGCTTCTGAAATGTTCGCCTTTGATGGATTTCGCCTCGCCGAAAATCGCACTCCTCGCTGCTCGACTACCATACCCATTTTATCCGGGCCCCCATCAACGCTTTGGAAGCCCAAAAGACTCAAAACCTTTTTAAGAGAAGGAGCGTTTGGAGCGGCGGTGAACCGATCTACTTTGCCGTATTTGTCTCAGTAGGCGCAGTATGTTTCGTAAAATTGAGTACGCAGTATGCATCCACATTCCAGGTAAGCACATTAGAATTTACAAATTTGATCGAGCTTACCGTATCATTAAGGCCTTCTAGACTAAGAGTACTTGTAAATAGAGGATATTCATAATTACCGGACTTATCTAAATATTCGGTGAGCTTCCAGTATGAGATTTCAACATGGCTCGCTCCGACTGTGAAAGCACTGCCGTCTTCTAATTCTTTTCTCAACTGAACATCCAACCGATATTCGGCGTTATACTTTGATAAGATGACTTTAACTTGATATCCATTTTCTTCAAAAATCTCAGTAACGCTGCCGTCATTTCTCAAGTTGGTCGTAGGTAGTTTGAAATTTATCCCATGGTAAATATTCGTGGAACAAATAACTTCATCCGTTAGATTTTGTAATTTCGCCCAGCCTACTGCATGTTCAGCGAATGCTGTCACTGGATTATTAAAAATAGCGACCAGACCAACAATCATACTTAATTTTTTCACAAATCACCGTTTACATCATGACTGAAATCAAAAGCAGGTGGTTCAAAACCGAGTACCATTGCGCCCCTAAAATACTTTTCAATCCAAGGAGACTTATTTCCATACATCTTCAGCGGATGCTGGTTAACTATTTCTTGGCAGCGGGACTTAAATCTAAAAATTGATTCCATTTTTCCATCGACATCTGAATTAATTTTTTTAACACAATTATCGAGTGCCTTTACAGGAGGTGGTAAATTCCAGCTCCCACCTGCTTGAAAAACGGCAATCCCGTAAAGTTCATTGCCAACCTCAAACATTGCCGTACACATTTTTTCAATTTTATTATTTTCAGCAGATTGTCCTGGAGACTCGATACCATCTATCATTTTGTCGATCTTTGATTTTAAATTATAGCAAAGTTCCGCCGGAACCATGTCTAAAACCTGCTCGCTAAGGACCGATTCTGCTGATGCTAGCTCTTTGGTAAGAGATTCAACTTGTTCACGAATTGGAGTCGTATCTTTTCCTGGTTTGTCACGAAGTGAAATCAAAGTTTCATGTAACTCAAGAAAACCTCGTTCGGGCCAAGTTAACTGATAAACCAGTGGCGATTGCTGAACCTTCATAGACGGAATATCTTGAACAGCAAGTTGAGTTTTTATGCAGCCCTCGGGAATTGCTTGGGCTGCAATCATGTCGTCATTAAGAGCAAATAACTTTTTATCTCCCGAGTAATTGGGCTCGAAATTCAACTGTTGGTGTCGGTAATTTATCAGCCAGCCTAAAGTTACCGTTTCATTTTTAACAACTGGATGAGGATATATTTTTTCAGGCTTAATAATATCCAAAAGTTTTGAAGTTGCGGATACCAGATTTACAGGATCTCTTTTTTCGATTTCCTTAAGTTTTCCAGATTTGGCCATTGAATACGTGTCGGCCAAATAAACTTTTGTCGAACCATCTGATCGGTTGCACAAAAAACCAACTCCGCCTCCGGAATCTCTTGGTCCCGAGTGCGCGGTTGCCGAAATCAGCACCAGACAAGCGAAGCCTAAACTGAATAGCCCTCTTCTTCTGATCACAAAGACTCCTTTTTTGGGCCACGCGAGCCCCTTTTATTATAGTTGATAAAATACGTCAACCTTGTTTTATGACCCACACTCCCGAAAACCTGGGTTTTTTGCGCGGCCCTAGTTTCCGGGTGTGTGGGCATAGCGACAATACGACGCATTGCGTTCTTGCTCTAGATTTATTATGTTAAAAGTAATCTATAAAATTATCATTTTGCTAAACACTGAATTGACCGAAGAATAGAAGCATGAGCGTCTTTAATTTTGAAAATTACCGAGCCTTTATTCGCAACCGCGTGGATTCAATGCCTCGCAAAGGACATGGTCAGTTTCGTAAGATGGCAGATTTCCTAGGCATCCAAACATCGATGCTGAGCCAAATCATGGCGGGGTTTCGGGAAATGAATGCTGAAACGGCGGCCTCTCTGTGCGAGTACTTCGGTCTGAATGATTTAGAGAGCGACTATTTTCTCTGTCTTGTTCAGATGGAACGAGCTGGAAACTCCCGTTTAAAAGCTCAGCTTCGCAGGCAACTGAAGGCCCTACACGCCAAAAGCGCGGAGATCGAAAAACGTATTCCGAAAGTTCACGAGTTGGATGACACGGCAAAAGCAACGTTCTATTCGCAGTGGTACTACAGCGGAATTCGTCTTCTTACTGCGATCGATGAAATGAGCTCAATCGATGCGCTCGCTCGCCGAATACGGTTACCGCGCAATGTGGTAGCGCGCGCAGTGGAGTTTCTATTGGCCAATGGGCTTTGCGTGAATAATAAGGACGGGAGGCTCAGTTACGGCCCTCGAAGTACGCATGTTGGAGCGGACTCGCCACTCGTCACAAGACATCATCTTAACTGGCGACTCAAAACCATAGAGAATCTTGAAGGACTTAAACCCGATGAGATTGTCTTCACGAGTCCGGTAGTCGTTTCGTCGGCCGACGCTGTGGTCATCCGTCGTAAGCTTCTAGATGCGATCGAAGGCTGTGTAAAGCTCGCTGATCAGTCACCCTCAGAGCGGTTAATGTGCCTTAATTTGGATTGGGTAGAAATTGAATAGAAACCAGACCGATGTCGCGCAGGCGGATCTTAACAATTCCTATGGACCGGGTCTGTGGGGACTTTTACTTCCCAACAGACCCCATCGATTTAGTAACGAGGTGTCCGAGGCTTTTTGAGGGCGCGTTTGCGAGCGGCGATAGCCTTCTTTTTTCGCTTCACGGATGGTTTCTCGTAGGCTTCGCGCTTTCGGATTTCATTCAATGTTCCGGCTTTTTCACACTGTTTTTTGAATTTTTTCAGTGCGCCTTCGAATGAGTCGCCTTCTCGGATAAAAATTCCAGGCATATAGATTGACCTTTCTCGGTAGAGAGCTGATTCAAAGGCATGAGCGCATTTGATTGATCGTTAGGTTCATCGACTACAACAAATTTCCCTGCCATTCAAGAATCCTTCGTTCGGCAATCCGTTTGCGAAAGAAAACCTGAGTTACTTCTGGCATCACGACTGAATATCCGCCTGGCGGATAATGCTCAACGTTCCATCCGCTTCAAGCACCGCGGATTTGATCTCGCTAAACGAGTGAACGCCCTGTTTGCGTATCAGGACGCGAAGCTCTGAACTAGATAAGAGCTCTTTCTTGAGGGCGGAGTGCAGAACTTTCCCGTTATGGATGATTAAACGGGGGGTTCCCTCGAAAACCGCCGAGAAGGTTCGGCTTCGATACGCCAAGAACGCGATCGAGTAACTCAGCGTGATCAGAATGCCAGCCAGGAGCAAACCTCCTGAGAGCGAATTGTCTCCACCGTTCATGGCGTTTTGAACCGCGTTGCTGATGAGAAGGATCGAGACGAATTCGGTTGCGCCCATCTGGCCGATTTGTCGCTTCCCGGAAATTCGCAGCATGATGAGGACAGCGAGATAAGTGATGGTTGCTCTTACGATGAGATTGAGGGGGGCGACTTCAAAATGCATCAGGTTTTGCCACATATAAACTGGCTCCTTAGTCTGGGTCTGTCTGATGAACGCAAATGCTGTAAAGCCTGAGCTTGGCTCAAGATTTGCCCTTATTCCGACTCATGAATCGGAAAGTTTCTAGCACAAATCATCTCATCTGCCCTTATATCGACTGC
>CAZCBS010000040.1:0-18232 GCA_964496965.1 uncultured Bacteriovoracaceae bacterium
ACTCCGGCGGGCTCGTCCAAAGTCCACTCCCACTCGGGCCCGGTCCCCGTGGAAAGATATCGAAAGGCCGGACCCGCCGCATCCATGCCATTGCGATAGCGATGCGGCCATAGATTTCGGCCCCCGACACTCATCTCAAGATCCGCCAGGAACGCGGCTTCCGAGCGTCCTGCAATGCCCAGGCAAAACCCGTGGTATTTGCGGGTTCGCACCCCTTCGGGAGTTCCCATAGCGAACGAACCTCGGCCGTCCGTAACTAGCCATTCTCTTTGAGTTTCATCGTCTGATGAGCGAAGGGATTGCATAAACAGGCTCGACAGGGGGCCCCTATTGCAATCCGTAAGCCGCGCTCGGGCCGACCCTCATCGAAGCCGCTTAAAGAGACAAGGGACTTGAAAAATCTCGGTTTTTTCAGTATCTCCCCGTGTGAACCGGTGCAGCGTAACTGAAGTCAGTTACCACGCCATCCGGTGCAACAAGCTGACTGAGTCAGCTTTTTAGTAAGAGAGTTAGAATCATGGCAAATACACGTAAATCCACGAAGCGCGCAGGCCAAGCCAAGAAGCGCCAAACCCGTAACACGCTCGTTCGCAGCGCAACCCGCTCCGTCCTCAAGGCCGCTCTCGAAGCAGTCACCAAGAAGGACGCAGGCAAAGCAAAAGAAGCTTACCTGGCTGCAGTGAAAGCTCTCAGCAAAGCTGCTTCCAAAGGCGCTATTCCAAAGGGCCGCGCTGCTCGCAAGATCAGCCGCTTGACCCGCATGGCTCAAAAAGCCACGGTTCTTACTAAGTAATTTTTTTAAGTAAGACTTTTTAAAACGGCTCGGATCCTAGCGGATTCGGGCCGTTTTTGTTTTTGACTTGATGAAGCTTATCCACTTCAAAATTACCTAAGAAGGCGCTCCAGAAATCAATCCGTCACGGTCAATAAACCGGATCCTGAGCCCGCTTGCGAGCAATTTCTTCATCGGCACGCCTGCGGCTTCAAAAAGATTCTTGATCACGTATCGGGCAACGCCGTTGAAGTCCCGTCCAAAACTGACGATCCGAGTGAATAAAAGATGATCCCAAAAAGCCCGAAGGGCACTTTCAGGGATCTTACCATTTGCGTTTCGCGGAACGGCTCGGCCTTTCTGAGCCCCAGTGACGATTTGCGCGATCCCTCCCGAAAGCTCTTTTGAAAATCGCTTCCAAGCTTCGCGAGTTGGCACCTGAATCAGTAGGTGAATGTGGTTTCCCACATTAGCAAAACGATAAACTCGCACGCCCCAACGCTTAGCTGTTTTGTGAACGAAAGTTTCGATGGAATTGCAATACTTGGGATGAAGCATCGAAAGAGCGCCACGCGCTTTCGAGGACTTTAAAGTCACATGAAGAGCTTGTTTTGGGTCGATGGGACGGAAAGTTTTGCGCTTTCCTTGCGAGAGCTCGCCTCCGTGCCTGGCTCCTGCCTTTTTGTCAAAACCTGGTAGATAAGATTCTTTTTTGGCTCTCACTGGTATTAAATAACATACGGGCAATGGGTTAACAAGCTAATAAAACAAACACTACAGGAACATAAGCTTGACAGCCCTCGCACAAAGAGACACCCTGACTAAAATAAACTCAGGAGGGGTTATGAAATCGTTAGGACTAGCATTATTGGCAGCAACATTGGCAATGACCGGTTCAGCATTCGCTTCTACAAACGCTTATGACTTAAAAATGGACCTATCGCTCAACGGAAAGCATGTTTCGTCGCCACATGTGATCGCGAAAGAAGGAAAACCCGCTACGATCACCCAAGAAAACAGCTCAAACGGGCATTTCATCGAAGTTATCGCCACCGAAGGTTCGATTCAAAATCACAAAGGCATCCTGATGAAGTTCGTCGTTGGCACTATCGGAAAAAACGGTGAGCGCACGATCATTTCAAGGCCCCAAGTCGTGGCAAAAGAAGGCGAACCCGCCAAGATCACCCAAAGTGATTCGAAAAATGGCGCAGAATACCTCTCGCTTTCCGTCACAGCCAAAAAGACCACTCTTTAGCTTCCACTTCTTCTTCATGCGAATCATCTGCACGCGGTTTTTCACAGATGATTCGCATTTCAATACACAGCCCTTATGTTAACATAGATCATAAGGGGGCGCCGTGAGCCTATCTCTCAGAATCGCAAAAATCGGGACTACTCTTCTTTTACTGGCTTCGACCGAGACCTTCCCCTCCTCCGCGCTTGCGCAAGGAAAAGACGATCAAGCCCTGCGCAAAAACATCTGCGCGCTTCTGAGAAAAAAGCCGAGCACGCCGGTAAGAGCCACCGCTGCCTCCACCGATGAGATTCGAAAACACCTGCTCTCGCTCAATCCTTGGCTATCCCCAGCGCAGCTTGAAGCGAAAATAAAGTCTTGTGATTCGCCGTTCATGCTGCTCCGTTCGTTCGTTTCATCTTTTTACGATCTGATCGCCAAGGGACTTCCCGGGCATTCGGAGCGATTCGCCAGCTTACAGCCCAATCAAGGTTGGATCATGGGGGACGCGCATCCTGAGAACTTCGGCGCCTTGCTGAACGATCAAGGCAAAGCGGTCTTTACGATGAATGATTTGGATGATTTTTCTCGAGGACCGCTTTATCTCGATATTTTGCGGTTTCTTTCGGCCGTGAGAATCTACGACGAGAAGATCGACCCCAGCCCCTTGCTCAAAGCCTATCGCGATGGCCTCAAGTCCAAGGACTGGTCAAATTCCAAAACGATCGAAAAACTACTGACGAAAAGCGAGGCCAAAGGCCTGACCGTCGACCCGAAAATTCCTGACGACGCGGAAACCCTCACATCAGCGGAACTGAAACAAGTCGCGACGTGGGTTGAGGCTCAGCTAGGCACGGAGTTCACTCTCAAAGACGCTTACCGACGAAACAGGGACCACGGCGGATCGGGAGGCCTGGAGCGATTGGAACTGCTGCTCAACACGAAAGACGCAAAAGGGAAAGCCAGCTCGACAGGGCAAGGCGTTCCCGTGGAGCTCAAAGAACTGACGACTCCCGCGACTTTTCCGATCCAGACCGGAGCCATGCCCACCCAAGAGAGCCGAATTCAACAAGGACTCAATATCACCTTGGGGAAAGACGCTTCCCATCTCTTTCGTGTCGTTGAGTTCAACGGAAAGAAAATGCTGATGCGCCCTCGCTGGGACGGGAACATCAAAGTTCAGCTCGATGATCTCAACAAGGATAAAGTCGGGGACGTTCTCGCAGATGAAGCCTATCGACTTGGGATGCTGCATCGACTCTCCTCGGATGACATCGATGGGTATGCAAAGGCCTTCTCTCAAATGGCGGACAACGTTTTTGTCGATGAAAGCGGCCGCGTGACTGATTTCTTTAAACAGATATTTGTCGAGTTAAAGGCCGATCCGAGCAAGTAGGCGTTTCACAGCTTCACTGATCACAGCCTTATTTACAAAAAGTCACTACAAGCTCGCCCCAGAGGCCGATCGGCAGAAGCGGCGTTTGCTTCAAACTGAAATCGAGCTCTTCAAGAAAGCTCTGAAGGCGAATCACCTCGGAAAGCTCCCAATGCCGCGACCAAGCCTGAAGCCTTTCCGCGATAAATGGATTGAGCTTCGGTTGCGCGCGCGAAAGAACGAGCGCGAGATGACGAACATTCCAGCCTAGAAGCCCAAGCAGTGGCAAGGATTCATCGGGACGATCCGCGAAATCTTCAATAGCTTGAAGCGAACGCTTGAGATCTCGAGCAAAGAACGCATTGAGAAAGCGCTCTCCCCCTCCCGCACCGCTACCCCCGAGAAGAATCACGTCACCTGTTTGTGCGAGGGAAAACTTCTCAAGCTCCTGATCAATGATATCGAGACCCCAAGGATCGAGCGAGCTCATCTGAGCAACGAACGAGGGCGGAAGCTCGATTCCGCGGCGCTTGGCCAGATAAGCGATCCAAGCCTCGCGCTCGGCCTCGGGAACTTCCTCGCAAGGAACGACGGCCGCTTTCTCGGTCAGAATTTTCGAAAACTTTTTGCGTCCGTCGAGATCCTTCGAAAGAAAAACGCAAACGCTAGTGAGCTCGCCTTTTTTCGCTTTAGGCGAGCAAAGCGTGGCAAGAATCTCCGACTCCTTCAAAGCATGCGCTTCGCGTACGACAATCAAGCGACATCCTCCGCCGAGCGAAAGACTCTGGGCGGCATCCAACACCGTCGCGGCGTCGACTTCATTTCCGTCCAAGGACTCTTCGCCAAAACCGGCAAGCCCAGCGCTCGATGCAGTTTCGCTTCCCAATACCGCTTTACGAATGCGCTTGAGCAGCTCGCGAGACTTCATTCTCTCCGTGCCATAAAGCCAATACACCGGCCAGAGCCAACCCTGCTCAAGCTCCTTTTGAATGATTTTCGGCTCAAGCTTTGGCATCGGACTCAAAACCTCGAAAGCATGGTTTCGCGCACGTCGTTCATCATTTCGTGCGAAATATCTAAAATCGTTCGATCAAGCTCGCTATCGTTGATCAAACCCGAAGTCGTTCCAAGAACGCCTAACTGATTGGCCGCGGGATAGAGCTTCGAACGAGAGAAATTTCCGGTCCAAACCGTTCCGGCAGGATGGCCCACGATGGCTTCGCGACGAGTCAGCACAAAGCTGCACGACAAAATCGCGTTGTATTCGGTCGCGATCTGAATTGAGCCGAAATAGAAAGGCAGAGGAAGCCCCGTCGGACTGAGCGCGTCAGCGCCCGTCGTTGCATTGACCTGAGACGCGGCCGTAATCACCCGAGAAGAAAGAACACCATCCGCGGTCGTCGGGTCACTCACCAGCTTGATCCCGCTATAAGCATTGAGGCTTCGAACGAGCGCATTATAAACGACGTTCTCGACACCATAGCGATAAGTATCGTTGACGACTGGCGCGATATAAATCTTACGGATTCCTTCTTTTTCGAGCGCGCCGTTTTTGCCATTTCGAATGTTATAGCCACAGCCCGAAAGAGCGAGCACGACACAGCAGGTCAATAAAGTACGCCACCGCCTGAAAGGGATCATGATTCTCTTGTACTACTCAAATCGGCCCATAAAGTGTAGACTAATACTTATGAGTTTTCTCAAACTGATGGAAATCCTGGGACAGGCCCGTGGTTATTACCCAGGGCTTGCCAAGCGGCTGGATGAGGCAGAAGCCTTAGGCCGCTGGGAAAAGGCAGTAGGCCCCATCATTATCAAGCATTCTCGCGCGCTGAAAGTGCAAGACGAAGTTCTTTGGGTGGAAGTGGATCATCCAATCTGGAAATCCGAGCTTCATCACCGCAAACGCCAGATTCTTCAGATCCTCAATCAAACCAACGATCCGAAAAAACCTATCCTGAAAGATATCCTCTTTCTAGATCCTCGCGCGCCTCAAAAATGAAGCGCTCTCTTGAGCGATTAGGAACGCGCTTAAGGCGAAGCTTGAAGGTAGCGAATCACCCACGCCACCATGACGCCGGTCAGAACAATCAAAGCCCCGATAATAAAGCGCCAAATCGAAGGCCCCTCGACCCGTCCTAGAATCAAAGGCTGCGATTGCCCCAAAGCTGGCCGGTAACGATTTCGATCAAAACGAGACCGCTTTCTTTCAGTTTCTGAAGTTTCGCCACTCTGAGCAGAGCGCTGCGATCCGCGCGAAGACAAAATCTTGGTTCCGCCGTCTGACTCCGACAAATCCGATGAGTCCTCATTCCCCAAGGCCGAAACGGGAACACTCAGCTCCCGAGTCATCGCCTGAAGATCCGTCTCCGTCGAGTCTTCATGTCCATTTTTCGCGCGAGGCATCTCGATTCCAAGCTGGCGTTTGACCTCGTCCGCTTCGTCCAGATAAATCCAGTACGAGTGCGCCTTGCAGACCTCATCCTCGAGCCCGAGCTTGCCCTCCCGTATTTGCGCGATCAAAGCATCGCGGCTCATCGGGCCGACCACTTCGTTCATCGAGGTGCGAACCATCCATTGCTCATCTGCCATCGTCATACCTCAAAAGCCCGAAGCGTGCGCTCTTCGGCCTTTAAGAAGCTCTGGATCGCCTCATGGTCGCAGTGCTTGAAATCCTTTGGCTCGCCCCAGAAAATGAACTTACCTTTGTAAAGAAACGCGATCTGATCGGCCACCAAGAGCGCCGATGGAATGTCGTGGCTGATGACGATCGAAGTGAGCTTGAGCTCGCTCTTCAAGGTCGCGATCAGGTCATCCACCGTCGTTCGCGTGACAGGATCCAGTCCGGTGGTCGGCTCGTCATAAAGCAAAATCGAAGGCTCGCGAATAATCGCGCGCGCCAAGCCCACGCGCTTTTTCATCCCGCCCGAGATTTCGTTCGGATACTTTTCATAGCCTTTGGTCATTCCCAAATGGCTCAAAACCTTGGTCACTTTCTCGCGAATCACGTCTTCTGAAAGCTTCGTATGCTCCCAGAGCGGAAAAGCGACGTTTTCGTAAATCGTCATGTCGTCGAAAAGCGCCGAGTTCTGGAAGAGCATTCCAAACTGCTCGCGATGCTGCTTCAATCCCCAGCGATCGAGCGTGGACATATCCTTCCCGGAAACCCAAACCCTGCCGGAATCCGGCTTCAGCAGCCCCAAGACCAGTTTGATCGTGACCGATTTTCCGGCGCCCGAAGGACCCAAAATATAGGTCAGTTTTCCAGCCGGAAATTCCACGTTCACCCCATTCAGAACGTGATCCTGCCCGCCTCGAAAGGACTTGTAGACATGCTCAAGTCGGACAACGCCTTTTTGAGAGTTTGTTTCAGAAAGGTTACTCATCTATTCTTTGTACCCGACTCGAAATAGAAGTCAAAAGCTCATACGGAATCGTTTGAGCGGCTTCGGCCTGCTCCCATGGATCGATATGAGGACCCAAGAACTCAGCCCAATCCCCGACTCGAGTCTCCACTGGGCATTCGACCGCGCAAAGATCCATGCTGACTCGCCCTAAAACGCGCATTCTTCTTCCCTTCAGCCAGACGGAACCGCGATTGCTCAGCATGCGACTGATGCCATCGGCATATCCTGCGGCCAAGGTCGCCACTTGAACGGCTTCGTTACCCTTTGCCTTAAAAGTCGCTCCGTAGCCGACGCTTTCGCCGGACTTCAGGCGATGGCGATGAACAACGGCTGCTTCGAGAGTCAATACTTGCTTGAGCCCGCGCGCCGGGGCATCTTTCCATGGGGGAATTCCGTACAGCGCCAGCCCGGGTCTCACGACATCCGTCAGATCCTTCAAACCCCAGTGTTTATGATTCCAAATGGCGGCACTGTTTCCCAGATGAAACTGGGTCGAAGGCAACGCCTCTCCGAGCTCGCGTCTCAGCCAAATAAATTTTTCTTTCTGTGTGAGGCTGATTTTAGAATCCGCCAATTCACTCATGACGAGATGACTAAAAATGCCGGAAGGATGCTCCACCGCAGGGCGACTTCTCAGTGTCTTGGCCAGGCTGGGAGCCGAATTGAGACTCATTCCCAGCCGATTCAATCCGGTATTGAACTTAAGCTCGTAAGACAAACGAGATACCCATCCGCCTTTGAAAAACGACTGCCAGTCCTGATCCGAGGCAATGACCGGCGTGATGTTATATTTTTCGCAAAATCGGCCTTTTTCATCGGACCAAGGAGTGGCGCCAGAAAAAACGACCAGCTTGACGCGCTTTCCGGCCGACCCCAGGTCTTTTCTCAGCTCTTGAGCCTCTTCTAAGGTCGCCAGCCCAAAGCCATAGAGGCCTGGCATATGAAGCAGCTGACGAGCCGCCCAAACGGCTCCGTGCCCGTAAGCATTGGCCTTGATCATCGGAAGAATCGACTGGCCTGGAACCTGATCCTGGATGACCTCGTAATTGTTGATCAAAGCGTGAGCACTTCGAACCGCTCGAATTCGATCTTCCGGCATGTTATGAATTTACCAGTATTTATGAGTGCCCCACAACACGTTTTGATCCTAGGGACCGGAATCGCAGGTCTCAGCGCGGCCCTGAAGTTCGCTGAGAAAGCCAGGGTGACGCTTGTTTGCAAAGCAGACCGCGCGGAAGGGTCGACCCGCTACGCCCAGGGCGGAATCGCTTCGGTTTGGTCCAAGACGGATAGCTTTGAGGAGCATCAACAAGACACGCTGACGGCTGGCGCTGGACTTTGTCATACTGACATTGTTGCCCTGACGGTTCGCGAAGGCCCCGCTCGCGTTCAAGAGCTGATCGATCTAGGCGTCGCCTTCACTCGCTCGAGCGCGACGACGGCTGACACTTTCGACCTGCACCGCGAAGGAGGCCATGGCCAGCGTCGCATTCTCCATGCGGATGATTTGACCGGCTGGGAAATCGAGCGAGCCCTTCTTGCCAAGATCGCCGAAAATCCGAACATCCAAGTCCTTGAGCATCATGTGGCGATCGATTTGATCACCGAGGGAAAAGTCTTCAAGCGCTGGCGTAAGCCGGGCCGCTGCCTAGGCGCCTATGTTTTGGATTCCGCGACTGGCAATGTCCTCACGATTGCCGCGGACGTCACGATTCTTGCCACTGGCGGCGCAGGCAAAGTTTATCTTTACACTTCCAATCCAGACACAGCTACCGGAGACGGGATCGCGATGGCCTTTCGAGCCGGGGCTCGCATCGCCAATATGGAATTCATGCAGTTCCATCCGACGTGCCTTTATCATCCGAGCGCGCGAACTTTTCTCATCACCGAAGCCTTGCGAGGCGAAGGCGCTGTTTTGAAAAATCTCACAGGCGAAGAGTTCATGAGCAAGCATCACTCGATGGGATCGCTTGCCCCTCGTGACATTGTCGCGCGCGGAATCGATTCCGAAATGAAGCGCACTGGCGACAAGCACGTCTGGCTGGACGCGACTCATATTCCGGAAGAGCAGTTTCGCTCGCATTTTCCGAATATTTTCGAAATCTGTCGAAAATTTGGAATCAACCCCGCAACGCAACCCATCCCCGTCGTTCCCGCCCAGCACTATACTTGTGGTGGCGTGCAAGTGGATCAATATGGCCAGACAACGATTGAAGGCCTGTACGCCATCGGAGAAGTCGCGTGCACGGGGCTTCATGGAGCCAATCGCTTGGCCAGCAACTCGCTTCTTGAGGCAGTCGTCTTTGCGCATCGATCTTTCGAGCATGCCTCCGCACGCTGGCTGAGCGGCGGAGCTCCCGCTGTCGCCGTGGCATTGCCTCAAGGCCTGCCAGAATGGGACATCGGACACGCCGTCGAGATCGAAGAGCAGATCGACATCGCCGCAAACTGGCTTGAGATCCGATCCCTCATGTGGAACTACGTCGGAATCGTCCGAAGCGATCAGCGACTCGAGCGAGCCAAGCGCCGAATCGATCTTTTAAAGGCCGAAATCAACGCCTATTACTGGGACTTTATCTTGACCAAGGACCTGATCGAGCTTCGCAATCTCCTGACCGTCGCTGACTTGATCGTCCAATGCGCCATCCTGCGCAAAGAAAGCCGTGGCTTACATTACACCGTTGATCATCCCGAACGGGATGATCGCAATTTTCTTCATGACACGGTTTTGTGATGCAAAAGCTGATGATGACCGCGGCAGAGTAAAGTCAAGTTATCGAAAGTCGTCGCCCCACCTTCAGACAGCGGTTGAATATGATGGAGATCGAGCCATCGCTTTTCAGAACATCGCTCTCCTTGCAAAGACTTATGAGTGCATTGTCCTTCGTCACGCAATCTAACAGTATGTTCAAGGCGAGCTGGAATAAATCTTAGGTTTGAGTTTGATTTGGCGTTTGGACTTAAACTTGGGCTTGGATTTAGACTCGCATCGGCCTGATTTGATTTCACCTGTCCCGGGACAGCTTCTGCATTTGAAGTTTTCTTTTTTTCAGCCCGCTTGGCTTTTTCCATCGGGTCTTTCTTCTCGACATAAAGTTCCAAGGCCGCACGCAATGTTTCTTCAAGATTCGCCGCTTTGCCATTTTGAGATGACACCAAATCTTGAACACGCTTAAAAAGCTCATACAAATCTTCGGAAAGCCCCATTTTCAGTTCGATTACTTTTTCCGAGACATATCGAGCGCGCTCTTGAACCTGTCGTTCAGGAAACGCTTTAGCGATTTCTTTTTCAAGCTCGCGCTTGGATAACTCAGCCGCAGTCGAAAGCCATCGATCTTGATTTTCAGGCGTCAGCACAGGCGCGATCATTCTGGCGTTTGAAACCGAGAGCTCTTGTTTTTGAATCATCTCTTGAAGCTTTGGGACTTCTCTGGATTTTCTGGCGATCGTGATGAAAGTATAGGTCACGCTTTCTGAAAGCCCCAGACTTTGAGTCGCGTAATCGAAAAGGCTTTTATAGCCTAACTCTCTAAAGCCTTTGCAATCATCGATTTCTTGTAAGATAGCGATGAGATCGCTTTCTGCTTTGAGATAGCTCTTTGAAATTAAAACGGCTCTTTCATGGAGAATATTAAAACTAAGTTTCATACAAAAGGCTGTAACACATGTTTTTTGAGGCCCTTAAATGACTCCAGGACAAGCGAAAACTCGCATTTCAATTTTTTCAAATTTGCAGACAAGATTGTCGATCTAACGCAAAACCAACCTAAAATGGCTTCATTTTAAACAGGCACCAAGACTCAATGTCTTTGTCTTTCTAAAAACATGTCAACACTTTTTAAATATTTTTTCGCTCTTTTTCAAAGCCGGCTTTTCACAAAGGCCTACGTAGATCTCTATAGTTGGAATTTAAAAAATATCCGCGCAGGCTTTAATATCCAAGCAAGCTATAGCGCTAGGTAAGCTTTCGAGGTTTAAAGCTACGCAAGATTTAAGAGCATTTCTTGGATGACTGCATTGCGAAACTACTCTACCCGTCCCACCAACCTGTCCCGGGACAGGCGACTCGTCCGAGTTCTCACGCACACTGAATTCTCAGCGCCTACTTAGCACCATGCCTGCGCACTCTCAGCGTCTTTTCAGCGCTTTCCCATGCCTTTTCAGCAGCTTTTCAAGCTGCTAACCTAGCTGCGACAAAGTCACCAAAGAAAGAAACTTCACGCCGACTTTCTCGAATGCCTCAGCCCCGCCTTGCTGACGATCCACGACAGTCAAGACAGCGGCAGGCTTGTAGCCCGCCTCACGCAAGCGCTCAATGGCCTTGATGCTGGAGCCGCCGGTCGTGACCACGTCTTCAAGAACGATGAGAGAAGCGCCGGGCGCGAGGTTTTCCGTGCCTTCAACATAGCGAGAGGTTCCGTGATCTTTTGCTTCTTTTCTGACGATAAAAGCGGGCCATTGCATGCCATGACGATAAGCCGCCAACGACACCGCCGTTGCGATCGGATCAGCGCCTAAGGTCAAGCCCCCCACTCCACCCACATCGATTCCGGCGCTCTTCAGCGTCGCGACCGCAAGCTCGCCGATCAGGTGCGCGCCTTCGGGATGAAGCGTCGTGACCTTCATATCGATGTAAAAAGAGCTCTTCTTCCCCGAAGCAAGAGTGAAATCCCCTTTGCGATAACTGAGCTTGCGAATCAGTGCGATGAGTTCTCGGGAGAGTGTTGCTTGATCCATTTTTCTAAATCCTCAAAGACCTGCTCCTTGCCGATCTCGTTAAACGATTCGTGAAAGAAGCCAGGGTAGGTTTTCAGTTGTTTGTCATTGATCTTCAATGCGCGATAAAAGTTCAGCGCTGCCTCCGGGTTGACGATCGGGTCATCCATTGGAACAAGCGCTAGAAGCGGATAAGGGAATGGCTGGTCCTTTTTCGCCATTTTGGCCATGGAAGCCTGCATGCTCAAAAAAAGGATCGGAGTGATTTTCGGATGAACAAGCCGGTCCTTCAAGTAAGTATCCAGCACTTCGCGATCATGGGAAAGATGCGAGACATCCAGGCCCGAATCCATCTGCAGATTGCCCCAGATGCGAGAGATCGCGACAGCCGCGTATTTCTTGAAAGCCGGAACCGCCATCCTCAGGCTGATCAATGGCGATGAAGCCGTTGCCGAGCGGATCGGAAGATCGTGAAAGCGAGAAAGCGTGCCCAACATGATGAGCGAACCCAAGGAGTGCCCGAGCACGTGGATCTCGGATTTTCCATAACGCTTCTTGAGTTTCTCGTCGAGCCGTCGGATCGCGAGCGCAAAATCATCCTCGTAATCGGTGAAACGGCTTACATGCCCGCGAAGCCCCTCGGAGCGACCGTGCCCGCGATGGTCGGGCGCGACGATCAGATCGAGCGAATCTTTCAAATAATGCGGAAAATGAAGATACCGCCCACCGTGCTCACCGATGCCGTGAGCGATGATGAGCGCGCGATGACCCATTCCTTTTTCAGGCTTTTTCTTTTCAAATGTCGCCGAATAAACCTGCGCCAGGCCATCGACCGATGAATAAGTCTCGCACTCATAGCCCCACCCCGTTGGAAGAGGCGGAAACCCTTTCGGCTGCAGAACGCCCGTGTTATTTCTTGGCATGGTCGCGCTCACTTCGCCGCGATATACGTTTCGATGGATCGGCGAGCCGAATCCGTCAAGCGACTGAAGCGAAAACTAAAACCCCGGCCATCCTCAAGAAGCCGAACAATCGTTCCTTCCGCCACGAAAGGCTTGAACTCGGCTTTCTTTCCTTTTTCATCCTTGGCAGGACTCACGTTGAGCTTGATGCGGCTTCCGACTTCGCCAGGAATCTGATCAGTCAAAACTTGCATGCCGCCGATGCTGATATCGCGACAAACGGCGACCGCAACGTCCTGATCGTTCGAAAGAAGGATGCGCGCAAGCATCGGTTTTCGAGGAGTACCGCGCTTATCGACTTTTTTCGCGCTTCGAAGTTCCGCGGGACGAACCACCGGCGCGGCGCTTTTGATCTTCTTTTGAAACTGGGAGACTTTTTCAAGCCTTTCCCATCCGGCCATTCCGTCGCGCCAAACAAAAACACGCGCATCGATCTTGCCCGATGCGATGTTTTCATCGACTTCGCTCGAGGAAAAAGGCCCGAACTGCGTTTCGTTGAAATAAAGATACCAAACTTTCTGATCGACATCCTCTTCCACGGGTGGCGCAGGAGGAGCCTTTTTCGCCAGAATCTCACGAGAATGCTCCGCGACTTCTTCCCTCAATGCCTTGCTAGGCTCATGCGGAACAGCGGCTTCAAACGGCGCCGTATCACAGAGGCGCTGCCAGTTCTTCTGGCCTTTGCGCCAAATGTAATGCGCCCAGGAGATTTCCTGTTGGATCACTTTGGAATAAACATCGGCAGCCGTCAGCGGTCCTACCCATTTCTTTCCAAGAGCGATGAACCACTGCGGAGTCTGGTCGTCAAAAAGAAGTTTGCCTGTGTTTTCCATAGTTGAATTTTAATAAGTGAATCACTTCTCGCCAAGCGGAATGATCAAACTCGTCACCTAACATCGCGTAACATTACGCGTTAAAACCCCTGTCCCACTGGGGCAGCCTGGGACGATTGAATCTGCTGCCCCTGCGAGGCATCTCCTGTTTGAGACGTTTGAGCCGACAAGTCTTGCTGCTTCTGCGCTAAAAACTGCTGCTGTTGATCAATGAGGATCTGTTGCTGCACGAGCGCTGCTTTTTGCTGCTCCAGCTGATTCAGATGCTGCTGAACCTGCTCGGGACTTTGCAAAGCTTGCAGGTTTTGCGCGACCTGACCGACTTGCATCGTTTGAGATGCCTGCGCCGAAGCGAGATCACGGCCCTCGACCGCCCCTGCTTGACCGTTTTGGGCCTGATGCTGCTGAAAGTTATAGGCCGCGGCCGCCTGGTCAGCGAGCTGATTTTGCTGCGCCAGCTGATTCTGAAGCTCAGGTGACATTTCTTGCTGAGCAGGCGCACCACCGTTTTGAGCCAAAAGCTCCTGCTGTTGCTGCTGCTCTCGCTTTTCACGCTCATCTCGTTCGTCGCGCGGATCAGCCGGATTGCCCGCGGAATTCGCATCCGTCTTGGCGACTTGAGCTTCTGGCGCGGGAAGCTTCAGCTCGAGGCGCTTTTTTGGCTCGGAGCGCGACGCAACCAACGAGGAATCCTGTCCGTCTTGAGCGCGATCAGGAATACGATCGAAAATCGATCGATATTTCTGACGATTCTCAGCGGACGCCACGGACTTTGCGGTACGTGCATCCAAGAAACCGCAAGCCGGCCCGACTTTGAAAACCGATCCTTGATCGAGAAGCCCATCCCGAATCCCGGCGATCACAAGATCCTGCTTGAGCTTGCCGTTCACAAGGTAGCGCTGCATCTCGACCGCATTAAAGGTATAAGGGTAGACGTTTTCCCAAACCGATCCGTCCGCTTGATTTTTTGCGACCACGGTATGGCTCGATTGACCGACCTCTTGCCAAAGCTTGCCCGTGGCATCGACCTTATCAAGCTTTTTCTCAAGGACGGTCCGAAGACGAAGCTGGTGATTTCCGGCGACGTCGAAACCTTGCTCGATCGAGCCTTCAAGCCTTAAACGATAAGAAGAGCCGGAGATCTCGTAAACGCCGGAAAAGTCCCCGCCTGAAGCGCGGGCATGATCGACAGGGAAAGCGTACTCGGGGCCCCATTCGCGATCGGTGACAACTTTCAAGGTACCGCCCGAGTTTTTTAACTCCGCTTGTTTAAACCGACACAGCAGAACAGGGAACTTAAACCCATTCTCGGCGTAAGCGCTTCGTCCGGCAATCACGGAGAGCGCGCTCGACAGGACTGTCGCCGCAAGCGCCACATTTTTTAAATTACTCCAATTCAACATAGGTCTCTCCATTCAATCTTCGTAAGCTGTGCTTGCAACTCCGCTGCCAACCGGTGTCAAAAAACACCCGCGCGATTTTATGGCATTTTTAGCGTCGATTTCGCCTAAAAACGGGACGTTTCAGCGTCCAACAAGTTGACAACCGTCACTCAGATAATGAGAAAGACACACCCCTCGACTTTCTCGAACGCATGCTCCGTTGCCACGCAACCCCTTGCAACTTCGGCACAAAACCACTGAATCGCCTTCCTGTGTCCCCGCTGGCACTACCCTTGCCTATTGAACGGTCAGGAAAGAGTTTTTATGAGCACCCAAAAGATACAAACCCAAAAGACCGCTCACAGACGATGGACAGCCCTGTTCGCCCTCAGCGCGATGAGCATCGCTCTGAGCGGATGCGGTCAGCAGCCATTCATTGCCGGAGCATCGCTTGAAGCGTTAAAGGCGCCGGGAGACTTCACGATTCCCGCTAAAGTCGATGTCTTGCTCGTCGAGGACGATACGGGTTCCATGAACGAGATCTACCCTCAAATCTCAAGCGCAATGCCAGGAGTGCTCTCTACCCTTGAAAGCAAAGGCTGGGACTATCACTTCGCGACGATTCCATTGACGACCTATCGTGCCTTGGACCAAGTCGCGGCCTCGCACTACGACGGCAACTGGGGCAGTCAGTGGATCGCTCCTTTTCCAGGCGCTGCGCAGTTTGGTCCTAGCACCGTGGACTCGAGTGTCTTCCGAAAGACCGACATCTACGACGCTTACCTGCATCCGAACGAGATCTTACAGACCAACGGCCAGGAGCCCGGGTTTCAAAACATCATCAATTCGCTCTACAGCATGTCGAACGACGGAACGAACTTCATTCGCGACGACGCGATGCTTGTGGTCCTCGTTGTCGGGAACGGCAATGACACTTCACTCGTCAATTACTGCAAACGCGTCGACGGAGTCACCGTCCCTTGCGATCAACTTGGATATAACCAATGCAGCGCAACCGATATGTCCACCTGGGGAACCCCGGGACAGACTTGCGCAAGCGGAACGCTTTCGTTGAACTACTACAAGAACGCTTTCGCAGGACTTAAGGCTTCGAGCTCGCTTCTTCGGTTTTATGCCGCGGTTTCGAACAGAACGGCTTTATACGGCTCTTGCCAAGGCGCAAACGCCTATATCGGCGATCGCTATCAAAAGATGGCAACCGCTTTTAACGGTAAATCTTACGATATCTGCTCGGGTTCAAGCGCTGTGACCGCCTCGTTGGACGCCCTGACCGACGATCTGACCAGCGTTCGTCTCTCGCTCGTCACGCGCTATCTTCCGATTTCACAAAGACCGGATCCAAGCACGATCATCGTGACTCGCAACGATGGAGTGATCATTCCTCAAAACTCGACCAATGGCTGGACATACACCGATACGCCTTATAACGGCGCATACGCAATCGACTACCCTGTGCCGATGAACCAGTTCAGCGGTTACGCGATCGAGCTGCACGGAAGTTATAAACTCATCGGCAGCCAAAGCGCGCAAGTCACCTACACGCCATACGGATTACATAGTACGAATTAAGAAATGGGCACCCATAAAAAAGGACCAAGACCATGAAGTTTTCACGCTGGATTTATACGATTTGCGCGCTAGCTCTGTTCTCGGCGCACCAGACGCATCGTAACGATGCGGACAAGCCAGATTACTCGCGCTCACCCGCGATGGCTCGTTTAACAGAACCGGCGGCAAAGCCTCGCAATGCCACCGACAATCCCAAAGCGATTGCCAAAAAAATAAAAAACTCAGAGCGTCACTCCGTCCGATAAAGCCTTGGAGCGGTGCTCTGAGCTTTTCTCGCCTAAGCTTTCTTAAATGAATTAATGGCTTGAGCTTCCAGAGCCGCTCGTTGAGCCGCTCGAGCTCATTCCGTTCGTTCCAGAGGTTCCGCCGGTCGAGCTGGTCGTATCGCTCGAACCTGGGGTCGCCATGGTTCCGGGACGCGACGTCGACATCGTTCCAGGCTGGCTCGAATCCGACGAGCTTCCGCTCGAGTAGCCAGACGAACCGGACATACCGCTATTGCTTGATCCGCTGGAGCTGCCGCCCTGAGCGAAAGAAGAGACCGCAGCGAGAGCCAACGCGAGCGCGCAACCGACAGAGAGAATCTTTGCCTTTTTCATAAATGCATTCCTTTCATTTTGATAAGTCGCGTGAATAAATTTCGATTTCCCTGTGCCTTTGTGCAAACGATGTTCCCAGGCGCTCCCAGAGGGCATACTCAGGCACTCCAGGCCCGCACACCTCCGGATGCGGCAAATAAAAACGCCCCGACAAGATTTCCTTGCCGAGGCGTTTCAACTTTAACGATATAAAAACTCGAACGAACTAGAACTTCATTTCGGGAACATCAGCCGGAATGATCAGCTTCGCTGCCGTCGCCTTGCGAATCTCCTCAGTGCTCACGCCGGGAGCGCGTTCACGGAGAACCAATCCCTCTTTCGTCACTTCAATGACTGCCAACTCAGAGACGATTTTCTTGACGACGCCAACGCCGGTCAAAGGAAGCGAGCACTCCGGAAGAACCTTGCTCGATCCGTCCTTCGCCACATGCTGCATCGCCACGATCACGTTGCGAGCGCCCGCGACAAGATCCATCGCGCCGCCCATTCCCTTAACGACTTTTCCTGGAATCATCCAGTTGGCGATATCGCCTTTTTCGCTGACTTCCATTGCGCCCAAAACCGTCAAATCGACGTGGCCGCCGCGAATCATCGCAAACGAATCCGCGCTCGAGAAAATCGAAGAGCCCGGAATCGTCGTCACAGTTTCCTTACCCGCATTGATCAGATCCGCGTCGACTTCGCCTTCCGTCGGAAACGGACCTAATCCGAGAAGACCGTTCTCGCTTTGAAGCACAACGGTCATTCCCTGAGGGATGTAGTTTGCGACAAGAGTCGGGATGCCAATGCCGAGGTTGACGTAGTAGCCGTCTTTCAGCTCGCGCGCGATCCGCTGAGCAATCTGTTCACGTGTCAGTGCCATGAATTCTCTCTCCTATCCAAAATTCTTAAAGCCGAACCGTGCGCTTTTCGATGCGCTTTTGATAACCGCGGCCTTGGAAGATGCGCTTGACGTAAATTCCAGGCAAGTGCACCTGATCCGGATCAATCGATCCGACAGGAACCAGCTCTTCGACTTCCGCGATACAGATTTTGCCAGCAGTAGCGCAAAGCGGATTGAAGTTACGAGCCGTGCGACGGAAAACAAGATTTCCCATGGCGTCGCCCTTCCATGCCTTCACGAGCGCGAAGTCGGCCTTGAGCGAGCGCTCAAGAACGTAGGTGCGGCCATCGAATTCTTTGGTCTCCTTGCCTTTTGCCACCAGCGTCCCCACTCCGGTCGGAGTAAAAAACGCAGGGATTCCCGCTCCGCCCGCACGAAGTTTTTCGGCAAGCGTTCCTTGCGGCGTAAGCTCGATTTCAAGCTCGCCGGAAAGAACGAGCTGTTCGAAAAGCTTGTTCTCGCCCACATAGCTCGAGATC
>CAZCBS010000041.1:0-18135 GCA_964496965.1 uncultured Bacteriovoracaceae bacterium
GAGAACATCAAGATTCGCGCTTTCAGGCCCGCGCTTCATGATGCCGTTCGTGAAGATATTGCTCATCTCGGTCGTTGACTCCCGCATCCGGCCCGGTTCAAGATAAGATATGGAGCTCACTCTGAATAATCTCAAAAAAGTCCATATCGTCGGGGTCTGCGGGACCTTGATGGGAGCTTTCGCCGCGTTCCTGAAGCGTCGAGGAATCGAAGTCACCGGAAGCGACCAGAACGTCTATCCCCCGATGAGCGACGTGCTCCGCGACGCGGGAGTTGTGCTTTTCAACGGATACAACGCGGAAAACATCACGAAAATGGCGCAAAAGCCTGATCTTGTCGTGATCGGTAACGTCATTGCCAGCTCCAACCCCGAAGCGCGTGCGGCCATTGACGGCGGCTATCGCTATTCGTCGCTTCCTGAAGCGATGGAGCAGCTGATGCTGCCGAAAACCCGCAACTTGGTGGTTTCTGGAACTCACGGAAAAACGACGACCTCGAGCCTTCTGGCGCATGTGCTGACGGTCGTGAAGAAGAACCCCAGCTATTTCATCGGCGGAGTTTCGCTGGATCTTCCTTTTAGCTTCAATGTGGGAAGCATTGAGCCGGGCAGCTACTTCGTCCTCGAAGGCGATGAGTATGACACCGCGTTTTGGGATAAGGTTCCAAAGTTCAATCACTATCTTCCGAACGATGTGATCCTGACCTCGGTCGAGTACGATCACGCGGATATCTATCCCGACTTTCAGTCGGTCGTCAGGGCGTTCGAAGGCTTGATGACTCGGATTCGCGAAGGCGGAAGATTGATCGCTTGTTTTGATTATCCAGTCATCAAGGATCTCGTCAAATTGGCGAAAGTCCCGACGGTGAGCTATGGCTCGAACGCGGCTTCTGGAGCGCGTTTCACGCCAGGAAAGACGAGCGTCGATGGGGAATGGACGCGGTTTGAGGTTCTGGACGGCGGAAAGAAAGTGGATGAAGTGACGCTCAATATCCCCGGCGCCCATAATGTTTTGAATGCGCTGGCCGTTTGGATCGAATGCCGCGAATTGGGTATTCCAGCCGACGAGCTTCGTGCTGCGATGAAGTCTTTCCGTGGCGTGAAGCGCCGTCAGGAGGAGCGAGGCGAAGTCAAAGGTGTGCTGGTCATCGACGATTTTGCTCATCATCCGACAGCCGTGCGTGAAACCTTGCGAGCGCTTCGTAAGAAATATTCGGGACGACGCTTAGTCACCGTATTTGAGCCTCGCAGCGCGACTTCACGTCGCAAGGTTTTCCAGAAGGACTATGCCGAGGCTTTTGGCGAGGCGGATTCGATCCACATCGCAGTCCCGTATGACCAGAGCCGAATCAAGCCTGAGGATCAATTTTCGAGCGACCAACTCGTCAACGATCTGTTAAGCGGCGGGAAGCAGGCCTATCTCTTCAATTCTGTTGAGGAAGGCGTTGCCAACATCGCCGAAAAGTCCCGTTCTGGAGATGTGGTTGCGGTGTTATCGAACGGGGGTTTTGGCGGATTTATTCCAAAGCTCCTCGATCTGCTTGCCAAGCGATAGGTCAATAAAATGACGCTACAGTTTCGCCGCGTTTGAGCCGATAATTTTAAGGCGAGGGTATTGCATCATGGCCGACGGCCCAAAGAAATTTGGACGCTATTTTCTTCTAGACCTCCTGGCTCAGGGAGGGATGGCGGAAATTTATCGTGCCCGTCTTGCATCAGCGGACGGAGCCGGACGGCTCATTGTCATTAAGCGGATTCAAGCAGGGCACGGAGCAGATCAAGAATTCATTCAGATGTTCCGTTCTGAGATCAAAGTCACGATGGGCTTCAATCATCCCAATATCGTGCAGCTTTACGATTTTGGCGAGGAGAGCAGCCAGCCCTATATCGCGATGGAGTGGGTGGACGGAAAGAACCTGCGCCAGTTCATGACGCGCTTTCTGGATCTCAAGCAAAAGTTCCCGATCGATCTCGCGGTTCAAATCATCGAGCAAGCCGCATGTGGACTGCAATACGCGCATCACTTTAAAGACAAAATCACGGGCAATCCGCTCAATATCGTTCATCGCGACATCAGCCCTCAGAATCTTATCATTTCGTTCGAAGGCTCGGTCAAGGTCATCGACTTCGGCATTGCTAAGGCCAACACCAATTCGGAAGCGACGCGCGCCGGAGTGATCAAGGGCAAGCCAAGCTATCTGTCTCCGGAGCAGATCAATGGAGACTCGCTCGATGGGCGCTCGGATATTTTCTCGCTGGGAACGGTGCTTTGGGAACTTTTAGCGGGGAAGAAGCTTTTTTCTGGCGAAAGCGATCTCGCGATTCTCAAGCAGATCGAGAGTTGCAATTCTCACGTCAAGCCTCCGTCGACGCTGAATCCCGATGTTCCGCCGGAACTGGATTACATTGTCTTGAAGTCGCTCGCAAAGCAACGCGATAAGCGTTACCAAACCTCCGAGGAGTTTCAGCGAGCTTTGCACAAATTTCTTTACTCCCATTCGCCGGAGTTCAATCCTTCCGACCTCGCTTATTACGCCAAGGATCTCTTTAAGAACGAGATCGTCGAGGACCGAAAAAAGATCCAACGATTGAATGATGAAGTCGAAAGACTCATGAGCAGCATGTTGGTGAGCGTCAATTCCGATTCTTCCCTGGTTATTGAAGACAATTCATTGGGTGAGCTCAGGGAGCCCAAGTCGAAGAATGAACAAGAGCGCGACTCGACGGTCATCGCGACCAAGGCGAAGACGGGGCTCAGTATTTTCGAGGTTCCGCCGCATGAGGTGTCGCGCATCGACGTCGTTCCGGACGAGCCTCAGGCGCAGACCCGAGTTCGGTCTTCGTCTCCGGCTCCTTCAGTCGGTTCGTTTACTACGGCGACTTCGCGCGCGACCATTCCGCTGCAGGAGTACTCCTCGCGGAAAGTGCCGATGCCTCAAAAGAAGCGAAGCAGTTTCGCAAGCGTCGCCGCAATGCTTGCTTTGATCGCGGGCGGAGGCTGGTATTTTGGAAAAGATTTGATGACAGACTCGCATATCGTCGCGAGCCGCGCTCCTGGCAGTGTCGAGAGCAATCCAACAGTCGCGGAGCCGCCCGTAAAAGAAACGCCAGCCCCGCGTCGGGCCAAGGATATTTTGCTGAAGCTGAATCTGGCTCCCGGCGGCGGTAATCCGTCGATCAAGCTGAACGGCCAAGCAATGGATCCGGATAAAGCAACCCTGCGAGTCGCGATGGATACGCTGCTTGAGCTTTCGATCGAGCGAAAAGGGTACAAGCCGTTCGCGCGGCAGTTTTTTATCGAATCCGCGAAAGTAGGCGATTTAGGCCAGTGGAACGTGGATGTTCAACTTGAGCCAGTCGAATACGGAACTCTCTACATCAATACGACGCCAAGCGCCGAAGCGATGATCCTCATGGATGGCAAGCCTTGGGTGAAAAACACGCCATTTGACAAGGAAATCATGCTTCCCGTTGGAACTTACTTGGTTCAAATGACCAATAAAGGCCTCGGAATGGGCAAGACGATCAAAGTCAATATCGAGAAGAACAAGTCACTCCGACTCGAGGATGTTCATCTCGACGATCTCGAGAAATAATTTTTATTTCTCGTATTTATATCCGACGCCGTAAATCGAGATGATGTGCTTGGTCAGCGGAGGGATTTTTCTTCTCAGCGCGCGGATATGCACGTCGATCGTGCGATCATTCGTTTTTTGCGAATCGTCGCGCCAGACTTCCTTCAGGATTTCCTCGCGGGAGATCACGGTTCCCGCTTTGTAGGCGAGGAGCTTTAAAATATCGAATTCTGTCAGCGTGAGCTGGGCGCGCTTTCCGCCAAAACTGACTTCGCGGTTGGCGGGATCGATTCGCAGCTCTCCCACTTGAATCGGTTGCACGACGGTTTCGGTGGTCTTTCGAAGCCGGGCCTTGATTCGCGCAAGAAGCTCTTTGTAGTCGAACGGTTTGGGGATGTAGTCGTCAGCTCCGGTTCCCAGGCCTTGCGTAATGTCCGGAATGCTGTTTTTTGCCGACAAGAAGATAATCGGTATGTTGCGAGTTCGATCGTCTTTTTTGAGCAGGCTGCAGGCGTCGTATCCGCTCAAAATTGGAAGCATGATGTCCAATAGAATCAGATCCGGAGCTCGATTGCGGGCGTACTCGATTCCGATCACGCCGTTTTCAGCGGAAATAATCTCGAACTCACGACCCAGCATGGCTTCAAGAAAGCGACGAGTGTCCGCGTTGTCTTCGATCACTAAGATTCTAGGTTTTTCCATACTGTTAAGAAAAGTATAGCACTAGAATTTAGAAAGAGTTAGGCCGTTTTCTTTCGAGAAGATGCGATGATGAAGCTTTCGGTGATCTCGTCTTCCATTTGTCCCCATTTTGGATGGGCTTGCAGGAAAATTTTGACCAGCTGGGAATCGAACTGCCTTCCGGAGAATAGTTTCAGCTCTTTATAAGCCAACTCGATCGGCATTCCTTTGCGGTAGCTTCGGGTGGTCGTCATGGCGTCAAAAGTGTCCGAGATCAGGATAATTCTCGCGTTCAGCGGGATGTCGTCGCCCGAGATTCCGTCTGGATAGCCGATGCCGTCCACGCGCTCATGATGGTAGCGAATGCCCGGAAGCGTGGCTTTGAAGAAGGGGATATGAGCGAGAGGCTTGATGATCTCCATGCTCTTGATCGGATGCTCTCGCATGATCTTTTCTTCTTCATCGCTTAGGCGACCTTCCTTAAGAAGGATGCTGTCGGGAATTCCGATCTTTCCAATGTCATGGAACATGGCGGAGAAATCGACCACGCGCTGCTCGAAATCGTTGAGGCCAGCAGCTTGCGAGAGAAGGCGCGCATAGCGGCCAACCCGACGGCAGTGCCCATAAGTATATGGATCGCGTTCCCTCAGCGCCTGCAGCAGCGCTTCGGTAATGGCTTTCCATTCTGGCATATCATTTGATCCCATTCGATTTCTCTCTGGAGTCACATCGGACGAAACGCCGAAGGACTTGAGAATGTCTGAGCGTTGTCAAAAAGCTGACGCAACCGGATCGCTGTTGTTTTCTTTTTTCTACGTTTTAGCTCGGGTCTACCGATAAAGAACATATGAGGTCGAAAGGACACAGGGAGGTCAAAAGAAGCGGCTTGGGATGGCTGCGAGGACTGAGAATCTCAGTCGGTATCGCGCTTCTCGCCGCATTGATCGCGTTCGAAAGCGCGGAAGCACGCGAAGACGTCGTGCCCGGCTCGCGCTACATGCCGGCTCGCGCGGCCGCCATGGGCGATGCTTATCTTCCGCTCGCGGATGATCCCGCTTCGGGACTTTTCTATAATCCCGCCGGACTCGGTTTGATTCGCGGTGTTCATGCCGACATCATGAACTTTCAGCTCTACGGCAACGGCAACTATTTCACGCAGATGGATCTGTCGCATGCGGACTTCTATAAGGTCACGAACCTGAGCTCCTATTCGTCTTCGCTTCAGCGCTCGCCGAATAATTGGCAAGGAGTCGGATACAGTCTTGTTCCCGCGTTTTACGTGAAAGGCATCGCGTTTGGGCTTTTGGTTCAAGAACAAGTCCGCGCCAAAGCGAACTCCAACAGTACGATCGACTACAAAAGCAATTATCAAATCATCCCGGCCGTCGGTGGCGCGGTTCGATTGGCGGAAGGAATTGTTCGTATCGGCTATAGCCTGCAATGGGTCAATCAAGCTTCGGGAGAAGTTACCGGAGCGTCGACGAGCGGAAATCTTGGATACAATCAAGGACTCCAAAAAGGTTCGGCGCTTTCGCATACCTTGGGAGTCGCGTTGACGATGCCCTATCAGCATCTGCCTGAGTTCAATATCGTCGGACGAAATCTTTTCATGGCTCGTTTTTCGGGATCGGCGATGATGCCATTTGCTTCAACTTCAGCGGGCACGCCTGCGAACGAAGCGACTTCTTTCGATGCATCGCTCAGCTGGATCGAAAAAATCGGCGCGGGCTCCGAATTTACCTGGGTGATCGAGGATCGCGACGCTCTCGGGTCTTCTCGTGTCGGGCTCGTGGGACGCCTCGCGATCGGTCTTGAGTTCGATTTTCGGCATGTGTTTTTTCTTCGAGGCGGATGGGGAAGCGGATATCCCAATGCGGGTCTTGGATTTCGCAGAAAAAAGAGCGAGCTTTCTCTGACATGGTCCAATGTGGAGATCGGCAATAGCTATCATGATCGTCAGGACTCGAGATATATTTTGCAGTATCAGGTGAGGGCTTTTTAATGAGTCTGCATATTACGGTACTGGCCGCCGATTCGTCGGCGGAGATGCGATGGGTTCATCATCTGAAGACAGTTTCTCAGGACGTGTCGGAAGTGAAGTTCGGCCTGGCTTCGCAAGAGCAAGATCCCAGAAAATTTGGGCAGATTATTTTCGTGGACGGCTTGATGCCGCGACTTGAGGAAGCGCTGGAATCTTTGGATCGCTCTGGTCGAGCCGTTTTTTTAATTGCGAGCGAATCCGAGCAGCGACCGCAGTGGCCTGCGCTGATCATGAGCGGGAAAGTGGACGACGCGTTGGTTTATCCTTTTCGCGCGCTCGAGATTCAAAGCAAGCTCCGGCACTACCAGCAGATTTTGATGTGGGAAGAAGTCTCGCGGCTCAATGCCTCGTTTTCGGGGCTGATCGAAAGACTGCAAGAAGATCTGCGCCTGGCTGAGCGACTTCAAAAATCCAAGTCTCCGGTTCGATTTCCCGAAGTCAAAGGTTTCAATGTCGCAAGCCGCTATCTGGCCGGGATGAAATCGGGCGGAGATCATCTCGATCTCGCTGAATCGAAAACCGGAAGTCAGCTTTCGCTTGTTCTCGCGGACTCGTCCAGCTACGGGCTTTCGAGCTCGCTTCTTTCCGTCCTGATGAGAGTCGCGATGAAGCTCTCGCAAGAAGAAGTGAGATCCTGCGAGGACACTGTTCGTCGCATTCATGAGGAGCTTTTGCTCATGCTGAATGACAAGGACAAGCTTTCGCTTTTCTACGGAATCGTTTCTCGAAAAGACTATTGCCTTCGATATGTGAATCTTGGAACCTCGTGCGCGTTTTACGCGCAACCGGGTCAGAACTTCCGTCTGCTTCCGTCTCAAGGCGAGCAGATTCTTCGTTCTTCGTCAGGATTGCCGAAACAGGAGTTTCAAGCGGAGCTTCCGCTTGAGCCGCAAGGTCGACTGGCTTTGATTTCGGACGGTTTTCTTGAAGTGATGGGGGGCGAGGCTCAGGTCTTGAAAGCGCTCAATCAATATCGGGATGCCGAGTCCGCGGATTTTTTGAACGAGCTTGTGTTTCAGCTCAAAGCTAAATTCGAGTCTCCGGACGATCTGCCGGCGCAAGACTGCACTGCGGTGCTTTTAGATGTCGATGCGCGGATTCTAAGAAAAATTTAGGGAATTAAGCGAGCGCAAGGCGAGAGTTGGATGACGGGCGAAGCATGCGCTTCAAGATCTCTTTCAATTTTCGCATGCTCCATTTACTAAACGATCGTGGTCAGGAAATCAACTGAAAACGATGGTTCTCTTGCCGTGGACGATCACCCGATCCTCCAAAATCAGCTGTAAAGCGCGGGCTAGGACCACTCTTTCCACGTCCCGGCCTGATCGCGAAAGCTCAGAGGCGTCCTGAGAGTGGCTGACAGGGAGGACGGATTGCGTGATGATAGGGCCCTCGTCCAAGTGCTCGTTGACGAAATGAGCGGTGGCTCCGATGATTTTTACGCCTCGATCGTAGGCTTGGAGATAGGGGTTTCGGCCGATAAATGCCGGTAAAAACGAATGATGGATGTTGAGGATCTGATTCTCGAATCGCTCGACAAATCCCCGAGTGAGAACGCGCATATACTTGGCGAGAACAAGGTAATCAGGGTTGTAGCTCCGTACTACTTTAAGAATTTCAGCCTCATGCTGCTCCCGATCGAGATTTTCCGCAGTGACATGATGGAAGGGGAGGCGAAAGCGTTCGGTGAGTTCTCTCAAATCAGGGTGGTTAGCCACGACTCCTAGGATGCGCGCCGAGAGCTCTCCCGAGGCATGCCTTAACAGAAGGTCTCCGAGGCAATGCGGCTCCTTGGTCGCAAATATGAGAAGCCTTCGGGGTGTTTGCTCGTGTAAATCGAGAAGATTGATCTTGGGAACAGTTTCTCGAAGCTCGTTTTCGATTTCGTAGAGATCGACGTCCCCGGTGAAGGCGGTGCGCATAAAGAACATGCCGTTCTCGCGATCCACGAACTCACTGTTTTCCGTGACGTTTAAATCATGGCGATAAATCGCTCCCGTGATTCGATGCAGCAGTCCCTTTTGATCGCCGCAGCTGACGCGAAGCACGTAGTTTTTCATAAGTAGCCCCCGGCAGGGGGCAAGCAGGAGGTGTGCCGAGAGAGATCAAGTTTTCACCCTATATTTCGATAAGACTATGAACAACTCACATGGAGAAAAAATGAATCTACTCATAAAGTGGTCCAAGGGGCTGAGGCTTAAACTTTTAGTTTTAGGCTTTATGCCTGTTCTCGCACTGGGAAGTCTTTCATTTGTCTCCGTCAACGCAGCCAATGGATTTAAGTCTCGGCTGAGCGACGCTTATCAAGTCAGGGCGAAGCTGATTGAAACCGCAGGGGAGATGGATTCCGACGTCAATGCCCTCGGGCGATGGATGTGGATCACTTATGGAATGGCCGAAAACGTGGAGGCTCGAAATGGTTTTATCAAGAGGAGCCAGAACAAAATCTCCGAATTTGACGGGGCGTTCGCAACTTATATCACCCTCCCTCGAAATCCTAAGATCAAAGAGCTCTTTAAGACTGTCGAGGAGAAATGGCCGCTTGCCAAAGCCGGAGCGAATGAAGCCATCGTTCTTTTTCAACAGCACACTCCCGAGTCCAATGAGCTCGCAAAAAAAGTCATGCAAGAAAAGATGCTGCCCCATCTGGTGCCTATCACAAAAACCATGAACGAGATCAAAAGCGTCATGCACGGCCTTCTTGAGGCAGAAATCAAAAGCGCGGAAGATTTTTCTTTAGCGACGAAACGCACTCTTCTTTTCGTCTCTCTGATCTGTGTGGTTTTCTGTATTGGTTTTGCGATCGCGCTTGCGCTCAATCTGACCGATCGCCTGACGAGAGTTTCTTCGAGCCTGCATCAGGTGAGCGAGAATGTTCACTCCGCCTCGACACAAATCGCCGCTTCATCGGAGGCGCTCTCGAGCGCGACGACTGAGCAAGCCTCGTCGCTCGAAGAGACGGCTACTTCGCTTGAGCAAATCACCGCGATGATCGCAAAGGCTACGCATGCGGCTAAGTCCGCGTCCGATAGTTCCTCGGAGTCTCAGACCAAAGCTGAGCGAGGCAAGGCCACCGTGGACCAAATGCTTCAGTCGATGAACGAGATTAGCTCAAGCAACGAAGCGATCATGAAGCAAGTCGACGCGAGCAATCAGCAAATGGCCGATATCGTGAACGTGATTCACGGAATCGCCGAAAAAACGAAAGTCATTAATGACATCGTTTTTCAAACGAAGCTTCTCTCTTTTAACGCCTCAGTGGAGGCGGCTCGTGCAGGTGAGAATGGCAAAGGCTTCGCGGTTGTGGCTGAAGAAGTCGGAAGTCTCGCTCAAATGAGCGGAAATGCCGCGAAGGAAATCTCCGATATGCTCACCGGAAGTATTTCCGCGGTTGAGAAAGTCGTCGAAGAGACGAAATCAAAAGTCGAAATCTTGATCGCGCAGGGAAAACAAAAAGTCGAATCGGGTACCGTCGTGGCCAAGCAGTGCGCCGATGTTCTCAATGAGATCGTCAATAACGTCACGATGGTTTCAGGCCTATCCTCGGATATTTCGAGCGCGTCCCAAGAGCAATCTCTTGGTGTGAACGAAATCAACAAGGCTATGAGTCAATTAGATACGGTGACTCAGCAAAATGCATCGACGAGTGCACAAGTTTCCGATGCGACCAAGCATCTTGCATCGCAAGCCGAAATCCTCAAAGGATCGGTTGACGAGTTGGTTGTGACGGTCGAAGGCCGATTCGCCGCAGCCGAGACTACGACGGTTTAATCGCCTTAAACCTTCGCCAGAGCCTGTTCGAGATCGGCTTTGAGATCCGCGAGATCTTCAATTCCGACGCTGACGCGCACCAGATTGTCATGAATTCCGAGCGCTTTGCGGCTTTCGGCCGGAACGCTGGCATGGGTCATGATGGCTGGATGCTCGATCAGGGATTCGACTCCGCCCAGGCTTTCAGCAAGAGTGAAGAGCTTCACATTCTCCAAGAAGGTGCGAGCTTGTGGGAGACCGCCTTTGATGAAGAAGGTGATCATTCCGCCAAAGCCCGTCATTTGCTTGCGAGCGAGTTGATGCTGAGGATGAGACTCGAGGCCTGGATAAACCACGCGCTCGACTTTTGGATGCTTTTCCAGGTAACGAGCGATTTCCATCGCGCTTTGCGCATGGCGTTCCATACGAACGTGCAAGGTCTTGAGACCGCGCATGACGAGGAAGCAATCCATCGGCGCAGGAACAGCGCCCACGGCGTTTTGCAAAAACTTGAGCTGAGTGTAGAGCGCGTCGTTGTCGGTCACCAGCACGCCGCCGACGACGTCGCTATGGCCGTTCATGTACTTGGTGATGCTGTGAATGACGACATCAGCGCCAAGAGAGAGAGGCTTTTGGAAGTAAGAGCTCATGAACGTGTTATCGACGATCGAAATCACGCCGCGCTTTTTCGCCATCGCGGCAATGGCTGCGATATCGATGAGCTTGAGCATCGGATTGGTTGGAGTTTCGACCCAAACCATCTTGGTGTTTGGACGAAACGCGGCTTCAGCCTTGGAGAGATCCGAAAGATCAACGAAGGAGAAGTCGATTCCGTAGTTCTTGAAGACCTTATCGAAAATACGGAAAGTCCCGCCGTAAACGTCATCGGAGCAGACGACGTGATCGCCGCTCTTGAGCGTCTGCATGATCGTCGCGGTCGTTGCGAGACCGGACGAAAAGGCGAGGCCGTACTTCCCGCCTTCCAGGGCGGCGACGCATTGTTGATACGCTGTGCGCGTCGGGTTGTCCGTGCGCGAGTACTCGTATCCGCGATGCTCGCCAGGCGATGCCTGAGCATACGTTGAAGTTTGATAGATCGGGGTCATCACCGCGCCTGTTTGCGAGCAAGGATCTTGTCCCGCGTGGATCGCTTTGGTTCCAAACCCCATTTTCTTTTCTTCAGTGTATTTGCTCATGATAATCGCTCCGCGCAGCAGCGTTAAGTGCGGTTGCCCATAAAAGTGAGAAGATCGATCTTGGTGATGATGCCGAGAATCTTGCCTTGAGTCGAAGGATCGCTGACCAGCGGTACTTTGCCAGCTGTCACCAGTCTCGAGACTTTTTCAACCGGATCGTTCGGGGTTACGAACTCGACGGAGGACATAACGAGGCTTTCGATCGTGTCGGTCGTTTTGATGCGTCCTTCGTAAAGAGCGCTGAGGAGCGCGCTTTCGGTGACGATTCCTTTGATCCAGCCTGCGGCATCGGTGACCGGAAGCTGGCTGATGCTCTTCTCGCGCATCATTTCGATGACTGCGGAAACTTTTTGGTTCTGCTGAATCATCATGACGTTCTGAGCCTTGCCGCTCATCGAGCGCAACACGTCAGCGACGGTGCCCATGGAGTTGGCATCGAGGAAGCCTGCTTCGCGCATCCAATCGTCGTTATACACTTTGGACATGTAGCGGTTGCCGCTGTCAGGAAGGATCACAAGAACCTTCTTGCCCTTGAGCTTATCGCCCTGGCTCTTGACCCAACGGAGCGCGCCGCAAACGGCGGAGCCCGAGGAGATTCCCGAGTAGATGCCTTCTTTGGTGAGAAGCTCGCGGGTCATCAAGAAAGACTCTTTATCTTCGACCACGACCATGTCGTTAACGAGAGAGAGGTCGTAGTTCTTTGGAATGAAGTCTTCGCCAATTCCTTCGATCTTATAGGTCTTAGGAAGGGTCTGCATCTTGCCCGTTTTGTAATAGTCGTAAACGATCGAGCCCTTCGGGTCGACGGCGACCATCTGGACGGATGGCTTCTTTTCCTTGATGTACTTGCCGATCCCGCAGATCGTTCCGCCCGTTCCAATGCCTGCGACGATGACATCGACGTCCGGCATCTGGCGAAGGATCTCAGGGCCCGTGGTATTGTAGTGGGCTTCGCGGTTGGAAAGGTTGTCGTACTGATTGAGGTAGATCGCGTTTTCCGTTTCGCGAGCCAAGCGGCGCGAGACTTGGTAGTAGCTGCGAGGATCATCTGGCTCGACAGCGGTCGGAGTGACGACGACCTTGGCGCCGAAAGCGCGGAGGTTTTGAATTTTCTCGGACGACATCTTGTCCGGCAGAACGAAAATGCACTTATAGCCCTTGATCGCCGATGCGATCGCAAGGCCCACGCCGGTATTGCCGCTCGTGCCTTCGACGATCGTTCCACCTGGCTTGATCAGGCCCTTCTTTTCAGCGTCCTGAATCATCCACCAGCCGATGCGATCTTTAATGGAGCCGCCTGGATTACAGAACTCGAGCTTGGCGTAGATTTCAGCCGGCGAGCCTTCGGTGACTCGATTGAGGCGGACGATAGGCGTATTGCCGATGGCTTGAAGGACATTTTCGTAAACTTGAGAATGAGACATAGGGAATGTTCATCGCACAAGACGGGGCACGGTGCAAGCGATGCGCCGCGCAACCAAAAGGTGGTCGCCACCTTTTGGTTGAGGGCTGCGTCATAAGCGGGCGCCTCAGATATGGGAAGGCATGAGATAAGAAATTAAGTACCTCCGATTTTTGCATGAACTTGCAAAAATCGGAGGTACTTAATAAGAAAATGTCTCTGATTACGTTACGTTTGATCAGAATGATCGGGATTTGAAGGCTTTTTCCCGTGAAGGTGAAAGAATCTCATCAGAGGCCGTTTTCTGCTCCTTGGGCTTTGTTGAAATAGATTTTTCCCATCGCTCTCGCCGGAGCGTGATAATTTCTCAGACTTCTACGAGGAGCTGCAAAAGTGCGAAATAAAATGATCCGTGGATTGGCCATGCTCACGCTCTATTTGATTTCTTCTCTCGCGTTTGGTGCGACCTCCCACCACTTGGAAGAGTTAAAATCAAAATTTCCCTATGGTTTGCTGAGTGATGACCATGGGATTCTAACATTGGACGACCTGGCATCTAACGCATGCAATGCCAAACCGAAGCCATTTTCTCCCTCCTCTCATTCGTATCAATATTGGCAATGCTTTGAGAGCAAAAATATTTCCTTCGATTGTGATAGCAACGGCGTTCCAGATAAGCATGAGGGTGTGATGGGATTAATTGTCGTAAAGGCATCCAATCAGCAGGTTCAGCATGACTACATTGAACACAGACTTTGGCCCATTAAGGAGTGCAAAAGCTTTCTAAAAGATGCTGCCATTTTATTGAAGGGAACTCAGTATGCATGCATTTCTGGTTCATTCATTACCGAAGATGTAAATCGATCAGCTCACCCATCTATTCACCCATCTATGAGCTGGCAGTTTGAGAGAATTAAGACAATAAAAGGCTGTGAAGGGCGCGGATGCGATTTCACTAAAGGGTTCAAGCGGGAAAATTGCCCGAGGCTCAAATCATAATTCGCAACAGGAGCTTGGACGCTCTCTCATAGGCTGTAATTGAGATAGGTACTTATAGCTTTGTTGAAACCGGCGGATCATGCCACAATTTCAATGAGGGCTGTAGGTGACACGTTTCAGGAAGAAACTATCTCTATTTGTTTTGCTTGGCTCGCGCGCTATTTCGGTCGCCGCGCACGGCGCTCAGGCGCTCCCTACCGATTTCGATCTTTTCGTGAAAAAGCTCGGCGGGAAAATTCCGTTTCCTCCTGAGGAAATTTTCGAAAAACTGGGCACTTCGACAAAGACGGCGCTGATGGCTGATTTGTTTCCTCATGGGCGCTCGCTGGAGAGGGACTTTACCGATTTTGCGGATCCGCGAGCGGTCTTTGTTTGGGCGGAGGATCCTGTTCAGGTCAATAGTCCACGGGTTTTTCTGGGGTACACGCCCAAGAAACAGCAGCTTGAGGTCATCAGCTTTAATTCAAACACTCGAAAATACGATTTTCGGGTAATTACCGATTACGGTCCTGGAAAGAGCTTGAAAATCACCTTTCCTCCTCGCGCGGTCTGTACCGCTTGTCATCAGGGGGGACTTCCGATTTTTTCGGTCGCGCCTTGGAGTGAGACCACTGAAGATGTCGACGTTCGGACGCGTTTAAAGAACGAAGCGAAAGATCCGTTTGCCAAGTTTCTTCTCTCCAAAAAGGGCACGTCAGGTACAGTTCCCTTTGTCAATGTGAGTGCATTTGAAGTCGATCTTCAGGTCAGAAAAGCGGAGCAGCTTGCGGCGCTTCCGCAAGACTGCGCCTCGAGCTGTCCGAACGACATCGAGTGCCGAAGAAAGGTTTTGTCAGCGCTCGTGTTTTTTCATCTCCGAGATGATCGTGCCAAGTTTCACGCTGTCGAGAGCTATGAGCTGGCGTTAGGGTATCCCGAAGGCAAGCTGAGAGATCGGGTCCTGGTTCCTGGAAAAGAGCGCGACGTGACTTTTGTGCCGGAGCCGAATCCCGCGCTTCTTCCGGATCCTCGTCGAGGAGTGAATCTCCGTTTGGATCCGCTGGATCCAAGCGTTTCTCTTCTTCCTTTTGAACAGGCAGTGTACGCTTGTTTCTCTGACATTTCGGACGAAATGCGACGAAAACCTGCTCTCTATCGCGAGGTGGGTGCGCTCGCAAAATCGCTTTCTTTCGCTGATATGATGGAGTTTCTGCGTTCT
Organism: uncultured Bacteriovoracaceae bacterium; assembly: GCA_964496965.1. Taxonomy (GTDB): domain Bacteria; phylum Bdellovibrionota; class UBA1018; order UBA1018; family UBA1018; genus CAZCBS01. The sequence goes on from CAZCBS010000041.1 coordinate 14,840, forward strand.
TCAAAAACGGCCGATTTTTTAGCTAAGAATTGGCCGATCCATTCGGACAAGGCGATTTCATATCTTCGTCAGGCTCTTCGCCCTCAAGATAACTCTCAGGACAAGACGACGCCTGCGCGCATCGTGGATAAGACGCCAGTCAGTGGAAAATCTCTTTCCCCGAAAGAGGCAGCTCTTCGTTACTGCGCTCAATGCCATTACGGACAGGGATCTCTAGCGCCAACGCTTCCGTTGGAAGATCTCAGCTTGCTCGGAAAATACCGAAGCCCCACGCGCGGTAGTTTTTCAACTTCTGATGTTTCAAAATCTATCGTCGCTACGTATTTAGAGAAGCATGTGATGCCGCCGAAAGATGCCGATCAGCCCACTGATGAAGAGCGGGCTGCGCTGATTGAAGCAACCAAAAGGTGGTGACCACCTTTTGGTTGAGATCTGCGTCATAAAATAAGTAAGAATCTTCCCCTTTTTGGCCTCAGTAACGGGCTTTGCGCCGAAATGCCCCGGTTTCGAACTGCACCAGTCGCAAGCAAGTCTCTGAAATGACTTGGGTTCGTTTAGGCATTGGTCCTGCACAGCGAGCCGCCCGTGTGCGCTGAGATGCTTGGCGCTTAATATGTCTGGGAGATCAACCCGGAGAACAAAGGGATTAAATGATATGAAGATTTCAAAGGTTCTGGCTTTGTCTTGTCTGGTTTTTTCATTCGCTTCGTTGGCTTCTTTGGCTCATGCAGATCTGTTGGATGATCTTGAGCAATGTAAAGTGAGCTGTAGTGCTCAGTGTAAAGGACTCGCGGATCGTGCGGCACAAGCGGCGCGCGAAGCGGCGGAGGGTTGCAAGCATTCTTCGGGCGGGGCTAAGTCAGAGGTCATTGATGCTTGCGTGTCTCGATTCGGGAACGGAAGCACGGGCATGGAGTGCTCGAAGACAGCTCGTTCCGCGGCGATGGTGGATGCTTGCGTGTCTCGGTTCGGAAACGGAAGCACCGGCTTGGAATGCTCAAAGTCAGCGCGTTCTTCCGACGCAGTCGATGCCTGTGTGTCGCGTTTCGGAAATGGAACTACCGGTCTTGAATGCGCGCGAACCGCAAAATCGAATGATCTTGTCGACTCTTGTGTCTCTCGATTTGGGAATGGTTCGACGGGTCTCAAGTGCGCGGCGACAGCTCGTTCAGGCGATGTCGTCGATGCTTGTGTATCCCGATTTGGGAATGGAACAACGGGCATGCAGTGTGCCGTCGCAGCTCGTTCAGCAGACCTGGTGGATACCTGCGTGAGTCGTTTCGGAAATGGGTCGCAGGGCCTGAGCTGTCTCGGAGTGTCGCAGTAAAGAAACGAGAATATTTACACGTGACAGATTGAAATGTCACAATCGAGGAATGGAGCTCGGAAAGAGGCGTTTAAAGCGAATTCTATTGTTCTGCGTTTTACTTGGTTTGAGAGGGGCTACGCTAGGTGCGTCCGAGCTGGCCTCGTCCTCGCCCAGTGATTTCGATCTTTTTCTGGCGAAGCTGGGCGGGACCATTCCATTTCCTCCCAGGGAGATTTTCGAAAAGCTAGGAACCTCCGCGAGCGAATCACTGATTGTTGAAGTGATTCCTCACGGGCGCTCACTCGAGCGGAGCTCGACGGACTACGTTTCTCCGCGCACGGTCTTTGTCTGGGCGCAGGACTTAAACAAAGTCGATAGTCCGCGAGTTTTTCTAGGATACACGCCAAATAAAAAGCAGCTGGAGGTGATCAGCTTTGATTCTGCCACCCAGAAATATGAGTTTCGGGTGGTCTCCAATTATGATTCCAGCGGAAAATCAGAAATCACGGAACCTCCTCGCGCGGTTTGCACGACTTGTCATCAAGGTGGGATTCCCATTTTTTCGATTGCTCCGTGGAGCGAGACGACTGAGAGCTCTTCGGTTTTGCAGCGGCTCAAGAATGAAACCAAGGATCCTTTGGCGCAGTTTCTTTTGTCCAAGAAGTTCGCGTTCGGGACGGCTCCTTTTGTCAGAGTCAGTGCGGCTGAATTCGATCAACAAGTGCGAATGGCCGAGAAGCGAGCCTCGCTAGCGCATGACTGCGCTTCGAGCTGTCGGAACGATATCGAGTGCAGAAGGAAGCTTTTGGCGGGTTTTGTTTTCGTGAATTTGCGAACGGATAAAGATAAGTATCTCGCTTCAGTGGACTACGGCTTTTCGCTGGGTTTTCCGGAGAGCCGGTTGCGGGATCGCCTGGTTGTTCCAGGAAAAGAGCGAAGTCTTACTCTAGAAAGCGAGATCAGTTCCGTTGCGCCTCGGTTTCGCTATGATCCGTTGCAACCCAGTGTTTCGTTCGTCCCTTATGCAGACGGTTTGAGTTTCTGTTTTGGGAATGTGAACCCTTCGGATGATGCAAAAGCGAAGGCAATCGTTCAAGCGAAGTCTTTCGCTGAAGTGATGAGCCTGTTGAAGTCTTCTAAAACTACCGATTTTTTGGCTAAGAATTGGCCATTGAGCTCGGATCAGGCGATGGCTTTCGTGCTTCAGAATTTTGGTTCTACTCCTCAGGTGCGCTCGGAGAGTTGCGCGAACTGCAGCGGTTCCAAGCAGAAAAACCTGGATCTGAAGCGGATCGCGATTCGCTACTGCGCTCAGTGTCACTATGGAGCGGGTTCTCTTGCTCCGTCGCTTCCTCTCGATGAACTTCAGCAGTTAGGAAAATACAAAAGCCCTACGCGAGGTCGCGATGCTTATTCGATTGTTGCGACATTTGTAGAGAAACGACTCATGCCGCCGGAGGATGCTGATCAGCCGAGTGATGAAGAGAGAGCGGCGTTGGTTGAAGCGGTGAGGGGTTCGCGTTAAAAGCGGCGCCCCCTGAACTGGATTCAGAGGGCGCTGTTTTCAAACTTAAATTCGTCGATGCTTATTGGCAGGTGACGGATTGAAGGGGATAAGCGGAGTATGTTGAAATTTCACCGATTACAATAATTCCATCATAACTCATTCCACTTGGAGTTCTGCGTCCCTTTAGGTGCCCATTCTCAGCGATGTCGGCATAGTGGCTCACACTGGACTCGGAAAGAAAAGAATCGAGAGATTTTTGATATCGGAGGGATTTACAAATTCCTTCAGCGACATTTTCTGGGAAATTCATTTCACTTTTATGCGAGTCTACAGGAATAAGAAGCATCACTGGACGTAGGACGCGTTTCTCAATTCCAAAATACTCTTTCTTTCCTTCAATTACCGCAAAAGGCCGAATCAAAGTAACCGAGCCATCCGGATTATCGATCACTTGTTCAGCGCTCATGAGATTGTTCATCT
>CAZCBS010000042.1:0-17863 GCA_964496965.1 uncultured Bacteriovoracaceae bacterium
ACTTGGGAAGCTTTGGTTCTCAAGAACAACGCCGATCTTTCGAATGACTGGGGAAATCTCGTCAATCGCTCGATCAGCATGACCCGCAAGTATTTCCCGGATCGCGCGCTTTCGATACCTGCGCGCTCGACGCATTCGGCGGAAGTTCGCGCTTCGTTTGAAAAGTTGGGCGATGAGCTTCGCTCCGCGCTCGATCGCGTCGATCCTTCAGCTTATGCGCAGGCTTGTACGGCGCGTTCCCGCGTTTTGAATCTCTACATCGATCGCACCAAGCCTTGGGCTCTTGCCAAGGCCGCAACGCCTGAGTCGATGGCTGAGCTTGAAGAAGTGCTCTACACGCTTCTCGAAGGAATTCGCTGGGTGGCGACGGCACTCTTGCCGGTGCTGCCTTTCGGCATGCCTGATGTTTTCCGCCAGCTCGGAGTTTCGGCTCCGGGGCAGAACGGGGCCTTTGTTTCATTTAAGTGGGGCGAGTTGTAGTTCCGGCCGGTAGCGCTTAAGCCTTCTTATCCGCGGCTTGGGCTTCCGGTGGTTGCTGGGGCTTGAGGGGGAATTACAATCCCGGCCCCGGGAGTCTTTTTTCTCTCGGGCCGGGAGTGCAGCTAGAGTTTTAATTCGCGGCGGGTGCGGATGCTTCGGCTGGGGCTAGCTCTTCATTGAGGTCTCTGAGCGCCTTTTCGCGACGTTTTTCCGCGTCCTCATTCGCTTTGATCTTGTCGTCATAGGGTTTAAGAATGTCGTTGGCCGCAGTGACGTGGCAATTGCCTTCTAAGTCGATGTGGGCGAAGAGTTTCAGCGTATTTTTTGCCTTCGACTCCATGCGCTCATCTGAATCGGGACTTTCCTCGTACGAAGCAAATAGGTTTTTTGAATTCTTGCCGAGGCCTCGAAGCAGTTCTGCAGATTCGTCGTTTACTTCGAGAGTCAAGAAATAGAAATGGAGTTCAGCTTCTCTCGCTTTTAATTGGGAACTGAGACCTCCCGGGACCTTCGAAAACTCTGATACCTGCTTTTTGATACATGCAGCCGTTTTTTTACCGATAGCAATATAGTGGCGCGGAAATGTCACTGCGACACGTCTGTGAGTTATCCGCGGCCCTGCATCAATATTAACACTGAAGATTTTAAAACCTTTCCAAAGGGGGTCACTATTTGTCCATTCATGCAATCCGGGACTCGAGATTCGCGGCTGGACTCTCGGGAAATTTGCCTCAATTGCCTGTTCGTAGTCTAGTGCGCGGAGCTCGCCATTGGAAATGCTATTGTTGGATGGACCGCCGTTGTCAGAAGTATTGAGCTGGCCAGTGATGATATCTCTAGCTCCCGATCGAACTTCGTCATCAATTTGCTGAGCGGTCATGCTGTCTGCCATCTGCTGTACTTGACTTTCATCCACGTCAGTCGCCCATGCAGCGTGATTCGACAAAAGTGTTATCGAGCTCAAAAAAAGCCCGAATGCCAAACTCGATTTAACATTGATACTTGAAATTCTCATCATACAGACTCCACTTTCACATTTTTCTACTGATTTATTGATTCCAATACCGCTTGCGGTGTCTGCCTAGAAAGAGCATCCGTGACAGAAGCACGTTGACTGAGCTGGCGATGACGAGAGGTAGCAATTCGTAGGCCGTCAGGGTGCCGACAAAGGTGGTTAGCGAATTCCTGCGAGGTTGCTTATGTTTACGTCGTTATTGTGGAATAGGTATCGGCGAAAAATCGAAGACGGAGCTGTACAAAAACTGAACACTTGTAAAGCAGCACGCTCTCGCGAAACGTAAAGGACCCCGGCGCCGGGGGGCGTTTCACGCGGCTTCGCGGATGATTGTATGTTCAAATATTTGAGGGATAAGCTATTCAGCTACGCTCTTTGCGAAGAACCTTGGCTCCAGGGATACCCGAAAAATCATTGTCGAGAGTCAGTAACGTCGCGTCCATTTGCTGGGCGTGAGCAAGGTGCCTGAGCTCACGGAGCGCGATCCCTTTTCTCTCTCAGGTCCTTTTGATTGAGGGATCCGGAAAGCTCGGATTGGAGCTCCTTAATCGTTTGTACGGGAACCAGGTATGCGACTTTTCCCTTAGCGAGAACCTCAACCTGAGATCCCGCTCTGATTCCAAGAGCCGCTCGAACAGCTTCGGGAATAACGACTTGGTACTTGGGTGATCCCCAGTTGATTCGTTTGCTGAAGCTCGAAAGCTACTTCGCCCATCGATTGGAGACTCGTGCGCTATTGAAGGCATCGGAGAAGGTTTTTGAAGAGTGGGACAATCCGCAAGACGCGGATTACGATCGGTTATGAAGATCGGTGGTATCGTTCTTGTGAAGTTTCCCTTCGCTGATCGGCTTTGGGATAGATTGCTGTTCGCACCGAGGTTCGGTGAGCGGAAACGCCTGCAAGTTCACTTGAAAAACTCGATCGGCGTTTCCGTCTGAGAGCTCGAGGACTTGCTTGCGAAAGGTCCGCAGGAGGCGCTTTAAAATCGGCATTTTCTCGGAGTCGATCGCGACGGCGAAGCATTGGAACTCACGTTCGCCGGGCGAAAGCTCGATGGCTTGTTTGGCGAGATCGAAGACTTCCTGATAGTATTGGTGGACGCGTTGAATGGGCACATCCGCGGTCGTGGAGATTTCCGCGTCGATGTTTTTGAGATAGCCTGCCTCATTCTTGAAGATGAGTCCTTCGGAAAGAAGTCTTTCGATCGCAGCTTCGATCGCGGATCGTTCTGCTTTGGCCTCGAAAGTGTCGATGATCGCTTGTCGATCAATGGACGTGCCTCGAATGCGGCAGAAAGAGAAGATCGCGATATTCAGCCAATCCGTGAAGATCTCTCCATCGTCGAGATAGATCTTTTTCATTTCTCGGGACGGAGCCAGCTGAGCCAAGAGCATGTCAAAGGGCAGTCTTTCTTCTTTCGTGGCGGTGTTTTCTCTTTGGATGAGAAGGCGGAGATAGAATTGTTCAGAATCGTTGAGAGTGATGCCGCGACAAATCCAATCCAGATGCTTGAGTTGGATCTTTCGTTTTCCCTTGATGATATCGACAAGTACCTGGGGGGCTTCTAGCCCCATGCTATGCGCCCATTTTCTGAGCGTGTATTTTTCCTCGGGGTGCTGGGATTGGATGAAGCGGTAGCAATCCGTTACGAAAAGCGCGGGGTCTTGGTAATTGTAGATCGAAGGAACGTCCATGTTTTCTCCGGTTCTCTAGATTTAATGATAGTTTGGAGAAAGTTTTTGTGGCTGTCAAACCTCAGCTGCGTTCTTTGCGAAGTACCTTTGTTCCAGGAATTCCAGAAAAATCATTGTTGAGAGTCAGTAGCGTCGCGTCCATTTGCTGGGCGTGGCAAGGACGATGCTGTCCGCCATCGGCAGGCTGTCCGGACGCTAAGATCATTGTCCACGTATCATGTGCTCAAGTATTATGGCTTTTTTGGAGTCTAGTCCGAAAAAGCCTTGACTTTTTTGGAGGCAAGTCCTAAAAAGTCATAATACGATGAAAAGATATCTCTCGTCCCAGATTGGCCCCTTGCTGATAAAGAAAATCGTTCTTCTGATGGGGCCACGTCAGGTCGGAAAAACGACGTTGAGTAAAAGCCTGATCAAAGACGCGGCTTATTACAATTACGATATCAAAAAAGATTTCCAGGTATTCCGAAAGCAAGAGTGGGATCGCTCCAAGGAGCTGGTGATTTTCGACGAGCTTCACAAGATGAAGAAATGGAAGCTCTGGTTGAAGGGCCTTTATGATGACGGGCTTTTGCAAAAACAAAAAGTACTCGTCACGGGAAGCGCGCGGCTGGATATCGCAAAAAAAATGGGAGATTCACTGGCCGGGCGTTTTTTTTTCGTGAGGCTAAATCCTCTTGATTTGAAGGAACTGAGAGGAATGAATTCGGTCGACGAAACTTATCGACGACTGTTGAAAACGGGGGGTTTTCCTGAGCCATTTTTCGAGGGTAGCGAGAAATTTTATCACCTCTGGAGAAGAAGCCACACCGATTTGATTCTTCGTCAGGACATGCTTTTCTTGGAAAATGTCCGAGATCTGGATGGCATCGAAACACTGGTCGAGCTTCTGGCGCAAAGAGTGGGATCCACGATCTCCGTTCACTCATTGGCTGAAGACTTGGACCGCGATGACAAAACTATTCGAAAATGGTTACAGGTCCTGGAAAATCTATATGTCGTCTTTCGAATTTCCCCAAAAGCGAAAAATGTCGCTCGGGGGATAAAAAAAGCGAGCAAATACTATTTTTATGACATTGCCCGCGTAGAGGGCGGTGAGTCCGCGCAGCTTGAGAATCTCGTTGCCTTGAGTTTAAAAAAAGAGCTCGAACTTTTGGAAGATACAGAAGGGCTTGGATACGCTTTGCATTTCGCCAAAACAAAAGACGATAAAGAAATCGATTTTGTCGTTGAGAGGCCCAAAAAGAATCCTCTTCTGATTGAGGTCAAGTTATCGGATGCGGCTCCATCCAAAAATTTCAACCTCTTTGGACGATTTTTTCCACAGGCCGACTGCCTTCAGCTCGTCCGTCATCTGGACCGAGAATTTTCAAATTCAAAGGGTGTGAAAGTCGCGTCCGCGCTGGATTATCTAGAAAAGATTGATCTGACCTAGTTCAGAACGACGACTGCCGAGAGAGCTGATTTTAAGTCAGGTTGCTTTAAGTCGATCGGGCGTGGCTTTAAAGCAGAGGTAGAAATAGGTGAGCGCTTAAGCAGCTGTTTGTAACCGCACCAAGGAACCAAAGCAGTCCCTTGGTGCGCTTTGAGAGAAATTAACGGAAGCTAAAGGCCGGTGCGTTCAAGTTACAGAGACCACCGGAGTCGGAAAGCTGACCAGTGAAATCCACGACAAAGGTACCGGCGCCCGAACCCGCGACGGTAAAGCTGGAACTGAGTTTGATTCCGCATCCCGTCTTAACCGAACCTACGCAGCTGGCAGCGTTCGCGGCTGATGGTTGGACAAACGGCACGAGGTTGCCAGTGGAAAGAGTCGATGCCGTGCTCAAAAACAGCGGCACGACTTCTCCCGTGTTTCCTACCGCGGCGGTACACGTGCCTACGGAGCTAAACGATGCGGAGTTGTCGGAATTGACGGTCATGGACTGATAAGCCTGGCTGTTTGCGGCTTTGCAGATCGGGTTGGTGAACTCGGTTCCCGCAACGCAATTTCCAGTCGTCGAGGTCGACGATGGAGTCACCTTGATCTGATCGCTCATTTGCAAGATGATGCACGGATAGGTTCCGTCAGCGATCGTGCCGGAGAGAATGGCAGGATTTTGCATGAAATCAAATTCTTTACCGCTCGGATAAGATGCGATGACGGTTGGATTCGTGCAGTCTGTGCTGGTCGACAACGCGACAGAATAGACGGTCACTTTCACGGAGGAGGGACTTAGTCCCGAATCCGCGGCGAATGTCAGCGAGGAAAACGCCAGCATTCCAAATAAACAGTATTTAATATTTTTTTTCATGATCGCTCCATTTTTTTTCAGCTGCCAGCGCCGTAAAAGGTGACTCCACCGGCCGCGTTGCCACTGTCTTTTCCGCAAGATTGAACGGTTCCGATGACCGCGATCATCAGTGCCGCTGCCATAAGCCACCACTTGAGATTCTTTTTCATATTTTCTTCTCCTGTGCGCCGGGATCAAACCGGCGGGTTATATGCGGATGAAAGGGCCGCACGATGAAAAGGGGGTGAGCCACCCCACCATCGAACTTGAGTTATGCGCGACTGTCCGCAAGTTCAGTCGTGAAGCGTTAGTAAAGGAATGTATGAGCCAGGTATTGAGCGTCGTTAAAATCAGACTAGGTGCCAGTGTTGTAGGAGAATGCGTTGGCCACATCTTGGGTTTCGTCAAAGGCGAGAGGCTCGGGAACCTAGCGGCGTCAGAGGCCCTGTGCGAGTACAGAGATAATCCGCGCGAGAACCGGGAGATCCCGTGGTTACCCAAGCTCGAAAGAACCTTGGGTCGTGTTGGGAAATGTAAGGACGAACGCCAATGATGAACGATCACGGGAAGTCGGAAAGATCCGTAGTATCTGTGAAGTCCTCGAACAATGCTGGAAAGCCAACAGCTGCGGAGGGGATGGAGAGAAGGGATCTGGCCAAAGGGAACCTGCAAGAGCAAAACACCCGACGGATTCAATGCCGAGAAAGGGTGCAAAGTGCGCTTGAGCGGGTACGTCAAGTAGCAGTCAAAGAAAGTAAGGCAAAGTTCACGAACCTGATGCACCACATCTACAGCCCGGATACTTTGGAGGAAGCGTACTTCAGTCTTAAGAAGGATGCCTCTGCCGGAGTGGATGGGGAGACGTGGCAATCGTATGCGGAAAATTGGGAAGAAAATCTCAAGGATCTGTCGGAACGATTGAAGCGAGGGGCGTACCGAGCGAAGCCCGTCAAAAGAGTATTTATCCCAAAAACCGACGGAAAACAGCGCCCCCTTGGGGTGACTGCTCTGGAGGACAAGATTGTCCAAAGAGCCGCGGTGGAGGTGATGAATGCAATTTATGAAACGGACTTTCTTGGATTTTCGTACGGATATCGACCGGGGAGAAGCCAGCATGATTGTCTGGATTCTCTCTACGTTGGGCTCCTCACGAAGCATGTGAATTTTGTGATTGATGCGGACATCAGTGGCTTCTTCGATGGGATTAACCACGAGTGGCTGATGAAGTTCGTCGAACACAGAATCTCTGATCCAAAAGTCTTGCGGCTCATCCGAAAGTGGTTGAACGCAGGGGTGATGGAGAAGGGAGTCTGGCAGGCCAGTGAAGTGGGAACCCCGCAAGGAGGGAGCGCGTCTCCACTCTTGGCGAACATCTTTCTTCACTATGTTTTTGATCTTTGGGCTCACGATTGGAGAAAGAAGCACTCGAGCGGTGACGTGGTCATTGTGAGATGGGCGGACGACTTTGTCGTGGGGTTCCAAAAGAAATCGGATGCGGATCGTTTCCTGAAGGAACTTCATAAGCGATTTGCGAAGTTTGAACTGAAACTTCACCCTGAGAAGACCAAGCTCATTGAGTTTGGTCCGTTTGCGATCGAGAATCGAAAGCGAAAGAATCAGGGAAGACCTGAGACATTCAACTTCCTGGGCTTCACACATATCTGTGGGAAGAAACGGAAGAACAAGATGTTTACGGTCATCCGAAAGACGATCAAAAAGAGGATGGGAGCAAAACTGAAAGAGATCAAAGCTGAGCTCAAGAGACGAATGCACGAGCCGATTCCCGAAGTTGGGAAATGGCTGCGATCGGTTGTTGGAGGGCATTTCCGGTATTACGGAGTGCCGACCAATGAAAGATCGCTCTGTTCGTTTCGCTTCCAAGTAGGACGGTACTGGCATCACGCGCTGAAGCGTCGAGGACAGAAGAACCCGCTCACTTGGGAGAGGATGAATCGGCTGGTCGACAAGTGGTTTCCATTGGCCAAAGCCTATCATCCTTACCCTTTGCAGCGACGTGGCGTCACTACCTAAGGCAAGAGCCGGATGCGTGAAACGCGCTCGTCCGGATCTGTGGAGGGGGTTATGAGCAATCATTTAATCTCTACTCCGACTTGGTTTGTTGGTTTAAAAATGATAAGAAGCGCCGATCGCGAAGTTCGTGCGCTTGAGTTTGTCATTGGAAATGCTGACGTCTTTTCCACCGAGGTTGTTGTTCGAGTACCAGGTCATCGTAAAGGACGCGTCGGCCGAGATCTCCGGAATAAAGAGATACCCAACGCCTAAACGGAAACCGAAAGGACTGGAGTAGTACGAGTCCTGGCCTGAAACCGTTGTGAGCGATTGCGAGTACCTGCCAACGAAATCAATGCCGCCCGTGAACAGGAACTCGGTCCATTGATACTGAAGGTCCACTCCTAGCGTATAGCCATGGCCTTTGAGATTCTGGCCCTTCACCGAGGCTGGATCGGTCAACTGGCCCACGAAATCGTATGCGAAGCTTGGGCCCAGCATGAATCCCATGTATTTGTATCCTGGGAACACGTGAAGTTCGAGCGTGTCCATTGTACGGCCTTGAATGGTGTCGGCTCCGCTCGACATCGAGCCCAATCCGAAGGAAAGGCCGGCGTCCACGCCAAATGGCTCGATACCGGCGTAAACTGACGATGAACTGATCAATACAGCAAGCAATGCTAAGGATTTTTTCATTAAAATTTCCTCGTTGTTCACTTCAATGAGTTATTTAGATTTAATTTAATGTTGAAGTTGGACCGAGAAAATTTCTAGTTATTAAATTGTAAAAAAATGAACAGTCAAAGATTTGTCAAACTCGAGCAAGCTTAGGCAGCTTTTTGCTCGGATCGGGCAAGAGGAAGCTTCACGGTGAATGTCGTGCCTTTTCCCAGAGCGCTTTCAACAAGGATGTTGCCCCCGTGCATTTCGACGATCCGTTTCGTGACATACAAACTCAGTCCGATGCCGCCGAACTCTTTCCATGGCGCAGTTCGATTGTACCGCTCGAAGAGTCGTTTCTGGTCCTTTTCGCTGATCCCTACGCCTTCATCTTGGATTCGGACGAGCACGGAATCGTCGATTGACTCAATCTCGACTGAGATGGGGCATTGGCGCCCAAATTTGATCGCGTTCGTCAATAAGTGGGTGAACACTTGCTCCAGCTTAGCTCGATCCCAGTTTCCTGTGATATTGCCAGCGCGATTGAAGTGCACCTGGCAATCGTGTTGCTGGAGGATTGGCTCAAAGCTTTTAAGAACGTTCTGAACTAAAAGCCCCAAGTCAAAAGTCTCCACTCGCAGCGGAAGTTGTCCAAAACTCATGAGGGAGGCTTCGTGAAGCTCTTCGATCAAACGATGAATTCGCGTGAGGTCCCTTGAAATTCCGGACATGAGGTCCCCGATTTTATGCCTGGAGACTTCTTGTGTTGTCGCTTTGCTCAGCAGCCGAAGCAAGATCTGGATCTTGAGCGTCAGAGGCGTGACGGGCGTTCGTAGCTCGTGCGAGACGATGGAGAGAAATTCGTCGCGTAAGCGGACTGCTTCAGCGAGCTCTTCGATCATTTTCAATCGATCTTCCTCTTCTTTACGCTGTCGCATAACGGCGGCCCCGAGCGCGACGCTCGTAATGACGACCAAGAGCATGAAAAAAGCGATCGCTTCGAGGAGAAAGTCACCTCGATGAATATAGGATTGGACCGTCTTGCCGGTGCGCTGGTCCAGCATCTGGTCCACCTCGCGAATCGGCCGCATGATGGTTTCTTTATCGTATTGGTATTTGTCATCATGCATGATTCTGCGCGCGAACGCGAAATTGGGGTGCCCGATTCGGGTAAAGTTTCCGTTCTTGTCCTTGAATCGGCCTTTTACCGCATTCATCGCGACTCGTTCGGTATTCACCAGCTCATTGGAATTGTCTTCGGCCTCTTCGAGCTTATGTAACTCTTGGGCGGTGAATCCCATTTCTTCCATGAGTTGTCGAAGTGAAGCCGTTCGCCCGTCGGGTCGAGGTTGTTGCCCGCTTCTGACGGCCAGGAGATGCCAATAGAGATTTTCGTATTTCGGGTCGCCCGTAACAACATAAGTCCTAGCCGCGCGAGTCAGTTCCTCGGAGCTGTCTCTTAGTTCTTCGGCGAGCAGATGAGAGTGGTAGCGGACTTCTTGAGTACGGTTGAGCGTGCGTTGGTTGATGGCGGCCAGCCCAACAAAAACTGCCACGCAAACACTGAGGACGAGTAGGGCGATCGTCAGTATCCGTATTCTGTCGCGAGCAAGCATTAAGGATAAGGATAATTGCAAGCGTCATGACAAATTCGTTTTTTTTAAATCGAATGCCGCTTAATTCCGAATAGATTGTGTATGCGTCTAGGTTTAACTTATCAACGCGCATTTTGCGCTGCCTTATCTTTTACGCTGGTCGTGGGCGTCGCGAAGACGCATGGCCAGGACAGGGGGGCGTGCGTCATTGCAGAGATGGAAGAGGCTTTTCGCGGTAAGAGCTTAGCAATTAAGAAAGTGACTGAAGTCGAAAGAAAAGAGAAGTTTTTCAACGTCAAGGATGTGTTTGGCGACGGAGATGAGGTCCTCCTAGGGATCCACCCCGATGGTCATAGTTACTTGTTCGTTGGAGGCGTACACTACACTCCGGACTTATTTCATGCCTACGGAAAGATTCGAAGTGGGGTGACAAATATGACCGACGGAACGATTCTTCGTTTCAAAAATCTTCCACCTGAAACCATTGCTAGCCTTAAGTCTCGCTTTCAGGCTCAGTTGAGGGGGAAGGTTAAAAGAAACACTTGGACGGTGACTTGCTACGCCGGCGTATGCCAACAGCTCAAAGCCAGCGGGATCAAGCTCGCATCGGACGGTGCGGTGCTCCCGTCTACTTTTTTGGAAAAAATCTTCGAAAATGGATTTGTTGATAAAAACGGGAAACCGATTTCTTTTGATATTTATCGGACAAACGATGTGCCGATTCAGAAAATTCATGATGAATTAAAATCAGCTCAGGCAAAGGATCTTCCGAAGATCAGAGTTTATGCAGTGGTAATTGGCGCCGGAGTCTATTTATTCATCACCGATCCGATGAACCCTCATCATCGCAAGTGATAGCCAGTGATAGCCAACGACAAATTCACTCTCTGAAATAGAGATTGCCCAATATTTGTTTGACGATCTCTTTGCAGTTTGGCTTTGATTCCCCTTTTTTCCGAACAGTGATCGTTTTTTGAGTCAGCTTCATCGTCCCATGTCCTTTTGAGTTCAAGATAGAGGAACGGACCCAGTCGATAAGCTTTTGAGGGGCTGAGTTTCGCAATGTTTTTTGAACGCCTTTGCCAGAGGTGAGCTCGCCGATTTTGAGTTTCTCGTCTTTGACGAGAAGATCGGTCTCGATTGAAAGAGCGTTATCGATCGGTTTGATGAGATTGAGTTTTTGCCAAGCAGAAAAATCTTGTTTCCAGTTCGCGATCTCGTTCAACCATTCCTCGCGGCCTTCTGGAGCGAGCGCTTTTTTTCCGAAGAGATCGCTGAGGCTGACTTCAATCGGAGATCCGGCGGGTTGATCCGCGATTTTGAGTTGGAGGTGCAGTCTTGAGCTTTCCAGGTCATCGAGTTTACGCCAATCTTCCAATGTCCCAAGCTCGGATGGTAGTGCTCCTTGGGTCTCGATGAATACGACGGACTGCGAATGAAGCGTGGCCGTGAGATAGCTATGATTCTCAACTCGCCCCGCGGTGATGACCCGAATTTTTTCGACGCCCGGGATATTGGCGATCTTCTTGACGTGTTCTCGCCTTTTCCAAGCTGCCCAAGCGTTCAGCTGCGCGCGAGGCGATGCCGCCATCATTGGAATTTCGAAAATGGCGTCATTGATCGCGACGGTTCCGGCTGCCTGGGTGCTTCCGGTCAAGTAGTAGATCGTGCCCGCTTTTGCCGCAGAGATCGTCAGATCGACTCCCAAGCTAGTCAGGGCCCATTTTCGAGTCAGCTCGGTCGTTTGCTGAATCGGTTGTCGTAAAATATAGGTGTCCGCGCGAGCAGGGCAGATCTGCTGAAAAAGGACCGCAAGGATGACGAAAGTTCGATGAAATTTTCCGCGCACTTAGAATTCCTATCGGCGCGATGAAGGCAAATTTTGAGCGAATGATGAAGAGAGTCAATCAGCTGACGCGCTGCTAGACAAAAAGGTATGGCATACTTTTTTGTGACGCGCCGCTAGACCAAAAGTAGGCGACCACCTTTTGGTTTTGTGCGAAGCTATGGGAATGGGAGTGAAGGGCCAGCCACAGGGTGCCTCGGAAAAAGGCACGCAATCGCTTCGAAGCCGGATTTTGGCTTTCGTGGGCGCGCTTGTGATTTTGTCGGTTCTCGGCTCGACCATCAGCCTTGTGCGAATCACGGAAGTGAATCAGATCCTCGATGTCACCAATCGTGTCTCGGTTCCGCTGGGGCGTCTCTTTGTTCAGATTCAGGTGGATGCTGATCTCTATCATCGCGAGTTTGAGCGAAGCCTTGGAGCGGCACATTGGAAGGATCCCCATTGGCGTCCCCGAGCGGTTCCAAAATGGGTGACGGATGTTCTTGAGAGCGAGATTGCGCGCGCGATCGAATTGATCAAGACTCACTCGGCATCCAACGGCGGGGCTGCGCTTTCCCAAGAGGCTCGCGAGCGATGGAAGCAATGGGCGACGAACGTCGCCGACGAGCTTGTGCAGCTCAAGGCTGAGTCGCAGCGGCTTGAAACCGCGCTGGCGCAAAAAGATGAAAACGCGTCCGCACGTTCTTACTCGGTGTGGACACAGCAGATGGAAGAGTGGGCGCGTCAGCTTCAATGGGGAGCGAACGAATACGAGCGCGCCTTTCGGCAGAACTTCTCCTTGGCCGAAAGCCGCGTGATCGAGCTCAGGACCGGCCTCGAGTTGATCTTGCTTGCGGTGGTATCGCTTTCGCTTCTTTTGCTTTGGCTGGGCGAGCGCGCGCTTCGTCCTCTGAACGAGCTGACGCGCTTGGCTCGCGAAATTACACGAAGAGGATTGAAAAAAGGAGATAAGTCGCTCTTTCCGGAGATTCCGCTTCAGCGAAACGACGAGGTGAGCCAGCTCGCGCGGGAGTTCCACAATATGGCCACCGCGCTTTTAGAGCGCGAGAAAATGGTCGAAGCCCAAAAGCATCGTCTCCTCGAGCAGAACAGTCTTTTGAGAAGCTTGGGCGAGTTGAACGAGAACGTCCTGAACAGCATCGAAGGCGTGCTTCTGGTGACCGACCTTGAAGGCCGGATCACGCAATGTAACCCGGTTACGGAGCGTTGGCTCCAGGCACCGGCAGAAATGATTCGCGGAAAGCATTTCGCAGAATGGGCCAAGATCCGGGCGATTCTTGCGCTTTATCCCGAGGCGGAAGCTTGGCTTGACTCGCTTCGCGTGAGCGCCGAGAGCGCCACAAGTGTCACGAGTGGTCGATGCTCGCTTCGGCCGGCGCAAATGATTTCGCTGACGGAAGCAAATGCCGCATTCAAGGTTCTTGAAGGCCGAATTTACGGTGGGCATCTCATGCCGTTGAGATCCGAAGGGGCGGAGGCCGGTGGCGCGATTTGGGTTCTCGACGATTTCACCGATGAAATGGATCTTCAAGAAAGACTCAGACGAGCTGAAAACATGGCGGCAGTCGGGCGAATGTCGGCGCAGGTGGCGCACGAGGTCCGAAACCCACTGCATTCGATCGGGCTTGAAGCCGAGATGGCCGCCGAGATGGCCAGCAAGCTTGGAAACGTTTCGCTGAAACAGTCGTTGCACTCGATTTTAGGCTCGGTGGATCGTCTCGAGAAGATCACGGATAACTACCTGAAGCTTTCAAAACTCTCCGCGGGCGAAAAGAAACGGATGAACCTGGGCGAGATCGTCGAGACCGTGCTTGCGACCTATGCGCCCGTTTGCGAAGTGCAGCAAGTGGAAGTCGATTGGCGCCGTGAAGCCCGGGCGGATCTTCATATTTTCGGAGATGGAGATTTACTCGAGCAGGCGCTTGGGAATCTTTTCAGGAATTCTCTTCAGGCGCTCGAAACTTGCGCTGGAACAAAGCGGATCGAGATTTTGATGGGGAACGCGGAAAGCGGCCGCGTTTGGCTCAGGATTCAAGACAACGGTCCTGGAATTCCCGCGGAAATTCGTACGCGACTTTTCGTTCCTTTTGTGACAACCAAAGCACAGGGAACGGGGCTTGGGCTTTCGTTTGTTAAGCGCGTGATCGAAGAGCATTCGGGGTCGCTCGAGCTGATCGAGGGCAAAACGGGAGCTTGTTTCGAGATTGGCTTTCCGAGCGCCTATCCGTTTGAGCAACATGCGCAGGAGCGCGCGAAGCAAGAGGTGGAGCTTCCATGTTGATGGCAAAAAGCAGAATTCTTCTTGTGGACGATGACGTCCAAGCGCTGGAGTCGACCCGAAAAATCTTGGAGCTTGCCGAATACGACGTCACGACCGCGGCGGATGGCCAGGCGGCACTCGAGCAAGTCAGGGGCGCTCCAGAAAAGGCTCGCGCTTCGTTTGATCTGATCTTGACCGATGTGCGCATGCCACGGCTCGGGGGGCTTGAGTTCTTGCGCGCGCTTTCGCTTTGCGGAGACGGTACTCCGGTCATTTTGATGACGGCCTTTGGCCGAATCGAAGAAGCGGTCTGGGCGATGAAGTTCGGCGCGGTCGATTTTTTGACCAAACCTTTCAAAAGACAAGCGCTTCTTTCTTCGGTGGAAATGGCTCTGAAACGTTCACGAGGTCGTGCAATGGCTGCACGGGGGGCGCCGTCTCAAGCTCAGGTCGAGAAGATGGGGTCAGTCGTTGGTACCTCCGGCGCAATGAGCGCGCTTCAAGCGATGATTCGCCAAGTCGCGCCGACGGCCGCGACGGTTTTGATCACCGGCGAAAGCGGAACGGGAAAAGAGCTGATCGCGCGACGTATTCATGATCAAAGCACTCGGGCCAAAGGGCGGTTTATCGCGATCAATTGCGCCGCGGTTCCGGAGCAGCTGATTGAGTCCGAGCTTTTCGGATTTGAAAAGGGCGCATTTACCGGCGCAACTTCTACTAAAGAAGGTTTGTTCGAGGCCGCGCATGAGGGAACCCTTTTCTTGGACGAAATCGGAGATATGCCGATCGCGCTTCAAGCCAAACTTTTGCGGACGCTTCAAGAAGGCGAAGTTCGACGCGTCGGCGCGACGAACTCTAAGAAGATCAATGTTCGAGTGATCGCGGCGACTCATCGCGATCTCAAGGAAAACGTTCGAAACGGCTCCTTCCGTCAGGATCTTCTCTATCGCTTGGAAGTGATCGCGGTTCAGATTCCGCCTCTTCGTGAGCGAATGGAAGATGTTCCAGATTTGGCTTATCACTTTCTCAAGCTGGCCTGCGAGCGCCACGGAAAAACGGTTGAGGGAATCGAAGACAGCGCCATGGAAGCGCTCTTGGCGCATTCGTGGCCTGGAAACGTTCGTGAGCTCGGCAACGTCGTGGAGCGTGGAGTGGTTTTCGCGCAAGGCGCGCTGCTTTTGGCCGGCGATCTTCCCCCTCATCTGGTTGATCTGGCTTCTCGCGCGGAGAAAGTCGGTCCGTCATCGTCGGAAAGCGTGGCGTCCGGTCCGGCGGTCAATCCTTCGATTACCGTTCCGCTCGGCACGCCTTTGAAAGATGTCGAGGATTTGCTGATTCGAAAGACGCTTGAGGCGACCTCGGGTGATAAGAACATGACCGCTAAGCTTCTTGGGATCAATTCGCGGACGATTTATCGCAAGCTTGAGAAGAAGGATTCGCCCGAAACTGAGAAGGTGTAACCGTGAGCTGGGCGCGCGATTGAAAGTGCGCAGGGACTGCCGCAGATAGATTAATTTTATCCCGGCGCCGGGATTGCTTTGAGTAGATGACTAGGTGATCTTTGGCAGCAGGATCTTAGCACGTTAGAAAGTTTTATTTTTCTCTTGACGTGGTTGAAAAGTGAAACCTAATTTTGGCGATGAGTTTTTAAAATCGCTTCTAATTCTAGCATAAACGGCGCTATTTGCCTTTATGGTGGCGTGTTCAAGCATGAGTGAGCGCGGCCGCAAGCTCTTGATGCAAAGTGCGCTGATGAGCCTGCCAGAGGCCTCGAATTCAAATTGAAAACTCATGGTGTGTTGCCTCTCGATAAACAGAAAGGCATTTATGAATTTCCAATCCGTATCTCACGAGTCCTTCTTTTTTCAGTCCGTTTCTAACGATGAGTTGCTGAGCGGTCTGAAAACAAAAGTTGAAAACGAGCGCAAGCTTCTCATGGAAATCTTGTATGCGCTCAGGGAAGTTGAGGCGAGAAGGCTTCACTTGGAAATCGGTTATCCGGATCTTTATCAGTTTGCCATGAAAGAGCTCGGCTATTCTGCTGGCGCGGCACATCGTCGCATTAGCGCTATGAGATTACTCAAGACGGTTCCGGAGATTGCGCCAAAACTGGAAAGCGGCGAACTGGGGCTCGAAAACGCGAGCCAGGCTCAAGTCTTTTTCCGAAAAGAAGATCAGCGACGAAAAGCTGAAGGCGAACAAAAGCTATCTCTCGAAGAAAAGCGTGAAGTCGTGACCGAGCTTTTTGGAAAGTCAACTCGCGAGGGGCAGCGCGTGCTCATGGAGAGGTCTCCGGATGTCATGATTCCCACTGAAAAGACTCGCCCGCTTCCTGAGCAAAAAACTCTTATTCAGTTTGTCGCGAGTCAAGAACTGATGGCGAAACTTGAAGAGCTAAAAAATTTGATGGCTCACAAAAATTTTGAAGGACGAATGGACGTTTTGATCGATCAGGTTGCTGATATTGCATTGAATGAATTGCGGCCCACGCGCAAGTCATCGCAAAAGTCTGAATCTCAAGCCTCGCCTGAGCAAAACCAAACCCCGGCGCCGGGAGTCCCGGCGACAGGATCGATGGAACCGAAAAATATAGCTGGAGCAGAGGCAAAGTCGGATCCAGAAAAGCGATCGAGGTATATTCCCGTCGATGTGAAGAGAACGGTACTTCTAAGAAATCAAAACGGCTGTACCTATAAAGATCCTAAATCAGGAAGAGTTTGCCGGAGTCGGCATGGCTTGCAATTCGAGCATATCGTTCCGTTCAGCCGAGGCGGACAAAACACTGCTGAAAACCTGACTTTGCTTTGTGGCGCGCATAATCGTTATCGAGCTGAACGGATGGGGATTTTTTAAAGGCTTTCGGTTTTGCTGGGTCCGAGCGGGCTTTTGAGCGCCGCGCTTCTCAGAGAATGAAATCGCCAAAACGGGGGAGCGAGCGCTGAGTCGGGTTCGCCTAGATAGATTTTTTTGAGGGTTTCGATTTCGAGTTTTTCTTCTAGAAGAGTGTGATGGACTTGCTTGGCGAACGCGAAGCCTACGTACCTTGCGGCGAAGTAAAGCGCCGGGGCTAAGTTTGAGTTTTTCAGGAACTCATCCAAAGTTTTCGAAAACTCGGATGCGGTCCAAGCGGAGTTTGAAGACGAGCTTGGAGTTGAGCTCGCGGATGAATTTGAAGACAAGTGAGAAGAAGAGCTTGAAGACGAAAGGATGAGATAGGCTAGCTCGCGAGCTTGTCGCTCATGGGGATAAGAAGGCGCTGCGCCTTTTTTTAGCTCTTCGATTCTTTGCTCATGATCGGAGATGAGGTCGCATTTTCGCTTAGGATTGAGAACAAGGCTTCCTAAAAAGCCAAACGAATGCTCTAGGATCCATTGGTAGAAAGTCTCCGCTCTGCTCTCTTTCTTGCGAGATGTCGAGGGGGCGGCTGACAGATGGGAGTCCATCGCAGATCGAAAAAGATGAATCGACGCGATTTCGGCCGCGCCGTTCTCAGATGGAGCGCCGAGATACGCCAGCGGCGCGCTGGGGAGATAGATTCGATGGTGATGAAGAATATGATAGCGGATCAAGCGCCTTTCGATAGGCTTGAGCTGAGTTTGATCGATATGATCGATGAAATCAGCGTTTCTGATGGTGTAGACATCGAGCCCATCGAACGAAGGCTTTGAAAGCTTGAAGAACTCTGACACGATTCCGGCGTATTGAGTCATCAGCGACAAGGGGTCGATCTCGTCTCGCTCGTCGGACTCGTTCTCAAGATCCTGATTGGCGCGATCGGCACTTGCTCCCGAGCCAGGCAAAGAGCCTTCGGCCCAATTGATCACGGATTGCCATTTTGTCCAAGGCGGGCTCGATAGAACGCAGTAGCTCCGCTGGCGGAGTCGAATGACCTGCGCCTCAAGCTCTTTGCCTTGGCTTGCCATGCGCCAGTAGAGATCGTCCTGGTTCTGATGAAGAATCAGCGTTCGAAGGGGGCGCTTGAGCGCGGCTGACGAGGTTTCTTTAATCGCCAGTGGCAAATGCTTCTTTCCG
>CAZCBS010000043.1:0-17726 GCA_964496965.1 uncultured Bacteriovoracaceae bacterium
TTCAGCCTGCCGAGACTCTCCGTCCTCGATCACAGCCGCTGAAGAAAGGAACGCTACAAAAACTCCCGCCGGTGACCAGCTAAATCGATACTTAAACTCGTCGGGTCTCTTAGGAAAACCACCGCAAACCGAGACAAACTCGACTCGATTCGGTTTGACAGGGCCCAGCTCGCGAACCATTTCAGATACGAGACGATGAGCGAAAAGATGATCGATTCCAGGGTCTAGCCCCGCTTCATTCAGAAAACAGATCTGTCGGGCCCGCGCCTCAGCATGAAACTCACGCATGGCGCTTGAGATATAGCTTGTCGTCAAGAGATGACTTCGTCGCTCAAGGCAGATCGCGGCGATCTCAGGATGCATCGGCGCGGGAAGCATGGATACGACGACGTCTCCGGGCTGTAGCGATCTTCGGAGCTCGTTGAGATCGAAAGTCCGAAAGCTTGCCTTTGCATCGAGCCACTGAGAGCCTTTACAAGAATCACGCGACCAAAGAACAAGATGAAGGTCCGGCCAATCCTTCAAAGCTTCGAACCCAGGACGAGATGACATTCCTGCGCCTAACCAATGCACCGTTCTCATACAGAGGCCTCTTTAAAAAGTCCCAGAGAGTAATTCCACGGATGCAACAACGACGGATCATCGGTTTCCAAGAGAAACGCTTCAAGATAAGGAAAGAGCTGCAGACTGAACTCCCGACTGCTTTCAAGCGGAAGCAAAGTAGGAAGATGATCAATCGCAATGACATCGAGAACATCGCTCCCATATCGAATCCGTCTCACCGGAGACTCTAAAGAAGTGAGCATTTCGTAAAACGGCAGAAGGTGCTGCGGACTTCCCGTATCGCAAGTGACATCGCTCACCACGGACAGCCTTCTCGAGCGATCGATCAGCTCCCGAGTCAGAAAAGGGCGCGCTATATTTTTTACACCGACACAGTGAACAAGCATATCGAAGTCCAGAATCTCCGGAAACGGACCCCCTCTCTGGGTTTCTTTAAGATCCCAACCTGTGGCTTGAATTCCGATCCTCGAGAAAAACTCAAACGCACCTCGTCCTGACCGCCCGTGCGCGCCTGTGACTAGAACTTTTGGCCCCCCTCCCAACGGAGGCCGAGCGCGATCAAATAACTCTCGCATGAGTCTTACCCATTCTTCTGAACTGCGGGCTTCGACTTTCTTGTGAATCTCGCTTGGACCGATTTGTTGCATGCACCAAGCCTGCATCGCCAATGCCGCTCCGGCAAACCCCGCCCAGTACCCAAATGCGGCGATTCGCTTTTCATTTTCATCGCAAAGAAACTCCAAATCGAAAATCTTTCCTCCTCCCTGATCAAAGCGAGAAAGAAGATCTTCTGATCCCGCCTGCCCTTTAAAGCAATGAGCAAAATAGCAATGATCCGAGATGAACGGACCCATGGATCCTGCTTCAGTCTCGAGCTCCTTGAGCCCAAGCACCAACCCATCACGGCCCAGTTCTTTCCAATATCCAGGCGGAACGATCGTGCAGCCCGAAATTCGATACTGCTCATCGGGAATGACCCGATGAGGCGAGCTTTCTACCAGGACGCGAAGTCCATGCCTCAGAAGTTTTTCGGCCATTTCAGGAAGAAGCGGCGTACGCTGCTCCCCTCGTTTTGTCTCGGATCTTAAAACCAGTCCAGTGTAACGCATAGACAGGAAGAGATAAGTCAAAACGAAGTTGAAGTATTTTGCAAATTCATGCATCTAAACTTGCATGAAACGCAACCACTTAGAATTCGGATTCGCTCGTTTCGGTTTCTCAATCAGCTCGGACGATTGTGAGCTGCTTCTCGACTTTTCCGCATCGCATAGCCTAGCAGAGCTCGCACAAGCGAGAAAACGCGATATTTCCGTCGTTTCAAGGCAGATCAATCAGCTAGCGAAGCGCTTTCCCGTGCTCGAAAAATCGGGACGAGCTTGGCAGCTGACCTCGCTCGGAAGACAGATCGTGCACTGGTCACAACAGGCGATCTTAAACCAGCGAGAAATTCTGAAAAATCGAACTCGAATCACGATCGCCACCTCTCATGAGTTTGCGGCACGCGTCTTGGCTCCCGGACTCAGCGATTTGCAAAAGGCGGCTCCTCATACTCTCTTCTCGATTCGATCTACAAACGAAACGATCGAGTCGTTGTTACTCAGTGGCGAGGCGGACTTCGGATTTTACTGCGGAAGGCCTCAGTCCCCTCTGGTTCGTTTTCGAATGATTCAAGAGGAACCTGTGGGAGTCGTCTGTTCACCGGCGTTTTATAAAAAACATCGGGTCAGATCTTTGGATGATCTGCTGAAACTTCCCTGTCTTCGTTATCAGCGGATGCCTCCCGAGCAGTACTTTGAGCTCGATCGGGAACTGGCTCCTCCGTCCGCGGAGTTCAATACGATTGCCTCGACACGAGCTGCAGCGGAAGTGGGATTAGGCTGGGCGCTTCTTCCCCTTTATTCCGTCGATTGGGAAGTTTCCGCGAAAAAGCTGGCACTTCTGCGACTCGAACAAATGCCGCGGCTTGAAAAATATGGCGTCTGGTGGCTTCGAGGAAATCAATCCACTGCGCAATGGGTCGATCATGCGATGACCTGGCTCAAGACCAGGAGGTTGGGATAAAAGGTCTATCATTTGCTTATCCAATTCGCTTATCCCATGTTTAAAAACTAAAGGAGACGCCCATGATCGTCGCTGTGACCCATTTTGAAATCAAGCCTGACAAAATGAACGAACTCAATAACGAGTGGGACACGCTCGTCAAAGAGGCCCTCAAGGAAAAAGGTCTCAAGAAAGCCCTTCTTCTCGTGAGTCCCGAGAGAAAATGCATGGCGATAGGCTTTTGGGACAGTTTCGAGAACGCAAGAAAATGGGGATCGACGCAGACCTATCATGAGTTCCTGAACTCGTTGAAAGACCTCGTTGTCGAAAGACCGGAGCGTCATGTTTATTCGATCGGTCGCGGTGACCTCTCAGAATTTCTGGAGGCAAAGAAAGCGGCTTAAGGCGACACTATTTTTTGAGCCAAGTCGTTAGAATTATTGACTGAAAGAAGTTTTGCTTCTTGCTCGTCCTGAATTATCGAGTAATTCGTTCCGTTATATGCGATACTCACCGGGTTAGTTCGATCGCTACTTCAGAGTCTGCGGGCATAGTGCCCATAATCTCTTAAGCGGCTCCCAGCCTTTAGGAGGTTCAAATGGGTAAAAAATTATATGTAGGCAATCTGCCTTTCTCCGCAACCGACCAAATCCTCAATGACACGTTCGCTCAGTGTGGAACGGTTGAATCCGCAAAGATCATTACGGATCGCGACACCGGCCGCAGCAAAGGCTTTGGCTTTGTCGAAATGTCGACCGAAGCAGAAGCAGCTGACGCAATCGAGAAGTTCAACGGCGCCGACTATGATGGCCGCGCTTTGACCGTGAACGAAGCTCGTCCGATGGCTCCTCGCGAAAATCGTGGCGGAGGCGGCGGCTTCGGCGGCGGCGGACGCGGTGGCTTCGGCGGCGGACGTGGCGGTCGCGATGGCGGCTCCCGCGGCGGTCGCTTCTAAGTCTGAGTTCGTAGATTAGCATATTTGAATGACCGGGAGAGCTCGGCGGCACTCGCCAAAGCATCCCGGTCATTCCGTTTTTTAACCTTTACTGGGGTAAATCTTATGACGACTTCAAAACCACTCAGTCCGGTCGGCAAAGGACAGCTTCGATGTTTTCAATGTCGCAATGCTTGCATGCTCAAGAACGGCAATTGGCACTTTATTGAAAACCGGGAAGTCTTCCTATGCAAAGCCTGCGAGCTAACACCCCAGCGCCCGCCATCGAAGTCTTCAACTGACGTGAAATAGCATTAGATTCCTGGAAACTCGTTGATCAGATGCTTTGAATTATCGATCCACCAGCCATCCGCCATCGCTCCGGAGTTGACGTTATCGGGTTGTCCTTTGAGCGCGGTGCTGGCGGGCTTATTGCTGATCGACCCTGCGGCTCCTGCTTTAAAACTAAATGCGGAAATGGCGGTGGGTATCCCAGGAGAGACCATGTGCCAGCCGGTGGGTTTGTTATAGTAGTAGCCATTGTTCACAAACGCAGACGAAGAATAGCCAATATCCGAATCTGTCAGAGGACCTGGCCAGCTATTGTGATTGGGATCTGCGCTATTGCACGTGCTCGCCATCGATCCCAAGGGTGAATTAAAATCGTACTTAGCGCACTCGTGATCTTCGTTCGGACCACAGGTGTTGTTCAAATAAGTGGAATTGTAACTAAAACCAACGAGGTAATAGCGCTTGAGTGATTCAGGCACGTATCCGAGTTGTCTCAGGCAACTGCTGTAACTGCCTTTCTCTCCGAAAAAAGCCATTTCCGACGTATAAATCGCCCCCAAAGCGATTTTCGCCTCGGCTTGCCGAGCTTTCGCGGCAAAGCGATTGTAGCTGGGAATCGCGATGGCCGAAAGAACCGCTACCATTGAAACAACGGTCATCAATTCTACTAGAGTAAAGCCCTGTGTGTTTAAAATTTTCGGCATTTAAATTCCTGGAAACTCATTGATCAGATGCTTCCCCTGGTCGATCCACCAGCCATCCGCAAGAGGCCCCGAGTTGACATTATAGGGCACTGATTTGATCGATGTATTTGCGGGCTTATTACTAATCGACCCCGCGGCTCCCGCTTTAAAACTAAAAGCCGCGACCGCTGACTTTACGCCGTAAGCATCTAAAAACTCGACCGTAGGCTTGTCGTATAGAGCGCCGGTTGGCGTATTGACCGTGGAGGAGTAAGCGACATCCGAAGCGGTGAGCGCAGCAGGCCAGCCGTTGTGATTAGGATCCGCGCCATTGCACAGGCCCGCAGGCGATCCCACAGGCGAACTAAAATCGTACTTAGTGCACTCATGATCTTCGTTTGAGCCACAGCCGTTGTTGCCGTTCAGGGCAGAATAACTAAATCCAATGATGTAGTATCTCTTGGCAGACTCTGGCACATATCCGAGCTGCCTGAGGCAACCGCTGTAACTGCCTTTTTCTCCAAAAAAAGCTATTTCTGACGTATAAATCGCGCCTAAGGCGATTTTCGCCTCGGCTTGCCGAGCTCTCGCGACAAATCGATTATAACTGGGAATCGCGATAGCCGAAAGAACGGCCACCAATGAGACAACCGTCATGAGCTCGACTAGCGTAAAGCCCTGCATGTTTAAACTTGTCCGCATTACTAAAATTTTAAATTAACTTGCTGCATCATGGCAAGCGATGTAAATACCCGATATGATTAAATTCGGTGCCGGCTTCGCAGTATTCGGTCTGATTTTCGCCGTTCAAGCGCAAGCCTGCATTTTGCTAGGATCCGATTTATGCTCGATTTCTTGCCGAGGAGAGATTGAAAAAATCACCGCAGCACGAGTGTCCGAAGCTTCACCTAGCGAGAAATCCTGCGCTCTTTCTCTCGCCGAAAACGTAGGCATGCTGAAACAGCTTTTGGAAAACGGAGTCGATGTCAACTCAGCAAGCACTATCCGATACTCTCACTCACCTGCAGGACGAAACGCCTTGTTTCGCGTGATCCAAGATGGCCGGATGGATTTATTCACAGCGTTGATTGAAAATAAAATCGACGTCAATCATCAGGACGCAAGAGGAGCCACCCCACTGATCGCGGCGGTATGGGCCGATCGCGAACAAATGGTGACCGATCTCTTGAAAGCAGGCGCACTTCCCAACCTCCAAGACGAGTTTGGAATGACCGCTCTTTGTCATACTCAACAAAAACTGTTTAAATCCAATGCCGCGATCGTCTCCGCTTTGGAAAAAGCGGGCGCTATTTGCGCTAAGTAATCGCATTTACAAGCCCTTCTCTTTTCCAACTAAAGCAATCAACTACTTTTGCCGATCAGTGCACCATGAAACTCGGCAAAATCAGAGGCCTGATTCGTAAAGCAATCAGAGTTCTCATCCCAACTCGAACCCGGCATCGCATCTATCGGAACATGATCCGACTCAATTTCGCTCCGAGCGATCGTCTTACTTTCAAGCTGGCGCAGACCCAAGACGAGCTTGCCGCGGCTTTCAAGCTTTTACATGACGCTTATGTCGCCGAAAAATACATGTCCCCTCATCCTTCCGGAATGCGCATCACCAAGTATCATGCACTTCCGAGCACCAGCACTCTGATTGCACTCTGGGATGATCAAGTCGTCGGAACGATCTCACTCGTCCGCGACGGGTCCTTCGGCCTGCCTTCGGATGCGATTCTTGATCTTTCCTCTTATCGCAAGACCGGCTCACGCCTAGTCGAAGTCTCGGGCCTTGCGGTCAATCGCCAGTTTTCCCATATGCGCGGGGAGATTCTTTTTCCGCTGCTCAAGTTCATGTACGAGTATTGCATCCATTGCTTTGGCGCTGATCATCTCATCATTTCCGTCAATCCATCCTGGATCGATTTCTACGAAGCACTTCTGGGCTTTGTCCGCATCCGAGAAGAGAAAATCGATCATTATGATTTCGTCAACGGCGCGCCTGCCGTAGGCGGGATTCTCGACTTAAGAACCTATCCAGCCTGGACTGCCAATCAATACGGCGGTAGTCCCAAATACAAAAACATGTTCGACTATTTCATTGACTCGAAATTCAAGAACTATATTTTTCCAAACCGGACTTACGCAAAAATCTCCGACCCGGTCATGAGCCCGGAACATCTGGATCACTTCTTCAATCAGAAGACGCAGGTCTTGTCTCAACTTTCCGACTTCGAAAAGCTTGTGCTTTTTCAGCTCTACGATTCGCCGGATTATCGAAAGCATCTCCCAAAACTTCCCGAAATCCCGGTGATCGGCAATCTCAGAAAAGCCAAACGCTTTGAAGTCGAATGCCTGGGCCGAATCTTGATGCAAGAGCATCAGCTACCACCCATCGCCATGACGGTCAAAAACGTCGCGGAAAACGGTTTTGGGGCGGTTGTTGAACGCGGACTGCGCCAGCAGCAGACCTACAACGTCCAAGTCGCCATCGGACATTTCGATGTTTTCAATCTTCGGGCTCAAGCGGTTCGGAGCGGATCAGGAGGATTTTACGGCTTTAAAATCCTGGATGCGCCCGCAGGATGGAAAGAGTTTATCGACAAACTGAACTCAGAGCTGATCGAGCCGGAGTGTGAACCGCTTCGAAAGGTGGCGTAAAGCGCTGTAAAGCTTGGTGATCAAATGTGTCCAATTCGACCCATTTCGCTTCGTATGGAGTTTAATTATAATCAGAACGTAGATCCATGTTTTCTTGCCCATTGGTGCGTATGCTGAAAGAGGGCTGTTTATGAAACTCAAAACTTCATATTCGTTTTTACTCTCGAGTGCTGTGAGCGCTGGCGTGCTTTTCAGCATGAGTGCAAACGCCGCGGGCTACTATAACTTCGGCGCGCAGTGGAAGGGCGGGCTCAATCCGTATAGCTTTGGGGCGGATGGGGTGGCCTTGTCGCAGGTCACCGACGTGAAAATCGACTCGTCCGACAATTATTATATATTGGGCACTAATCAGATCTTAAAATTCAATGCCTACGGCTTGTTTATCGGCTGGATTGGCGCGATCGCCACTTCTCCGACTGGAGGCGCAGCGGGCTGTAATGGCGCCGCCGTCGGAACTTTTACACCGGGATGGTGTACCGGAGGAAGCGCGACCTCAGGCACGGGCGATGGAATGATGGATGGTACCAACGGGCTCGCCATCGATGGGTCTAACAATCTTTACGTCTCCAATGTGAATTCGAACCGCATTACCAAGTACAATTCGTCCACAGGAGCGTTTCTAGGCTGGATTGGAAAGATTGATACTCCTCCGACTGGGGGTGCAGCAGGTTGCAATGGCGCGGCCACAGGCACGATCACGCCTGGGTGGTGCACAGGTGGAACGTCCGATTATAATATACTCGTGGCTACTGGGGACGGGCAAGTGTACGCCCCGACTGGACTTGCTGCCGATTCAGCCGGAAATCTTTACGTTGCCGATACGGGCAGTAATCGATTGATGAAGTTCAACTCGACCGGTGCGTTTGTCGGCTGGACGGGAGGAGAAGGAGGCACCCCGACTGGCGGAGCTGCAGGCTGCACGACGCCTGCGGCGTATACGCCCGGCTGGTGCACGGGGGGACTTGCAGGTTATTCGTCTGCAAGTGGAAAATTGTCTTCGCCATTCGCAGTTGCCGTGGATTCGTCAGGAAATCTCTATGTTACGGATTTGTATGGTCGAGTTTTAAAGTACAACTCATCGGGGGTCTACCAAGGCTGGATCGGAAAAATTCAGGGCTCTCCTTCAGGAGGTGCTGCGGGATGCAACGGAGCTGCGAGCGGCACATTTACACCCGGGTTTTGCACCGGAGGATCCGCCAGTTCTCCGGGAGTCTCTTTTGGGATTGGTGTGGATTCTTCTAACAATTTCTACGTCGCTGAATCGTACGATAACCGCATCGTCCAATACAATTCGTCTGGAGTTTTGCAAGGCTGGATCGGCAAGATCGCCACCTCTCCGACAGGAGGAGCGGCGGGATGTAACGGCGCCGCCATCGGTACTCTTACACCCGGATGGTGTACGGGAGGAACCTCTGCTTCAGGCTCAGGCAACGGAATGCTCAACAACCCTTATGGCCTGGCGTTCGACTCTTCTGGATATCTCCACGTCGCGGATTCAGGCAATCTACGAATCACTAGCTACACTCCCGCAGGAGCTTAAAGTTCCGCGGTTTCCTAAACTCCCACCTACTCGTCTTGGCATCGAACGACTTCCACTCCCATCGGCGGCCTGCAGGACGGAATGCTGAACTCCCCCATGGGGATCTCAAAAGACTCCTCTGGCAATCTCTACATCGCGGATCGAACTTCGAACCGCATCGATAAATACAATTCGTCGGGAGTTTTTCAAGGATGGATCGGTAAAATCGGCACCTCTCCGACAGGAGGCGCGGCAGGATGCAGTGGTGCCGCTGCTAACTCTTTTACTCCCGGATGGTGCACGGGAGGACTTCCCGCTATAAATACCGGCACCTCAGGCGGAGACGGGAAACTGTCCACTCCCTTTGATATCGTCGTCGATTCATCGGGAAATCTTTTGGTCGTCGATGGCGGCAGAAATCGTATCGCCAAGTACGACTCAACAGGCGCTTTCATCGGCTGGACGGGAGGAATCGCGATGACACCTACCGGTGGAGCCGCAGGATGTGATTCGGCAGGCTTCAATACTCCGGGATGGTGCACAGGAGGCGCGTCAACCCTAGGTAGTGACGATGGAGAGTTATACGGACCGGAGGCCCTCGCGCTCGACTCAGCTGGCAACTTTTACGTGTCTGAAGTCTTTAGTAATCGCATCAGCAAGTTCAACTCGTCCGGAGCTTTTCAAGGCTGGATCGGGAAAGTCGGCATGTCTCCGACAGGCGGAGCGGCAGGCTGCAATGGCGCCGCCGTTGGAACTGCAACCCCCGGATGGTGTACCGGAGGAGAGGGCACTTTGACGTCAGGCTCGGGCGATGGAATGTTCAACCAACCGAACGGAATGGTCGTAGACTCATCCGGAAATCTCTATGTGGCTGATCACACCAATTATCGCATTGTTAAATATAATTCGTCCGGCGTTTTTCAAGGATGGATCGGTAAAATCGGCACTTCTCCAACCGGTGGTGCGGCAGGCTGCAATGGAGCGGCCGTAGGCACGGTTACTCCTGGCTGGTGTAAAGGCGGAACAGCCGCCTTAGGTAGCGGAGACGGTATGCTGGTTGGTCCGGAGAAGATCAGCATAGAACATTCCTGCAGAATCTACATCAGTCATTATAACGTTCGCATCGTTAAATATAATTCGTCCGGTGTCTTTCAAGGCTGGATCGGTAAAATCGCGACCTCTCCGACAGGAGGTCAGGCCGGATGCAATGGAGCCGCCGTTGGAACGATTACACCGGGATGGTGTACAGGCGGAACAGCCGCCCTTACTGGCTCTGGCGATGGAATGATGAACTTCCCAATAGGAATCATTTTAGATTCGTCCGGAAATCTCTTCGTCGTTGATAACAGCAACAACCGCGTGATCCGTTTTTCGCTTCAGGGGCGGTGATCGATGAAAAAATCGATTATAAAACAACGGTACTTAAAAAATCTTTCGCCCCTCTGCGCCGCGAGCACCGGCCTGCTTTTCAGCATGAGCGCAAGCGCCGCGGGCTACTATAACTTCGGCATGAACTGGAAGGGCGGGCTCAATCCGTATAGCTTTGGGGCGGATGGGGTGGCCTTGCCGTCTATCAGCGACGTGAAAATCGACTCGTCCGACAATTATTATATTTTGGGCAGTAATCGAATCTTGAAGTTTAACGCCGCGGGATTATTTGTCGGCTGGATCGGCGCGATCGCCACTTCTCCGACTGGAGGCGCGGCGGGCTGTAATGGCGCTGCAGTAGGAACTTTTACACCGGGATGGTGTACCGGAGGAAGCGCGACCTCAGGCACGGGCGATGGGATGATGGATGGTCCCATCGGGCTCGCCATCGATTCCTCCGACAATCTTTACGTCTCCAATTCCACTTCGAACCGCGTGACCAAGTACAATTCGTCCACAGGAGCCTTTCTAGGCTGGATCGGAAAAATTGATACTCCTCCGACGGGGGGTTCAGCAGGATGCAATGGCGCGGCCACAGGCACGATTACGCCCGGGTGGTGCACAGGTGGAACATCCGATTATAATATCACCGACGCCACTGGAGACGGGCAACTGTATACCCCGAGCGGACTTGTTACCGATTCATCCGGAAATCTTTACGTTGCCGATTCGAACGGCAATCGAGTGGTGAAGTTCAACTCAACCGGTGCGTTTGTCGGCTGGACAGGAGGAGAATCATCGGCCCCCACAGGGGGAGCGGCAGGATGCACGACGCTTGCGGCAATTACGCCCGGCTGGTGCACGGGGGGACTTCCAAATGTGGGTGGAACTCCAAGTGGACAATTGTATACGCCAAGCGGAATTGTCCGGGATTCGTCAGGAAATCTCTACGTTGAAGATTCCTATAATCGAGTTTTCAAATACAACTCTTCGGGGGTCTACCAAGGCTGGATCGGAAAAATTCAGGGCTCTCCTACAGGAGGTGCGGCGGGATGCAACGGCGCTGCGACGGGTACATTTACACCGGGAGGGTGTACCGGAGGAACCACAAATGGTACGACACCAGGCACGGGCGACGGAATGATGCGTCTCCCTATGGCGATTACTGTGGATACTTCCGACAATTTATTCGTCAGCGATTTGGGCCACGATCGCGTCAACAAATATAATTCGTCCGGAGTTTTTCAAGGCTGGATCGGAAAAATCGCGACCTCCCCTACAGGAGGCGCGGCGGGATGTAACGGTGCCGCCGTCGGCACTCTTACACCCGGATGGTGTACGGGAGGAACCTCTGCTACAGGCTCTGGAAGCGGAATGTTCAACGGACCTCGTGGCCTGGCGCTCGACTCTTCCGGATATCTCTACGTTGCTGATTCGGGCGACAATCGACTCAATATCTATGATTCCGCAGGAGCTTATAGTAGCACGGTTTCTTACACTCCGGCCTACTCGTCTTGGCATCGAACAACGACTACTCCCGTAAGCGGCGTGCAGGACGGAATGTTGAACCTCCCCATGGGCGTCGCAAAAGACTCCTCTGGCAATATCTATGTCGTGGACAAGAGCAGCAACCGGATCAATAAATACAATTCGTCAGGAGTCTCTCAAGGATGGATCGGAGAAATCGATACCTCTCCGACTGGAGGCGCGGCGGGATGCAGTGGAGCCGCATCCGGAACCTTTACTCCCGGCTGGTGCACCGGTGGAACTCCCAATACTTTATCCACTTCCACCGGAGGTGACGGAAAAATGTACACCCCCTTTGATATGGTCGTGGATTCAGGGGGAAATCTTTTAGTCCTCGATACCGGCACAAGTCGTGTCGCCAAGTACGACTCAACGGGTGCTTTCATCGGCTGGACTGGCGGGGTCTCCTTAGTTCCTACCGGTGGAGCGGCAGGATGCACAGCTGCAACCTTTAACACTCCAGGATGGTGCACGGGAGGCATGTCTTCATCTGGCTTTAAAGACGGGACTTTTTATGGCCCTTCATCGATCGCGCTCGACTCAGCCGGCAATTTCTACGTGTCTGAAGGCTTCGGTAATCGCATCAGCAAATTCAACTCGTCAGGAGTTTTTCAAGGATGGATTGGTAAAATCGGCGGTTCTCCCACAGGGGGAGCGGCAGGTTGTAATGGCGCGTCCGCCGGAACTGCAACCCCCGGATGGTGTACGGGAGGAAAAGGGTGGACCTCAGGCTCGGGCGATGGAATGTTCAACCAACCCAACGGAATGACCCTAGACTCATCCGGCAATCTCTATGCGGTTGATAGCGCCAATAATCGCATTGTGAAATATAATTCTTCCGGAGTTTTTCAAGGATGGAGCGGTAAAATCGGCACCTCTCCTACCGGTGGCGCGGCAGGTTGCAACGGTGCAGCCGTAGGCACGGTGACCCCTGGATGGTGTAAAGGCGGAACGGCTGCCGCAGGCACAGGAGACGGAATGCTCAACTATCCGGAAAGAATCACTTTGGATTCAGCCGGCAATCTCTACGTCACCGAAGACATTCGAATCAGCAAGTTTAATTCGTCGGGAGTATTTCAAGGCTGGATCGGAAAGATCGCCACCTCTCCGACGGGAGGTCAGGCGGGTTGCAATGGAGCCGCTGTTGGAACGCTTACACCCGGATGGTGTACAGGCGGAACGGCTGCCACGGGCACAGGCAATGGTATGCTGGGCAGTGCGATGGGAATCATAGTGGATTCTTCCGGCAATCTCTTCGTCGTTGATAATACCAACAGCCGCGTGATCCGTTTCTCGACTCAGGGGCGGTAAGCTGAAATCAAGTTTCAAAAAAGGACTCCAAATTAACCTGATTATCGATGAGTCCAAGAAAGGGGTTAACTTTCAAATCAACGGCAAAGGGGGTGACCAACGTCACGAAGATGGAGGTTCCCTTCTTTACGAGACTTTGAAGCTCGTCCCTTCTGCGTTCAATTTTTGCAGCTTCCTCTTGGGTGAGTTTAAAAACGGAGGCCGTATATTTCATTTCGCAGAGATTAACCGTCGCGTCCCTACGGTCGATCAGCATGTCCATTTGAGTCTCACCACGATAACTATAGACATTGGCCGTGATTCCAGAAATGCCAAGACCATCCTTAATCTGTTCGCTGTGTTTAAGACAGATGTTCTCAAAGGCATGACCTAGCCAAGAAAAGTAGCCAGGCTTCCCGACTTGGTTGTTCCAGTAAGCGTTGTCTCGATGATGCTTCCCGAGAGGCTCTACCCACTTGAGATAAAATAAGGCGTATTCATCAATGAGTCGATAGACACCATCTTTTTTCTTATTCCAAATCTTTGGCGTGAATTGAATAAAATGAGATTCTTCCAATTCGTCAAGAATTTCGGAAAATCTGCCTCCGCCCGGAATTTTTAGAACATCTAGAAGTTCCTGCTGAGTATATCCAGACGGATGATCGGCCAACGCTCGGATAATGGCCACATGTCTTCGATAGCCATCGAAAAGGGACTTGAAGAGTCGAGAAAATTCTTTTCTCATCTCCCCTCGTGTTCCAAAAAAACAGTTATTGATGAACGTGGCAGGCGATTCGCCCGGATTGAGTTGATCCAAGTAAAAGGCAACACCTCCAGTCACCATATAGATCTCAAGAATATGTTTGTCACTTAACCCTTTGATCTCCCTATAGGCGAGATACTCTTTGGTTTCCTTGAGGGTAAATGGACGCATGGCGATGGGCGGCTTGGTGACTCGATTATGAAATCCGCCTTTTTCATTCAAGATTTGCTTGATCATCCATGCGGCCGCGGATCCACACACAATCAAGATGGAGTCCTTTCTTTTGGAAAGAAATGCGTTCCAAAATCGATCCAATGCCTCAAGAAAGTTAGACTTGTGGGAGCAAAGCCAAGGAAGCTCGTCAAATAAAACAACTTTCTTTACCGGGGTCTCAGCCAGCTCAATAATCCGATACAAAATTTCCAGAGCCTCGATCCAGTCGCCCACTCTTTTTGGGATTTTGACTTTGATTTTTCTTTTTCTGGCGAAGACATCCAACTGACGCATAAAAGCTGCGATTTGTTTTTTTACAGTCAGATCTTTGGTTCCTGTAAAATTAAAGTAGAACGGCCGATCCTTGAAGGTTTCGTCAATAAGGTAGGTTTTTCCAATGCGCCGGCGTCCATACACAGCGAGACATTCTGATTTTTGACTTTGGTCCGCCTGCTTGAAAATTTTTAATTCGTAGTCTCGGGCTACGATATTCGGGCTTTTTAACATAGCGCCATATATATCATATCAGCGGCGGAATCTCATTATTTTAACACGATTCCGCCGCCAATAACTGACATTATCACTAAAAATACATTGATTTCAATAAGTTATAATCAATGCGCGGAGCTTAAAACTTGACTTTAGCAATCTGGAGCGGCCGTATAACATGTTCCAATTTAGAGCATCCATTGCTTCATATTGGAATATGTTAAGCCCTACCGATACCGATCAGGATTGACCGAAGGCAGCTTGAAAAACGGATCCTGGATCGAGAGCTTCTTCTGCGTCTCGATGCTGAAGCGATAAGGATAGAACCCGCGTTTCGCGCCTTCTTCAAAAAGATAATCAAAGTAGGCGCGAGCGTTCGCCTTGTCCTTCTCGTTTTGCATATTGAAAAGAACCGGAACCGTCGAATCAAAACAAAGATCATCGACCGTCGTCAGAGTGATCAGCGAATTGATATTGAACTTTCGAGAAGCGGATTTGACGAAATCGATGTACGCCACGACATTCTCGGATTGCATCTCGACGAGCGGTGCGTACCAAATCAACCCGCAACCATCGCGATTGGGATTGAGATTTTCCTGTTTTGCGAGCGCTTTGTTTTCGTGCTTCCAATACGCCAGTCGAAGAGCAACGTTGTTCGGCCTGCCATTGATGATATCAAAACCGAGCGACATCGAATCCAGCCCTTTTTTGATCGCGCCAAGACCGACTTTTTCTAAAAGACCCGAAACATAAGGAACAAGCTTCTTGTTCGTCGAGTTGAAATAAAATCGATTTTTTTTCACCGATTTGAAATTCTCGTTGATGAGTTTCTTTGCGGCCTTGACCAGCGCTTTGTCCCCGTAAAGAGTTCCCGCGATCGTCCAATGAGGCGCCTTGTAGCGAGATGCGAGATCCAGGATCTCTTGATCGCTCAGAGGCTCCCCGCTTTTGACCTTCTCAAGCGGATAATCCGCAAGCATGCTGAGCATTCGCTCGCGGTTCATCAAATTGATGCCCCCCAGGACAGAGCCTAGCTCGCGTTTGCATTTTTTGATCGCCTCGACCGCGGCAGGCACTTCGTCATCGCTCTTCAACCCAAAGAAAAACATCTCGATGTACTTAGGTTTCGCGGCAAGTTTGATGGTCATCTGCGTGACGATCCCCAGCCCGGATTGCGTGAAAATACCGTCGTAATACGGACCCACTCCATATTTGAAAAGCTTGTCGAGCCGCTCCTGGCCCAGCTTTTTTAAAGAACCTTGATATAAAGCTCCGTTTTCAAGAATGGCCTCGAGCGAAAGAACCGCGCCAAAGTGATCCGTATAAGGCGTGATGCCGTACCCTCTCTCCAGGGCGTTCCCGACAACCGAGCAATCAGGTCCTCCCCCATGAACCGGCGCGATCCACTGATCTCCTTGCTTTTGCAAGAACGCTGCAAGCATTCCGTAAGTCACTCCGGGCTCGAGGGTCACGATCCCGTGATAAGGGTCGAAATCGGAAATCGCGGCGCACTGGCTGAGATCGACAATCAGGCCGTTTTCGGAAATGGGTGCCTTGCAGCCGTAGCCCCAGTTATTTCCCCTGGAAACAATCGAGACATTTCCGTGCTGTTTTTTAAAGTCGCTATATTTATCGATCAGCTCGGATACGGTTTTTGGAGCGAAAATCGAATGAACTTCCCTGGAGACTCCCAAAGTTGTCGAGATTTGCATGTTTAGATTCTAATACGCGCGAGTTGAAAGACACTATATGCATTTTAATGGAATCTAAATATGGCCTCGCCTAGGGCTCGAAATTCACTAAACAACCACAATTGAATCATCTCGTTTAGAATAGTTAAATTCCCTTCACTTTAACGCATAACTATTCGTCTTTATTATTGTTTTTATAGATTAAAAAATTACGTTTTTCCCTGAAATTGGCCGATAATAGAAATAAGTAATAATAGTTGATAGTAACGCTCATTAAAACACTCCCTCACTCAACTGTACGTATGCGGAACGAGGCAGTTTGCATGAAGTCCAGATCGAGACAAAGAAAGGTTCGTAAAAACAGGCTCAGCCCCGCGCTGACTCTCACGAGCGCGCTCGCTCACCTCTGCTCTTCTACTCCTGCTTTCGCCTTTTCCGAGAATGCCCAAACTTTCACCTATCAAGGACAGCTTTTAAACAACGCTGGCTCCCCTCTGACCGACGCAAGCGTCGTCATGGAGCTCTCCATTTACAATCCTACGAAGAACTGTCTTTTGTATGAAGAGACTCAAACGGTCGACACCTTAAACACCAGCGGAATGTTCTCTATTCAAATTGGATCGGTCACTGGTGCGGGCAAACGCACCGCGAATGACCCTGGCTTGAGAATGGCTACCGTTTTCAGAAACGACGGATCCCAAATCCGCGCCGCGGGCGCGAACTGTGCCGCAGGTTACTCTGCCACCGCAGGCGATTCGCGCGTCATGCAAGTCAAAGTCACGCCAAGCTCGACGGGCACACAAGTCACCCTCTCTCCTGATGAGACGATTGATGCCGCACCACAAGCTTGGTCAGCTGAAACTTTTCAAGGCATTCCTCTTGGCAATTTCATCCAGCTTTCTGGAACCGATGCCGTCATTCCGACTGGTAACGGACTCAAAGTGAATGGCTCCGAAGTCATCGACTCGAGCGGTAACTGGGTTGGATCGAGCTCTGGACTAGTCGGCGCCACGGGTACTGCTGGTGCCACCGGCTCTGCTGGTGCTACGGGCGCGACGGGTCCTACCGGTGTTGCAGGCTCTACCGGAACGGCCGGTGCGACTGGCGCTACTGGGACTGCTGGAGCTACCGGTACCGCTGGCGCAACAGGTCCTACCGGCTCTGCTGGAGCCACTGGCGCAGCAGGAGCTACGGGTGCTACTGGAACGACCGGCGCCACCGGTCCTACAGGTTCTTCCGGTGCAACGGGTACCGCCGGCGCCACTGGTCCAACGGGCACAGCAGGTCCAACAGGTACCACTGGTGCGACCGGTGCAACTGGACCGACAGGCTCGACGGGAGCTACCGGCACCGCTGGTGCTACAGGTGCGACTGGCCCTACTGGCAATGATGGCGCCGTGGGTGCTACCGGTGCCGTTGGCGCTACTGGTGCTACGGGCGCGGCCGGTCCTACGGGTACCACCGGCGCGACCGGCACTACAGGCGCCACTGGCCCTACAGGAAATAATGGTGCGGCCGGTGCGACTGGTGCAGCGGGTGCTACAGGCCCTACGGGTAATGATGGCGCAGCTGGTCCTACAGGCGCTACTGGTGCGGCAGGTCCTACGGGTACCACCGGTGCTACTGGTGCTACTGGTGCTACAGGCGCGGCAGGTCCTACAGGTACCACCGGTGCTACTGGTGCTACAGG
>CAZCBS010000044.1:0-17674 GCA_964496965.1 uncultured Bacteriovoracaceae bacterium
TGGAGCGGTGGTCGCGGTCAGGCGTCCGGACTGCACAGCAGATTTAACAAGAATGTCGAGATCGGGTTCTTCGATATGAATTTTCCCGCTGTTGATCGTCGCGACGACTTCCGGAGAGATATCGACGCCGAGAACGCTGTAGCCTTTCGTGGCGAGGATCGCGGCCGTGGGAAGGCCGATATAACCCAGTCCGATGACGCAAATACGCGTATTTTCCACTGTGATTTCCTGATAGGTAGGCATATGTTTGAATCAATATTATACAGCATAAACGAAAGCAATCTGAGAACACTACATGCGTTTCGCCATTGTCATGGGCACCCGGCCCGAAGTGATTAAGCTGGCTCCTGTCGTTTTAGAGGCACGAAAAAGGGGTCATCAAACGTCAGTTATTCTAACCGGGCAGCATAGGGATATGGCTCTGCCGCTTTTGAAGTTCTTTGGAATTACTCCGGACGTCGTTCTCGATGTGATGGTGCCCAACCAAACCCTGACTGGGCTGACTCAGCGTCTTTTGGGAGCGTTTGATCAGGAAAAGAAGCAATTAAGCGCCGATTGCATTCTTGTTCAGGGCGATACCACCAGTGCGTTTGCCGCTGCTTACTGGGGCTTTTGTCAGCGAATTCCGGTGGCTCACGTTGAAGCAGGACTTCGTACCTATGATTTAGGTGCGCCCTTCCCTGAAGAGGCAAATCGCCAACTGATCGGCCGGATCGCGAACATTCATTTTCCGCCGACGCCGTTCGCTCGCAAGGCGCTGCTTAAAGAAGGCATTTCACCCAAAAGTCTTTTTGAAGTGGGGAATACGGCAATCGATGCGTTGAAGCTCACGCTGGATCAGCTGAAAAAAGAAAAGCAGCCACGAGCCGAGTATCTCGATCCTGCGATTTTGGAGTTTGTGGGAGATCATCCCATGGTGCTGGTGACGGCACATCGGCGTGAAAGCTTTGGAGAAGGATTTGAAAGCCTTTGCCAAGGCATTTTTTCGACCGTGGAAGCGAGCAAGAATCTTCGAGTTGTTTTTCCGGTGCATCCGAATCCGAATGTCTCAGGACCGGTGCGCCGCCTGCTCGGTGGTCATTCAAGAATTTTGCTCTGCGATCCTGTTCCCTATGTAGGTTTCGTGTCCCTGCTTCAAAGAGCGGATGTGATTCTTACGGACTCGGGGGGAGTGCAGGAAGAAGGTCCGACGCTCAGAAAGCCGATTTTGGTGATGCGCACTCGCACCGAGCGCCCCGAAGGCGTCAAAGCGGGCTTTGCAAAACTAGTCGGAACCGATGCACGCAAAATCAAACGTGAGACTTTAGCAGCCTTGAAAAAAGGATGTTCCGGGCGCGGTAAAAATCCGTACGGCGATGGAAAAGCGTCTTCTCGAATCATCGCAAGCCTGGAGCGCTACTTGCGACAAACGGCTCGAAGAAGCTGATCGAGTTTCTGAAGCTGGGCTTCGGCGTCAAATTCGGTCAGTGACATGCCTGGAAGTTTGCGTTCCCGGATTTCCTTTGGGTGATCGATCATCCAAAGCAGAAGCTGTTGCAGCTTCGAGATTTGATCGTGTCCAACGGCCCAGCCGAGCTGATGGCGCTGAATGGGTTCGATCACCGCTCGATCGCTGCTGAGGGCGAGTATCGGTCGGCCCAGAGCGATGTATTCGTAAAGCTTTGCTGGGACAGCCCATTCGCTTCCGGTGCGATGAGTAATGAGAAAAGCGATGTCGGCTTCAAGTACTTCTCGAAGTGCTTCGGAGCGGGGGGCGAGATCTCGTAAAACAAAAAGCTCACCGAGTCCGGATCGATCGACTCGTGCTTGAAAGTTTTCACGGTCCTCAACGGATTGAAACTTGCCCATAAAAACAAACCGAAGCGAGTGAGACAGGTCAAGCTCAGGGCGTTTTTTTCTTAGCTCTTCAAGAGCTTCGAGCAAAGGAATAGGACTTCGGGAGCCGTAAAGATTGCCGATGTGAATGATCCGAAGTGGTCCTTTTCTTTCAGGCGCAGGAAGTGTCTTCAAAAACCCGTAATCTTCTTTAAAGAATCCGTTCGAAACGACTTGGATCGGATGTGTGCGGGAGCGCAGATCAGACCAGTATTGCTCAAGCTCCGCTTGAGCACCCGAGGATGCGACGACAGCTCCGTCGACCTTTCGAAGAAGCCAATGTTCTAGCGCTTTCATCCAGCCGCTTGCGCGAACGATTCGAAACGTAAGAAGAGGATTGATGCTGAGAAGATCTCTTTCCTCGAAAACGATCGCGGTTTTTCTTCGAAAAAGCATCAACAGGATCGCCGGAATCATCATCGAAAACGGAGGCGAGCTGATGAAGTAGACGTCCGCTTGCGTGAAAATCGCTCGAAAACTCAGCCTCAGTGCCGTTCTCAGCTTAGCGAGAAGGCGAGTCAGGGCGTTTCCAGTTTTAGCTTTTTCTGGACCGAGAGGAGGGGAAATAACTTCAATTTTCCATCCTGCCCCTTGCAAATAGGCGACGGTCCTCTGCAGTCTGGCGGCTGCGGCCATTCGATCTTGTGGATGATAGTAGCTGACAAAGACGGCATGCATGGGATGCGTCAAAACTATCATCCGCGGATATTTGCTGTCCACGGTTCAATGGTTGACTTCATGCGAAATCGCGCGGTACTTTCACTTTCCATGGCGATTTCAAATCAGGGAGTTCTTGGGTTAGTGGTTGCACGAGGTGGCTCCAAGGGCGTTCCAAGAAAAAATCTAAGAAATGTGGCAGGAAAGCCACTGGTCGTCTGGCCGATCACCGCGGGGCTTGGTGCAAAGAATCTCACTCGGCTTGTGATTTCCACCGATGATGCGGAAATTGCAAATACCGCAAAACAGTTCGGATGCGAGGTTCCTTTTCTTCGGCCGGCAGAGCTGGCACAAGATCATACCATTGTGATCGATGTAATCCGGCATGCGTTGCTGACTCTGTATCCTGCGGGAGACTATCCTGAGTATGTTCTTTTGCTTCAGCCCACGAGTCCTCAAGTCACTAGCGAGGACATTGATCAAGCCATCGATCTAGCGCGCAAGCATCAAGCGGATACAGTCGTCACTGTTTATCAGCATCCTTCGATCCATCCCAATTTGATGTACCGGAAAGATCAATCAGGTCATCTGGTGTCGTACACCGGTAAAGCGGTGATGGTCCGTCGTCAGGATCAGGAGCCCGTATATTTTCGTACGGGAATTGTCTATGTGGCGCGAAGCCGGCTTATTCTCGAGAAAAACACGATCTATGGAGATACGATCGTGCCTTACGAGGTGGACGCCAGTCGATCGCTTTGCATCGATACGCCTGAGGAGCTCGAAGAAGCGGATCGTTATCTTAGCCGACAGGCTGCTGCGCGTTCGCAATAATTTGCGCCCAGTTTTCTGTTTTTTTCTCGGCGTCGGCTTCGGTGAAGCGGTCCATTTCGGAGCGATTGGGCCCCTGGGCGGCAGGCTTTCCAATTCTTTTGAGCTTCATTTGAGTCCGAGTCCATTTATAGTTCACGATCTGAGGAAGGCTTCGAGTACCTGGAAAATGGCCCTTTTTTTCCACCGTTTGTGCGATGGCTTGCGCGAGATTTTGCAAAGGGTCGCCGCTGGGCAACCATCGATCCACCACTTTTTCTCGCGCGATCTTCATTTCCTCGGACCACGAAGTAGGCCCTGCTAGAGCGTTGAGAAACTCTTCCTCGGACTTCAGGGCAGGCACGATCTCGTTGACTTCGCATTTTAAAAACTCAGGGAAAGCAATGGGCTCCATGAGCCAGCTCGGTTTACTTTCCAGCAATGTCTGAAAGATGCTTGTGCTAAAAGACGTCAGCGCGCGATCGCAGACCGGTGCCCAATCCGCCACTCGCAAATCTTTGAGAATATGCACGGATGCGGGTTTTGAAGGCCAGCGTTTGCCTAAAAAGGCCAGGTAGTCGGAGACTGGAATCGCGGGACGCGGACGGATAATCAGCTCGGCATCCAGTGATGTTGCGCCTCGATGCCACCACTTCGATACTTGTGAAAGACTATCGGTGCAGAACTCTCGGTAAATTCGCGCATTTTCGCGACTGTAGCCACGACGGATCCTGTTTTCGATTTCCTCCTGGGTGAGAAAAGCCCAGGCATAATTCATCGGAAAGAAAATCCACGGTTTTTTCGGATTGAGCCCAAAGCGCTTACCCATCTCCTCTTTGGAGGGCATATTGCCGGTATATTGCGGAAGGAAAAATCCGAACGCAGGATTGCCCGTGACACAGATGTTTTTAGGGTCTACGCCCCATGAGATCAAAAATTCCCGATAGGTATCATTCCACGCGAGGTGCTGCACCCGAGTGCGAGTGAAGTCGTCCTTGGGCCGGAAGAAAGTCGCATTTGTTCCCGAGAGCACTTGTTCAAAGTTGAGTGAAAAAAATGGCACGCCTGGATAATGATAAAGCAGATCAAAAATCACGTTATCTTTGGTCGAGAAAAAGAACGGATTGATGATCAGCTTGGGTTTGATTCGATGAATGAGGTTCTCAATTCCCGCGGCGATCGAGCCGATGTGAACACTGAGGCCGTGCCGTGTTCGGAGATGATTCGAGACGACGCAAGCGATATCCAGCTCGCGTGCGGCGTGTTCCACAAGGTAAAGAACATCGACTTGGCGGGAGCTCATGAAAAACAACTCCTTCAGTAAGTAAGCTTCTTTTGAATTGAGGTCTTTACGCGCGACAGAACATCGGCGATCTCGCGACCTGCATGGCCTTTTCCAAAACGATGATCCGAAGAATAGCGGCCATGTTTCAACTGTTCGCGAATTGCACGCAAGATATCATCCTTGCGGTAGTTAGCGTCCATGACGTTGTGACCGCGCTCACGTCCAGTTTGACGAGTTCCTACGTTGACGCAGGGTACGCCGAGGAAAGCTGCTTCACGGAGACCGCTGCTGGAGTTTCCGATGATACAGCTGGCGCTGTTGAGTACGCGCGCATAATCCTCGACCGAGAAATTGCGGAAGAAATGGATTGGGGCGTCCGGGTTTTTCTCGCGGAAGACCCGAAGGCCTTTGGAGACGTCGTCGCTGCCGGCGTCCACATTTGGCCAGAGCCAAACGGTTTGCATTCCGAGTTCGTGGACCGCTCCGAGCGTCGCATTGATCTGCTCGAATCCTTGTCCGTACTCAGTCGTCACCGGATGTTGAATCACGAGCAGATATTTCTCTTTCCAGTTCAGTGCTGGGCCTGTGCCTTTTTCATGAAGCTGGACTTTGTCCAAGTTGAGGTCAATGTCGGCGATGGCGTCAATGGAAGGACAGCCCACGAAAAAGATGCGCTCGTTTTCTTCTCCCAGCCGGCCTAAGCGCTCG
Source organism: uncultured Bacteriovoracaceae bacterium (assembly GCA_964496965.1). GTDB lineage: Bacteria > Bdellovibrionota > UBA1018 > UBA1018 > UBA1018 > CAZCBS01. The sequence continues at coordinate 5,333 of CAZCBS010000044.1, forward strand.
GCACTTTCTGCCGTGGCAGGAAAGTGGATGTGAGCAAGCTTTGTAATGGCATGGCGCACGCTTTCATCGATCGAACCGGTGATTTCACCCCCTTGAGTGTGGGCGACGGGGATATTCATGTAACTGGCGGCGATGGCGGTGGCAATAGTCTCGAAGCGATCGGCAACGGTGAGTACAATATCGGGATTCAGGTTTTCGAAGATCGTCGCAAGTTCCACAATAGCAAGACCCGTGGACTTTGCCATCGTCGTTGGATTTTCACCTTCGATGATCATGTAAACTTTCGCGTCGGGCTTGAATCCATCTCGCTCGATGACTTGGATCGCATTGCCAAATCGGTAGAGCAGGGCGGAAGCGCTCACGACAAGCTGAAGCTGAAGATCAGGATGATCTTTGATGGCCTGGAGAACGCTTTTGATGCGGCCATAATTGGCTCGACTCGCGACAACAACACAGACTTTGCGCTTCTGACTCATATCTATTTCAATCCAGATCTTCTTTTAGGATCAGTTCGTTCGCTCGGACTTGACGACGCAGGGTTTTACCCAAAAGAGATTTATAATCCCGCGCTGGGAGTCCGGTACCGGGTTTCTTGAATGCAAGATGCTGGAGTTCCAGCTTACATCCCGCAGGAAGATCTTGCTGGGCATAGATGCTTCTTCCAAAGATCGATCGCATTGTCTGAACATTCGGAGAATGAAATGCGGCGTTTTTATCGACGGGATGAGAGAGAATTTGATGAATTTCCCGGGTCCCTTCAGCAAGCGTTCGAAGGTCATCGACGCTCAGCGAGGACGAGACATCGGGGCCGAACATTTGTTTGTTGAGTGCGACGTGGACTTCCAATAGATGGGCGCCACTGGTAATTGCCGCAAGTCCCGCGTAGATCTTTCCGGAATGATCCGAAAATCCTACCGGGCATCTCCATCGCTCAGCAAAGGTTGAGAGTAAGTTTAGCCCGGCTTTTTCAGGAGGACTTGGATATTCGCTCGTGCATTGGAAAATAGCGAATTCTTTTCCCGCTTCTTGAATGACGGCAAGTGTCGAGTCGAGCTCATGGATGTCGCTTAAACCCGTTGATATGAGGATCGGTCCGGACTTCTTGCAAATCTGCTCGATCATCGGCAAGTTTGTCACTTCTCCCGATCCAATTTTCCAAGCGGGCATATCTAAGCGATCGAGCAGTTCGACTGCTTGGATCGAGAAGGGGGAGCTGAGAAAAATCAGTCCCTTTTCGCGAGCGTGTTGTGCGAGGCCTGCCCACTGCTCGGCGGTGAATTCCATTCTTTTCCAGTATTCGTAGCGAGTGGTGTCCTGTCGGCTGAACTTGACTCGGAACGGTTCACTGGGAGTGCTTTCAGCTTCCGCGATATGAGTTTGAAATTTAATCGCATCGACTCCGGTCGTAGCTACGGCATCGATGAATGCATGTGCTTGTCCGAGGCTGCCGTCATGGCTTTGCGCGACTTCTGCGATTAGAAAGGGCGGATGCTGTGGGCCGACTTTACGAGAGCCGATTTGGATCGTGGAGGCATTCTTCATTATTCCGGCTTCCGTGCGATGACTTTGACGCGAAGGCCGAGCAGGTTTTGATGCATCCATTCGGTTAGGGTAGCAAGGCGGCCTGGATCAGAAATCAGGTCTCTCATCGAAGGCGGTAAAAATGCGTCTTCCGGCGCTCCAAAAGGAGATCGGTATTGAAGTCGATTCCAGAGCGCTTCGTAGCCTTCAAGAACAGTCGAGATTTCTTTCACTTCAAATCCGGCAAGCGTCACGATCTTTTGAAGCGAAGGAGGAGAGAAATATTGAAGATGATTTCTTCCGGTAAAAGTGCGCGCGTCCTCTCGAAGTACCATATTGGTCAGCGAGTGAAGATTGGGCACGATGCACAGCAGAAGTCCACCTGGCTTGAGCGTTTCGTAAGCGCGCGCCAAGAAAGCTTTTGGATTAGCCAAATGTTCAAGGACACCAAAAAGCGTAATTACCGAAAAACGGTCCACGCCGAGGTTCTCCTTATCGAGAAAACAGTTGAGGACTTTGAGTGAGCGCTTTTGTTCGGCGACTTCTCGAGCGGCGCGATCGAGCTCGATGCCAAGAAGGTCGCGATATCCGGCTTTGCGGCAGACTTCGAGAAAAAGTCCGGTGGAGCAACCGACGTCGAGAATTTCCCCTTTGGGAAATCCCGCGCGTTCGAGCGAGCGAAGGGTGTCTTGGAAATAGGGAACTTGCCAAGCCATGTTCGAGTCGGATTCCAGAACATCGATCCAGGCCCGATTACTTTCTCCGCTTTCGCGATAGTGTTCCGAGATTCGAAGTTCGCTGAGCTGAGGATTAACATAGATCAGCTGGCAATCATGGCAGCGCCAGAATGAAAAGCCTTGCTTTTGAAACGCAAGATCCTTGGAATCCTGATGGCAAACAGGGCAGGTGACTTTTTCCGTTAGCTCGCTCCGAACCATTTGAGTGGATGGATCGATCAGCTTTTGGAGCTCCTGATCCATCACGTCAAAAAATTTCGTTCTTCCGGTTTTCTGATCAAAGCTTTGGTTAGTGTTCATGATCGCTTTTTCAAGTCGGCGCGGCTTCGCTTTACCTAGTCAAAATTTCATTTCATATGCGCTTAGGAGCTGTCAAAGGAAAAGGTCTTCAGGGTGCTCGCTCGCTAGGTGCTCAGAAAGTTTTGGGAGATCTATGCGGATATTGTGTTGATCTTGGCTTTTTTTCGAGTGCGAGAGGAGCCTGCTCAGTTTGTCGGGATTCATCGGACAAAAAATACCTAGAGTAATAAATTGCACTTGTTTTGGCTTTATTCATAATATCATAATCTGTCCTGGCAGTTCAAACAATAACAAACATCAATATGGAGAATATGAGTATGAAAAGGATTTCTTACTTGCTGTCTTGCGCGATTTTGATGAGCAGTGCCGTTGCAAATGCTGAAGCAATGTACGGCTACGGACTCGTGAATTCTGCAAGTTTCGATTTCGTTGCACCGTCCGTGTCTAGCACTTCTGCGGTTTCCGACAAGCAGATCGGTATGATTGTTTTTGATGCGAGCACTAATACTTTCAAAGGTCTCGATAGCTCCGGTAATTGGGATGCGATGACTATTTCTGGCAGTTCACCGAATGTGACAAGCAACTCAAGTGGGCAGGAGCGAGTCGAGAGAGTTCTCATCGCGAATAATGGAACGGCATCGATTTCCAGTCAGTCGGGCACTTGGGTTAGTTCCGTATCAAGAACATCCACGGGTTATGTCACAGTGACGATTGCGAACGGAGCGTTTACGAGCGCACCGACGTGTGTTTGCTCTTCACAAGATGGCGCGACTCCGGGTGGTTTCTGCTCTGTTGAGAACGGTGGAACGACCACGACTTTGAAATATGCCACGCGAAATGGCGCAGGGGGTGGTGGTTCTCTTGCGGACATGGCGGCTGGAATTATTTGTATGGGACCTCATTGATCGAATAAAAAGCGCTGGTGGCCAGCGAGGCTACTAGCGCTTTTTCGTCTTTAGGCGACTAAAAATTTCTAACTTTTCACTTAAAAGCCCTAAATCAGGACCTCGAACACACCGTAAATGATTAGGGCAATCATTTCTCGTAGGAATATGGCAAGGATCAAAACATCCCTCGAACATCTCGCGATAGACTGAGTAGCGGGCACTCGAAGGCGGCCCGTTTCGGCGAGGATCTGTGGGGCCAAAAATCGAAAAAGCTGGAACTCCAAGCCAGATCGCCAAATGCATCACGCCACTGTCGTAAGAAGTCACTCCAACTGCACCGCGAATCAAGTGGATCAATGAGCTCATCGAAGTTTGTCCGGTCAAATCGAGATGAGTCGCTTGAAGTTTGTGTGAAACTTCTCGAGCACCCTCTTGCTCGCTTTTTCCTCCGATCAAAACGGGTGTGATGTCCGGATATTTTTCGCTAAAGTGCGTGATGAGAAACGCAAGATCTTCGGGCTTCAAAATTTTGTTGGTCGTTCCGCGGCCTGCTCCTGCTTGAAAGAGCCAGAACTTTTTCCCCTGAAGAATTTCCAAGGGCCCGTCTAAGAGGAGGGGCGGTAATCGCGAAGGATCGCAGACTCTTTCTTCCAGTCGACAAGGCTCGCTCCACGGGCCGAGGCGAAAGTGATTTTCGATATCATGAAGCGCGGGATCGTATGCGACGAGATGATCAGGCAGGCGGCGAGCGGAGCTTTCCGGATCGCGCTCAAATTGAGCGGTCACGCGCCCGAGCTTTCCGAGCTTTTTCATAAAAGAGAGAAACCAGAAAGTCTCCGAATCGAGCGAATAAACAGGAATATAAATTTCGCTCTCTTGCCCAAATGATGGCGTTAATAACGCTTTTTTGAACATCGAAGCCATGACCGAAACTCGACCTGAGAGAGTCGGAAGCTCAAGAATCTGGTCGACGCTCGCTTCATAGCGAAGCAGGCCTAGTCCGCCGTTGCGATGAGTTCCGATGACGATGAGCGAGCGGTCAGGATTTTGTTTTTTGAGCCGCCTGAGGAGCGGAATCTCCATCAGCACATCGCCCAGTCCGCCGGAGGCTGCGACGTAAATCGGTGCGTGAGAGGCGTCGAGGCGGGCCAAGCCCGCTACGCTTGTTATGACGCTCACTTGCGTTTCTGCTCCTGACAAAACTCTTGATAGCCCGCGACGGAATCGATTTTTCCGGTCAGTACTTTGTAAGTGCCGATGAGATCGCCGGTGACGCCGCTATAACTTCGGGAAAGAAAATCAAACACGAAATATCCCAGCACGAACCAAGCGTAGGCAAGACGGCTTTGAAACGTGAAGCCGCCGTTCTTCTGGTGGAGATAATACATATTCTGCAACCATTGCTGGCGATGCTTGCGTTTGTTGTCCCGTCCTGAGGAGACGTGATTGTGAATGCAAACGGCGGCGGGCTCGTAGAACATCTTGTACTGCCGCGAAAGACGATAAGAGACGTCCACATCATCGCCATGGCCGTAGCCAATCAGACGGTCGTCCCAGCGGAACTTTTTGATGATCTCCGAGCGATAAAAAGTCAGGCCGCCTGAAAGAAATTCGACTTCGGTGAACTCATTCCGCTTCCAAGGCCAGGTGGCCACTTTGCTGGCCATGAACTTACCGTCGCCATGATGAGAATGACGGAAAATTCGGAAAGTCAGAGGGTCATCGGGAAAGGGACCTTGCATCGTGCCCATTCCACCTGCGTACTTCTTGGAGGTGTCGCGCTCAAAATGGCCTAAAATAATCTCAAAATAGTTGGGCAGGAGAATGATGTCGTCGTCAAAGAAACAGAGGAATTCCGAGCTTCCGGAGTGATCAAGTCCGTTATTGCGGGCTTTGATCAAAGACTTCTCAGTTTGACGGACATAGACCTTTTCAATCGAGTCGAGAGGGTAGTTTTCGAACAATTCTCGCGTGCGATCGTCGTCGCTTTGATCGATCACCACCATCCGTTCCGGCAAAACCGTCTGCTTGACCAGGGAATCCAGGAAGTTCTTGAGATTGCCAGGCCGATTAAGAGTCGGCATCAGGACTGCGACGGAGGCGCGACGAGATTGAGTCATTGGCGATCAGATTAGGAGAATACGAGCGATCGAGTCAAGAGCTGCGTTGCGTCTTTATGGCGGTTCGAGTAACGTTCGGGAAAACATGTCTTCAAAGTCTGCTTCGACACTTCCGATGCTTCGTTACTTTTGCCAAGGGCGAAAGGGCCGCCTGTCTTTTCTCTTTGGCCTGAACTTCATCATGGCGGCAAACGAAGCACTCGTTGTCGCTGCCCTCTATCCGCGTTCGCAGGCGCTGACTGAAGGTTCAGGAGCAATGGCTGCAAACCCGGGCGCGAATGCCCAGGTTTCAAAGACTTTAGTGATGGTGAATTGGCTCACCTCACGCCTCCCGGGAGGGCATCCAGTCATTCAGGCCTCGTTGTTGCTGGCGACAGCATTTATCCTGAAAAGCGTTTTGGGATTTCTGGTCGAAGTCCAGGCGGCCAAGATTTCATCCGGCCTTGTGGTGGATTTGAAAGAGCGAATGTTCAATCGCTTCATGAAGGCGCCTTACACTTTTTTTCTGGACCAAAAAATCGGTTCACTGACTTATCAATGTTTGAGCGCTCCGCATAAGCCGGGGCTTCTGATTCTTTCTGGACTTCAGGCGATGGTTGAAGTTTTCCGTTTCGTGGGAATGATCGCGCTTTTGGCTTTGGTTCAGCTCAAGGTGACGCTCGCAGTTCTTGTGATGGGTGGGACGTTTTCGGTTTTGAGCTCGATGGTCAGCCGAAGAGTGCTTCATCAGGCCGGTCATCGGCGAATGGAAGCTGGAAAAGAACAAAGTGTGGTTCTGACTGAGTTTCTTTCGGGCATCAAACATCTCCGAGTTTTCCGGGCGATGGGGCGATGGCGGGATCTCTTTAGTGGAGCCGCGCAGAAGTATTGCGACCTTCACATCCACGAAGCTTTTTGGCTCGCGCTTTCAGGACGGACATTTGAGACGGGCGGAGTGGTGGGGTGCTGTGCGCTTTTGGTTGGAGTCACGGCCTGGGTTCCTGAGATGATTAAGTTGTTTCTGCCTTTCGTCGCGGTTTTTCTTTTCGCGTTTCTTCGTCTCATTCCATCCGTTGTGAACTTTAGCCGGCTTCGCGTTCAGTACATTGGAGCGGTGGCGGAGTCTGAAAGTGTCTATGAGCTTCTCCAGCTGACGCAAGATGAGGAACCCGTGCAGGTGCCGACGGCGCCTCTTGCTCAGATTTCCGGGATCCAAAAAGAAATCCGACTGGAGAACGTTTCATACCAACATGCCGGCAACGAGATTTTGCATCAGGTGAATCTCGTCATTCCGCGCGGAAAAACGACGGCAATCGTAGGCGCTTCCGGCGCGGGAAAAACCACAGTCATCAATCTTCTGCTGGGACTTTTAAACCCGAGCTCAGGCCGAATCTCCGTCGATGGCCAAGATCTTTCGACGTTTGATCCACAGAGCTGGCTGAAGCTCATCGGCTACGTGGGCCAGGATTTCTTTATCTTCAATGGCTCCGTTCGAAACAATATCTCGCTGGGACGTCCTTGTAGCGATGACGAGCTCCAAAGCGCGACGCGGTTGGCGGATGCGGACGGATTTATTCGCAAGCTGCCTTTGGGATATGAAACTCAGGTCGGGGATCGTGGCTTGAAAATTTCCGGTGGCCAGCAGCAGCGGGTCGCGATTTCGCGCGCCATGCTCGGATCGCCTGAGCTTTTGGTGCTCGATGAGGCTACGAGCGCATTGGATAATGCGAGCGAGATGAATATTCAGCAGACGCTCTCCGGCGTCTCGGGCGAAAAGACGGTTTTGATCGTGGCGCATCGACTGACCTCGGTTCGCGTTGCGGATCATATCGTCGTATTAAGAAACGGGCGCGTCTTTGAAACGGGAAGTTTTAGCGAACTGATGGGCTCAGGCGGTGAGTTTGCTCGTCTCTATGGGGATTCAAGGTAAAAGAGGATGAGTTCATCGCAAACGAAAGTTCTTTTCACCGGAGCGAGCGGACTTTTGGGCGCAAATGCTTTGTTGGAATGGTCCAAGCGTTTTCAGGTGGCGGGCGTGTTTCATTCACATCCGCTTTGGTATTTTCGCGAGCGGCTTCCTAGCATCGAGCTGATGCAGGTCGATCTTTGCGATCGAGAGGTCGCGCGCCGAGCGGTTTTTCAATTCAAGCCGGATTGGATCGTGCATGCCGCTGCTTTGACGAATATCGATCTTTGCGAACGCGACGTGAAGCTTGCGGAAGCGATTCATGTGGAGTCGACTCGAACTCTCGCCGAAGCGGCCCGCGAGATCGAGGCTCGGATGCTCTATGTTTCCACTGACTCCTTCTTTGATGGAAAAGCAGGGGACGAGCGAAAATTCACGGAAACCGATCCCGCTACTCCTCGAAGCGTTTATGCCCGAACCAAGCTTGAAGCTGAGCATGTCACGCTAGAGACGGATTCTCGCAATCTGGTTGTTCGAACCAATATCTACGGTTGGAACGCGCAATCCAAACTCAGCTTTGGCGAATGGATTTTGCAGCGGGCCGCGCGAGGCGAGGAAATCCCGCTTTTTGAAGATGTTCTTTACACCCCGATCCTGGTTCAAGATCTTTTGGATGCGATGGCCGAATTGATGGGGGCGGGCGCACAAGGCGTTTATCACGTTGCTGGGTCTGACGGGCTATCCAAGCTCGATTTTGGATTGAGGCTTCTTCAAAAGTTTGGATTGAGCGATCAGAACGTCCGCCGAAGTTCCGTGGCGAGTCTTCCGACTTATCGTTCCCGAAATATGATGCTTTCGGTGGAGAAGTTCACGCGTGAGTTTCCACGAGTTTCGCTCGGGGTGGATGCGGGGATTGAGCGCTTTTATCGGCTTCATCAAACGGGGGCAGTATCCCTACTCAAGGCGCGGCCAGTTGAGTCGCTAGCGAAATTGACGGACTGAAAATGACGATGAAAACTTTACGAGCGACTTTCGGCAAGCTGACGGGATTGGAAGGCGTGCTCTTCTCGGCGGTTCTGGCGGTGATTTTGACCTATGTTTATTTTTTCGTTCTCGCGCCTCAGCACTGGGCGCTGATGGATGATTATGCATTTGCTTTGGACTGGGGAAAGCCAGGATTTGAGCCGATTCGAGCCGCAAAAGAGTTCATGCATAATATTATGCAGGTCGGGCGTTTCAGACCGCTCGATGCCTTGGCTCGTGTCATCCGTTACGGCTATCTTCCAGTCACTCCTCGAGCATTTCATGTTTTCCAGCTTGGGCTTGCTCTTGTGGCCCTTTCGGCTTTTGGGGCTTTAGTTCAGAGGGCGACTCAGAGCTTGGCGCGAACTTTTTTTGCGCTCTTGCTCGCCGCTGCGAGTCTTTCGATGAAGGATTGGATTTTTTATTCCACGGCGGCTGAGTCTTTGGCGACTACTTTTCTTTTGATTGGGATGGTGCTCTATTTCGGTAGTCGTCGCTGGCTTGCGGTTCCATTTTTTGTGGCTTCGTTTTTTTCGAAAGAAACTTTCTTTGTTCTCTTGCTGCCATTTCTTTCGTTTGAGGTTTTGCAGGGAGCTCAAGCTGACCGCTTGAGTACTTGGCTAAAAAAACTTCTTCCCATCGGTGCAATGGGTGTTTGCGCCCTCGCTTTTGTCATCTACGTTCGTTCGTTGCCACAGCTTTATACCTCGCAAGCAGGACTCGGGGCGCACGGGTTTGCGACGTTTTTCACGGCTTTCTTCGCACCTCTTTTGAAGAACTTCCTGCCCGCGATCTTGCTTGTCGGTTACTCGCTTTGGAAAACTAGAAGCCAGCCTTTCTCGCGTTCGGAGCGAGCACTGCTTTTTGCCGGTCTTTCGATCGCGGTGCCGTACACACTGATCCTCGCTTGGTGGGGACCGTTTGATTCGTGGTACTATTTGCATATTCCGATTCCATTCGGATGGGCGATGATTCTTGCGGCGCTTTGGAGAACGACGGCCGACGCGATCGAGTCGGCCCTGGTCGTAGGAATGATCTCATTTCTGTTCGTCGCTACGTTGAATGGAAGCAGAAACATCAATCAGATGCACGAAGAAGCGAAACTCGTTGCTCGAATGGCTTGTGAGGACGCGAGCCGTACTCCTGGGCTCAAGATTTTTTCAAACTGTTATGAAGCCTCAGGCCAGCTTCATAACTATTTGGTCTTGGACCGGGTTTGTCCTTCGCCACCGACGTTTCAATACTTAGGCCGAAGCGGGCAATGGCCCGCGGATGTGCAGCCCCCCTACGAAATCGTATCCATGAAACGTTGTGATGCGATGGATCTGAGCTCGATTCCGCGCGATCAAGAGTTCCCGTTTGAATGGTGGACTGTTTTAAAGAAATTCAGTTCGGTGCGCTAAATAAAGTCGGTAATCGCCCATTCGCTTTAAAAACTTCAAGGTGTAGGCCTTGCCGCGCAATGAAATCGGATTCTCGGTACTTTGATCGATTTGACTGAAAAATCCGATCTCGAGAGAAGTATCTAGGTTTTTCGAACCGTCGACGCCTTCGATCCATGGTTGAGGACCAATGAAAATCGGGTTATTTCTTGAGGCGGCGGTAAATTGATTGGTGTTGAGATAGCTGTCGGTCACGACCACTGAGACATGCACGTCTCGAAACGAGTCAACGACGGAGGAAATCGTCCCCGCTGCGCCGATGTCCGAAAGCTGTCGCGCCCAGCTTTGCCGCGCCCAGATTTGGAGTGGCGCAAGAATTCCTAAAATCAAAAGAGTCCAGGCAACCCGCATTTTAGGCTTGGAATGATCTAAAAGCAGGGCCATTCCAAACCAAAGCGCCGGAAGGATCGGAAAAAGATAGCGGACAGGAGCAGGGCCTTCGTAAGTGCGAATGGTGACAAATGCCAGGGTTCCAAACGCTAGGCTTGCGAGAATAGTCTGAAGGTCGATTCGATTTTTTGAAAGACGAGCCAAAGTCCAAATCGCCGTTAAAACCATCAAGACGAAAAGCGCGGAATCGAGTTTCTCTGGATTGGCCGATACCAGAGTTTTCAGCGCGTCTGGAAACTGAGTCAAAATGCGCATCATTCCGGGAAAGTCATGAGTGAAGGTCGGATTGAGGATTCCGGTCTCTTTTTTTAAGACGTGATGCAGGAGCTCTGGAGAAAAGCCCAAGATCGCGCCAGAGAGGAAAGTTCCGATCGATCGAGACCACGTCTTTAGATCGAATGTGCGATAGTAAGTCAGGACGAAAAGCGCGGCGAAACAAATCAACGCGAATTTGAGATTGGGCATTCCGAGCACTTTGACCGAATGACCGGCCAAAACCCCGAGATTTTCGCCAAAGAAAAACAAGTAGGCGCGAAGCCCGAGCAGAAAGAGTCCAAGGCTTCTCAAGAGGCTCGAGATGCGGCCCGGATGTCGCTTCATGTCTGAAAAATAGGTCGGTAAAAGCTTCCAAGGCGTCCAAAATGCGACTGCAATCACCATGAAGGCACGACAGCTGTAGATGCCATATCCGGTGATGAATGCCGCGAGAGCGACTTTTTTCTTTTCCAGATCTCGAACCGGATGGATGCTGCTTCCTCGAAGGGAGAGAAGAAAAAGCCCCATGACGACATACGATACGTAGTAATCGTTGCAGTAAAGGTCGCGAAGAAGGAAATTCCAGCCCAGCGCTACGCTGGCCGCCACGACCCAAGCAGAGCTTGTTCGGACGATTGGCTTAAGCGAAAAGAAAACCGCTGTGCTCAAGAGAAACGGAATGACGATGAACGAAAACACGCTTAAAAGCGTGAGCTCGGAAGCTGGCGTCGTCCCAAAACCGAGTAACCAAGCGAGCTTCAAAAAAATCAGCCGCAGAAGATTGACCGCAAGGGTTCCGCCGTAGCTTTGCCGGAGCATGAAGAAACTCAAGTGACCGCGAAGCAGCTCTTCGGTGTTGAGATGAAATGCCGCGAAATCGCTATTGAGAATCGAGGGCGCGACGGGAACGAAAAAAAACTGCCCCGCCAAGACCAGCAGAAATAATCCAAAAAGGGTGAAGAGCTGAATCATTCTGATCGGATCAATTTCAGGGCGGGCGCTTGACCCGTCACGCGGAATGCGAAAGTCTGCCAGAACGATCGACATGCGGCTTTGAACAGTTTCCATTTTTTGATCGAAACCTCGCCCGTCTGGCGTTCTTGGCGCGGGACTGGCGTTTCAAAGGTACGAAGCTCGCAGAGCCCCACCCAACCTGAAATGATCAGATTCGGCGCGAAGGTGTCGTCTGGAATCGCATCGTAGAGCGGTGAAAAGGTCATCGCTCGCATCAGGCGATAAGGCGCATTCACGTCCCAGACGCTTTTGCCGAAGCAAGCCCAAACGGTCATTCGCGAGATCGCCGAAATCAGTTTTCGCGGCAACGGTTGGACGTAGCCATCTCGTTTTCCGATCAAAAAGTCGTGGTTTTCACGAACTTTCCAGAGAGCTTCAAAGTTTTCCGGGCCCATTTCGTCATCGCTATCGATTTGAAAAAGCCAACGCGCTTTTTGAGCGGACTGACGATAGCCCATGAGGATCGTAGGACCGTGACCGCTATTGGGCTTGTTATGAGCGACGATGCGTGAGTCTTTTTCACTCACTGTCTTAAGAATGGCGGCGGTGCCATCTTTAGAGCCATCGTTGTAGGCATGGATCTCAAAATCGATTTTCAGCGCGGAGAGCGCGGTTGCCCATTTTTCGAGGACGGCCCCGATGGCCTCTTCCTCGTTATAAACCGGCATGATGACGATCAGATCCTTCATGAGTGGCTCCTGCGCGCTCTTAATGTTTCAAAAGTGCTTAAGGCGTTTTCAATCGCCTTATCCATGTCCCAATATTTAT
>CAZCBS010000045.1:0-17356 GCA_964496965.1 uncultured Bacteriovoracaceae bacterium
ATGATACCATTTTTTGCAAAAAAGCATCCACACCCGTGAGATATAAAGCCACCGTTGGGAATTCGGTAGTTCCGGGTGACTCCGCGGAATTTACTGTTTGGGGCGAAAGTGCGGGCTCGATCGAAGGAATCAGCTCGCGGATCGGAGCGGAAGAAATCACATGATCGGCCTCGATGACCTCTGCGTTTGCAGTGCCGTTTGGCGATGTTGTCTGCACCGTCCATGATCGTGATTCTTCGTTCCAGTTCAACGAAGAGGCTTTCCGTCCCTTTAGGATGATGCCGCCCATTTCTGCGACTTTCTTCGCGCAGACTTCCCACATCATGCCAGGGCCTTTGCGGGGATAGCGGAAGGTGTTGATCAAAGTCTTGATCACCTCGTCGCGGGACTTTGGTTTAGCGGATTGAAATGCGGATTTTGCCGCGGACATCAGCGATAGTCCTTTGATTCGCTGCGCAGCCCAATCGGCTGAGATATCGCGGCAGTCCATTCCCCAGACTTTTTCAGTATAGGTTTTAAAGAAAATCCTAAAGAGTCGCGCACCAAATTGGTTGGTGACCCAGTCTTGAAACGACTTGGGCTTTTTGTGCGGAAATAGGCATGCCTTGAAATAGGAAAGCACGCAGAGAATCGATTCGAAAATTCCGAGCTTCCAAAGCGCTTCAAGCGGCTTAAGAGGGTAGCAGAAAAACTGGTTTCGATAGTAAATACGTGACGAGCGCGGACGTTCGAGCATGTCATTGGGCAAAATTTCGCTCCAGAAAGCTTCGACTTCTTGCGACTTTGAAAAGAAGCGGTGCCCTCCGATATCAAAGTGAAATCCATCGTGTTTAACCGTTTTCGAGATGCCGCCTACATAATGGGGATCAGCTTCCAGCACGGTAACGCGCACCCCCTCTTTGGAAAGAAGATATGCTGCGGTCAAACCTGCCGGACCAGCGCCAATGATTGCCACCGAGACGTGTTTAGAGTTTTGCATAGTTCGGCCGGCAAATTTGCAGAAGCTATGCCTAGGCTATCGCGGCATTCGGTGCTAAAGATGGGGAATGCGCACTCAATATGTTTCCGTTGCCCGTCTTTCCAAAATCTCGGATCTTTTTTTGACTCCTTCCGTTGTGACTCTTTCTGACGCGGATCTTAAAAAAGGCAAATGGATGACTCAGATGCCGAATCAAGTGCGCGAACGCATCGAAGCGGCGATGGGCCGCTTGAAAGATCTTGTAAAGGCGGGTTCGCTCTTCAGTGTTCCGGGGCGCTCTGAAAATGAGGAAGATCTTTGGATCGCTGTGTTGCCAAGCTCAATGGATACGTATTCGCTGCTCGGTTTTGCTCGCGATACGGTGAAGCAGGTTCTTCACTCGTCCATGACTTCTTTGCGTTTGATCTTTCTGTGCGAAGAGCACGAGCAAGCCTGTGCCGATGCTTTGGGTGCCGCGATTTCAGCAAAGACTTTCATGATGCCGGTTTTTGGCAAACGCGAAAAAGATGTAAAGCCTTGGTTGCTGAAGCAAGTCGAGCTGGTGTGCGAAAGCAAAAAGTGCTTGGATCAGTTTGAACATGGCCTTGTCACCGCGGATGGAACTAATATCGCGCGCTATCTGGCGACGCTTCCGCCCAATGTTCTTAACCCGGAAACGTATGGTGAGCATATCCGCAAACTCTGTAAAGAGAACGGAATTTCCGTAAAATTTCATTCCAGACAAGAACTCAAGAAAATGGGCGCAGGAGCCTTTACCGCGGTTGACCAAGGCAATCCCGAATCAGCTGGCGGCATTTACGAACTGAGCTTTTCACCCAAGGGCAAAGCGAAAAAGACGATTCACTTTGCAGGCAAGGGGATGTGTTTTGATACAGGCGGCTATGATATCAAGACGGGCGGCATGATGATCACGATGAAAGGCGATATGCAAGGATCCGCAGTGGCGCTTGCAAGCATGATTGTCGCCGTTCGTATGGGTCTTCCATATAAGATGAAGGCCTTCCTTGCGATCACTGAAAATCATATTTCCCCTAAAGCGTATAAGGCGGACGAAGTTGTTACCGCGCTCAATGGCACCAGTATCGAAGTCATCAATACCGACGCCGAAGGCCGCATGGTTCTTGCCGATACTTTGACTCTTGCTTCGCGCGATAAGCCAGATTGCTTGGTAGATTTTGCGACGCTGACTGGTTCTGCGGTGCGAGCGATCGGTACTAAATATTCGGCAGGATTTACAAACCGCGACCAGCTTCATGATGTCATCAAAGAAGCGGGCGTGAAAAGCGGCGAGCGAGTATGGACGTTTCCGATCGACTCGAGTTTCGCAAAAGCTCTGGAGTCCAAGATCGCTGACACGCTTCAGTTGGTCAAGGGTGGGCCTGATCATATCATGGCCGCTTGTTTTCTTTCTAAGTTCGTTGAAGAAGGCACACCTTGGGTTCACATCGATCTCTCGGCCGCTGAAAACGGCGACGGTCTCGCTCACGTGGAGTCGATGTTCACGGGTTTCGGAGTTCGTTGGGCGCTCGAGTTTATCAAGAAAGTGTGATTTCGCATGTACGGGGGCCGGCATCTACGGTCAATGTTCCGATCGCTGAGACATCGTAACTACCGGTTGTTTTTCGGTGGTCAGCTCATTTCATTGATCGGAACATGGATGCAGATGGTGGCTCAGTCTTGGTTGATCTACCGGCTCTCGCATTCGGCGCTGCTTCTTGGAGTCGCAGGATTTGCAGGCCAGATTCCAGGATTTCTCCTGGCTCCCGTCGGCGGCGTTGTTGCTGATCGCCTTCATCTTCAAAGAGTTTTGCTTTTTACTCAAATCAGCTCAATGCTTTTAGCCTTTGTTCTGGCATCGCTGACGCTTCTGGGCGCGATCCACGTTTGGCAAATTCTAGTGCTTTCCGCTCTTCTTGGAATCGTAAACGCTTTTGATATGCCGGCCCGCCAGGCTTTTGTCGTCGAGCTGGTTGGTCGAGAAGACATGATCAACGCCATCGGGCTTAATTCCTCGATGTTCAATGGCGCGCGTGTAATCGGTCCGGCGATCGCCGGAGCTCTTGTCGCCGTCGTGGGAGAAGGATGGTGCTTTTTTGCCAATGCAATCAGCTACATCGCTGTTGTGATCGGGCTTTTCATGATGAAGCTGCCCAAAAAAGAAATGGCGAGACCGACCTCTTCTCCTTGGGATCATATAGCCGAGGGATTTCGTTTTATCGGTCAGACGCCGCGGATTCGCTCAGTTTTAATTCTTCTTGGCGTAGTCAGCCTCTTAGGAATGCCCTATACTACGTTTATGCCGATATTCGCCGATGATGTTCTCAAGGGAGGGTCCCGAGGCATGGGCATTCTCATGGGGATGTCAGGCGCTGGCGCACTCGTTGGTGCGCTCGCATTCGCAGTAAAGCAAGAAATGAGCGATCTCGGGCACTGGATCGCGGTTTCATGCATTGCGGGAGGCCTGAGCCTGGTCGCTTTCGCGGAATCGAAGCTGTTCTGGTTATCTGCCGTGCTTTTAGTTCCAGTTGGATTTTTTCTGATGGTGCAGATGGCTTCTTCTAATACGCTCATTCAATCGATCGTGCCGGACCGCCTACGAGGTCGAGTCATGGCCGTTTACTTGATGATGTTCCTTGGAATGACCCCCTTGGGAGCGTTGATCGGTGGACTGCTTGCAAAACCGTTGGGCGCGCCGGTTACCATCGCGATAGGTGGCGCCATTTGCGCAGGCGCCGGCGTTCTGTTTCTGAATTATCTTCCTTCTCTTCAATCCAAAACAACATGACCGAAGGTGTGACATGACACTCTCTGATATTTCCATCAAAAAGCCGGTTTTCGCGTGGATGCTGATGGCGGGACTTCTCGTCTTTGGCGCAATTTCGTACTCGTCGATGGGAATCAGCCAGCTTCCCGATGTCGATTTTCCAGTAGTGACGATTCAAGTGACGTGGGCTGGAGCTTCACCCGACGTCATGGAATCCGCGGTGGCGGACCCGATCGAAAACGCGGTTATGAGTGTTGATGGAATTCAGCTCGTGCAATCGACATCTCAACAAGGGATGTCTCAAATCACGATTCAATTCGGATTGAGTCAAGACGTCAATGTCGCCCTTCAACAGGTTCAAACCAAAGTTTCGCAGGCCCAAAAAAATCTTCCTCAAACGATCGACCCTCCTATCATCACGAAAACCAATCCCAGCGATCAACCGATCCTCTGGACCGCAGCGTATAGCGAAGGCGGGAGCCTGCGAGATCTTGCGCTTTTCGTTCGCGATCACTTAAAGGACCGCATTACCACCATCCCAGGCGTGGGCGACGTCACCATGGGGGGCTTTGTCGATCCACAAATGCGCATTTGGCTGAATAACGCGGAGATGCGCAAACGTGAGATCACTGCGGATGACATTATTTACGCAGTCAATAATGAGCATCAACTCTCTCCCACCGGATATCAAGACTCTCAAAACTCAGAAACTTATGTTCGCGTTCGATCCGAGTTCAAGGATGCGGAAGAGTGCAATAATCTTTATATCCCGGCTCGTTCCGGTCATCCCAATTACGCTCGGATCAAAATCGGAGATGTCGCTCGCTGCGTTGAGGGGACTGACGAAGTTCGTCGTATTTCCCGTTTTAACGGAATCCAACCCACCATTGGCCTTGGGATCATCAAGCAGCACGGAACCAACGCCGTGGCAATCGGCGAAGCAGTCAAAGACCGTATCCAAAAGCTGGGCGAAATTCTTCCTAAAGGGATGAAGCTCGGGATCGTGACTGATACGACGGTCTTCATCAAGCAATCCGTCGAAGAATTGCTTTCGAGTCTTTTGATCGCGGTCGTATTGACGTCGATCGTTTGTTATCTATTCTTGGGTACTTGGAGCTCGGCTTTTAACGTCATTCTTGCGATTCCGGTCTCTTTGATCGGATCTTTCATCGTGCTTCGAGCCATGGGGTTCACGATCAACAGCTTTACGCTGATGGGGCTTTCGCTTTCGATCGGCATCGTGGTGGACGACGCGATTATGGTGCTCGAGAACATCACGCGCCATAACGAAATGGGAAAAAGCCGGGTTCATGCCGCCATCGTAGGCGCGCGCGAAATCACGGGCGCAGCCGTGGCCGCGTCACTCGCGATTTTGGCGATTTTCGTTCCAGTGGTTTTTATGAGCGGAATCGTAGGAAAATTCTTTTTCCAATTCGGCGTGACGATGTCGGTTGCCGTGATGATCTCGCTTCTCGAAGCGTTGACGCTCGCACCGATGCGCTGTTCGCAGTTTTTGAAAGTGGGCGGTGGAAACAAGGTCACTCAGAAGGTGAGTGATGGAGTGGATCGCCTCACCGAGCTTTATCGCCGATCTTTGAAATGGTGCCTGAATTGGCGATGGACCGTCTTGGGAGTCTCGACCGCGCTGTTTGTGCTTTCACTCGTTACGATTGGATCGCTTCGAAAAGAATTTATCCCGCCTCAGGACCAGAGCCGTTTTCTGGTCACTCTCTACACGAAGATGGGTTCTTCCATCGCCTTTACGGATAGTGTTTTTCACGAAGCCGAGAAATTTTATAAATCTCGCCCTGAAATCGAAAAATATTACGTCGCAGTGGGGGGCTTCGGTGGCGGCTTGGTCAATCAAGGCATCACTTTCGTGACTTTGAAGGATCCGGGAGAGCGCCCTGTCGTGGCTCCGTTCAAAAAACGCCCGACGCAGCAAGAATTCATGCAGTTCATGCGAACGGAGCTTGCGAAGGTCCCCGGCGTGCAGCGCGCGGCGATTTTGGATCTGTCATTGACGGGCTTTAGCGCGCAACGGGGCTACCCGATCGAGTTCCAGCTTCAAGGCCCGGATTGGGCAAAGTTGGCGGAGCTCTCGATCGCTATGCGCAAGCGCTTGAGCGAATCCGGCTATATGGCCGACGTCGATAGCGACTACAATCCGAACATGCCGGAGACGGAAATCTTGCCGGATCGAGCCAAGGCTGCCGCACGAGGCGTTCCCGTCACGACGATTTCAAGTCATGTCGCCGCAATGGTGGGTGGCATGAAGCTGCTTCCGAACAAGTATACGGATGCAGCAGGACATCGTGACGATATCCAAATCAAATTGATGCCTGATACTAATCAGGGGCCAACCGATATCGATAAGATCTGGGTACGAAACGTCCACGGTGAGCTTGTTTCTCTCAAGGAGATCGTGGAGATGAAGCAAGGCAGCTCGTTGTTGACGATTACTCGGTATAATCGCGAGCGAGGTATCAGTATTTTCGGAAATTTCTCTTCCGGGAAATCGCAGTCTGAAGTCATAGATTACGTAAATAAGCTCGCCAAGGAAATGCTGCCTGAAGGTTATCACGTGGCGATTTCCGGGAGCTCTCAAGCGTTCAATGACTCGTTCAATAGCCTGATCGGCGCCTTGATCCTGGGCATTTTCGTCGCCTATATGGTTCTTGCGAGCCAGTTCAACAGCTTCGTGCATCCGGCGATCATTCTTCTTGCGTTACCTTTCAGCTTGACCGGAGCGTTGTGGGCGATGCGATTGACCGATACGTCGATGAACATCTATAGCTTGATCGGGATTCTCTTGCTGATGGGAATCGTCAAAAAGAATTCTATTCTTCTTGTTGAATTTACCAATCACAAGCGACAGGAAGGTTTAGGTGTTTACGAGGCATTGATCGATGCGTGCCCTGTGCGACTTCGACCGATCTTGATGACCTCGATCGCTACGATCACGGGCGCCATTCCAGGAGCCATGGCATTGGGCGCTGGCTCCGAGGTGATGAGACCGATGGCAATCACCGTCATAGGCGGAGTTCTAGTTTCTACGTTTTTGACGCTTTTCGTTGTGCCTTGTGCTTATAGCTTGGCGAGCAAAATCGAGAGTCAAAAGCATCAGAAAGAGCTCGATGAGGCTCTTGAGGTGCTCGGTGAGCAGGTGCCCGAAGCGGCACACTAGTAGGTCGATTGGCGGACTACTGACGTGAAGAGACCTCGTTTTTAATCCGAGCGACCCGTTTCGGCTGAAGGGTTGCAGGAAGAAAAGGGGTAGTACGCCAAAAAACGACCGAGCCGATTTTAATGTTTCGCTTTCTAAAGAACTCCTCATTGATGCCCATTATTGCGAGGGATTATCCCTTATGGCTGTCGTGTGGATTCGCTGTCATAATGAGTGCCGCCGGCATTTGGGCGTCAGAGACTTTCTGGTCCTTTTCAGTCGATGGTAAAACGCACACCATGCTGCCATTGGCAGCGGTCTTTATTAGTGCTGTCGTTGGAGGTTTTTTTTCAGGTCTCTTATCGTTGACAATAACAACGCTCGCGATTCTTTACTTCTTAAATCCTCGTGGAGTTTTCTACATCGCAGAAGAGATCGATAGAGTTTGGTTGGCAATTTATGTCGCTTTGGCGCTTGGGGCAGTATGGCTGGGCTCGGCCCTTAAGTCGGCGCTCAGTAGCGAAAAAAAAGCGTCTGATCGACTCGAGAAGGAGGTTGAGCTAAGAACCTCGGAATTAACGAGAGCAAATCGAGATCTTCGAAAGACTGTTTTCGAACTTGAAGAATCGAGAAAATTTCTGGACTCGTTGATCGATAATATTCCGATGCCTATTTATGTGAAGAGCGCGGAAAAGCTAGAAATCGTCCGTCTGAACAAGTTGGCGCGCTTAGGAGCGAGTCAGGATATTGATTACATCGGCAAGACTTCATTTGATCTCTTCTCGAAAGAGGCAGCGGAACGACTAACAAAGGCAGACCGACAGGCCCTAAGGTCTCGCATCGTGATGGAATTCGAAGAAGTCATCCCCGATCCCCGCTTGGGTGATCGAGTTTACGCGATTAAAAAAGTCCCACTCTACGATCGATTGGGAAATGCTGCGTTCATTTTGGCTATTGCTGAAGACGTGACAGAGAAAAAACGGATAGAAGAACAAAGACTCAGATTAGTCTACGAACAGGCGGCACGTATCGAGGCAGAGCGAAAGAAGTGGGAGCTCGAAGAGGCGGTCCGCGCTCGAGACACCTTCTTATCGATTTGCAGTCATGAACTCAAAACTCCTCTGACTTCGCTCAAACTTCAAGCCGGAGCAATTCGGATACTTTTCGAAAAAGGCGATTTCGAAGCCTTGCGTGCGCAAAAGGTTCGTGAACTCGTAATGGACGCAGATAAGGAAATCAATCGAATCAACCGATTGATTAATGACATGTTAGACGTTTCGCGCATTAGGTCCGGAAAGCTCTCGCTTCATCTTGGCGAAGTTAATTTTTCTGAAGTCGTGTATGATGTCGTCGATCACTTTCGCTCGAACCCCGCCTATAAAGATATCGCTATAAAAATAGACACCCCAGCCGAGATTCGAGGAGTCTGGGATCGAAATCGAATCGAGCAAATCGTCATTAATCTCGTTAGCAACGCCTTGAAGTATGGCAGAAAAAATCCAGTAGTGATTAGGGTAAAAGCTGACAAAGGAAAGGTGCGACTGATCGTCGAAGACCAAGGCGTGGGAATCAGCCCACAAGATCAAAAACGGATATTTCAGAGATTTGAAAGAGCAGCCGCATCGGAGAGCATCAGTGGGCTCGGACTCGGACTTTACATCGTGAAAGAAATCGTCACGATGCATGGAGGCACTATTCGGGTGGAAAGCGAAATTGGAAAAGGCTCTCGCTTCACAGTGGAGCTTCCACTCCGATCGGAGGCGATGCCACAGGTCGCTTAGGGAGCTATGCGGCTTGACGAGCAGGAGTCGTTTTTTCTAGAGCAATAGACGATTGCCGACGGACCATCGGATCCGGATGATGAGACAGAGCCGCGACCTTCTGGATGAGGAGTCGAAATCCGTCATGCGTTTCCGCGAATAGCGGATTCACGGTGCGATGATAGCTGATCAGAACCCCCACGGCATAAGCACCGCTCGCTACAAAGCGAGCATCGCTCGATTGCAGTAATATCACGAGGCCGGAAACGACTTCACGTCCCATATCCAGCATTCCGATCTTGATGAGAGTATTTGCGACGACTCGATTGTCCGGGTGTTTTAAAAGGCGTGCGAGATTTTCGCTCTGTTGATTTGGCTCAAAATGAATCAGGGCCTCAACCGCGTTCGCCACTGTTCTCCGATCGGTAGAACGAAGGCATCTTTTCAGGAAGTTCTTAAGCGGGTCTTGATAGAGTTCAGAAGAAATCAGAGTTCTTGAAAGAGTAATCGAATAACTCAGCAAGACCGAATCGATATCGATTCTAGCCTCAATATTTTCGACCATGGAAAGATAGCTGTGTAGAACGTCCGACTCGCCGAATGGCCGAAAAACGAGGCTTAAGGACTTCAATATTGGCATTGCAAGATCTCGAGGTGATTTCGAAGCGAATTCCAGCATGTGACGGACAGCCTGAGGGCTTCTAAAGTAATTCACCTGGTCAAGGCCAGATCGATCTGGCAGGGAGAGCGTCTCATTCAGCTTATAGAATTGACTGACTCTATGAAGCTCGGTCACGCCTGGCAATCCTTTAAGAGCGACGGTCTTCTTTACTTCGGTTTCTCCGATGTCTTGAATTCGAGACGCCAGTCGAGCAGGAAGATATACGGAATTTTCAGACTTCTCGTCGACTTGAGACAGAATTCGAACGGTTTCCACAAAGGCTCCACCGGAGAGTGAAAAGCCGTTGACGTGGGGACCGAACCGAAGACTTCCGCAGGCCATCGCGGACTTCACCGTGAAGGCGTACTCGTCTTGAACGCTTGTCTTGAGATGGATTTCCGATGCAACCTCGTGGATGTCCCGAATCGCCGCGGCTGCTATCGCCGCTGAATTCACGTGGTCGTCGTCTTTGAAGTAATAGATAATCTCATCGCCTACAAAATCGGTGACGTAGCCATTGTAACGGGCGATGATTTGACTGGCCTTTGAAAAGAACTCATTGATCACCGCCATGAGTGTTTCGACTCTTTCCTTGGAAACGTGTTCCGAGTAGATCGTGGAATATTGATTAATGTCCGTTCTGACCATTGTGCATCGAAACTGATAGGGAGGAGTTCGGCCAGAGTCGAGTTCGGTTCGAAGCGCGGAAGAAAGATTTCGGCTCAAAATGCCTTGTTTCGTCTGCAGCTGATTGACGCGTGTTTCGTAAGTCTTGATGCCTTGAAGCATGAGATTCGCTTCAGCAATAGCGGGATTTAGGCCCTGAAGCTTTCTTTTTCCGGGTGACTTCAATGCCTCGATCAAAGTCCGAATGTCTTTGAAAAAGAAGAACGCGATCGCAGTGGCCATGAGCACGACGAGCATGATGTCGAAGATGAGGCTGACTCGATTCTTTTCAAAGATCATTCGAAGATAGTCAGCTCTACTGGGAGTGAGCCCGATGGCAAGTTGGTAAGGACCGTGTCGGAACGCAATATGCGGCATGTCGCCTGTGAGGGATTTCTGGCCTGGAAGTCGGTCCGATATTGTATCTGTTAATATCTCTAACGGAATCCGTGTCTCGAACGAAATGACTTGTCCGTCTCTCTTGATAAAATAAAAATCGATGTCGTGAAGGCTCATCGACTCGCGTAAGCGCTTTTCGAGATAAAGAGTTTCCTCGTGCTGAAGAAGAACTTTACCCAGTCCGGCTAGGTTGATCACTCCGATCATCCGATCACGCTGAAACTCCTCGTAGAAAGCGAGATTGGAAAAGACGAAGTGACCGATATCCAGGACGGCGTATCCTAGCAGGAACGTGAAACTGACCGATAACAGGAAGGAACGTCGAAAGAAGCTCATAGGTCGGGAAGACCCTTAAAGACGCCGGCGGATGAGTCGTACCAAATCTTGATTTGCGGGCTTTTTGAGCCGTGACTTTGTCCTTCGTCGTCCTTTGCCTCGATTCCATTTTCGGAAAGATCCGACGTCAGGCTTTTATTTTTCAGCTTCTTGAGTGCGGCAGCAGGCTCGTTCTTGAAGAACTCAAGCAATTGTTTTTGGCGGGAACGAAGAGACATGCCTGAGGCTGCGAGATGACGATTATTTTCCTGATTTGAGGAACCAACAGTTCCTTTGGTATTGTTAGGGCCTGTCTTGTTTTGGCCGGCTTTGCTTTGACCCTCTTTATTTTGGGACGAAGGGGAGCTTGAGGCAGCCGACGCGTTCTTTGAAGCATTTGACGACGATGCCGGAGAACGACTTGCTCCCGAAGTAGATGAGCTATCAGGCGATGCCGGAACGGATGTTTGTGATCGGCTTGCAGGACTTGCCTTAACAAGTTGTGAGGATGGGGTAGTGATCGCTACGTTGATAGAACGGAGTGACTCGGTGACGCCTCCAAGGGCAGACGGCGCTCTGATCGCAAGTGACGAGGTATCATGACGGGTGTCAGCCTCAGCACTCGGGATTGCCATGTCTGAGATCACGCGGCTTGCGTCGCTCAACATCTGCTTCACAGGCGTAGGTTGCTGATAAAGCTCGTTCTTTAACTGATCTTCGAATCCATTGCTTGGGTCAAACGTATTAGCAGAGCTTGGCGTGGATGCCGGAGAACGACGCCATGAGCGATCGGTCGAACGGTCTGACTTGTCAGAACCAGATCTCGCTGCTCCGGAAGATTCGCGAGCGATTTCTTTATTGGCCTGATTGGGAATATGCACCGATTTCAGCTGTTGACCCACGCCACTCGAAGCCTTTCCAGCGGTTTCTTTGGCTTCCTGGAGTGGAGCATTGGTCATCGGATCACTACTCGAGTCGATTAGCTTTTTTTCCTTCGCAAGCTCATCATAGTGAGCAAGATTGTATTTTCCGTCGGTAATGGCGCTAAACAGGCATGTGAGATTATGTCCAGGAACTCCCATCATTTTTGATGAGTCATCGGTTTTGCAGCCGCCAGAGAAGGAGTCTTTGAATATATTGACGATGGATTTTCCGAAATCTCGGCACGGTTTATCTTTATTTTCAGAGGTGGAAAAGTAGGTTGGGCATACGCTTCTAAAGAAGCCAGTTATGCCTTTTTTCCCGTATAGGAACTCGTGTTGAAGTGTTTCGGCGCATTCGGTTTTATTGCCACCTCGGGCTAGGCAGCTCGCGTAATCATCTTGAATTTTGTTGGTGAGCTGCCCTACGAAGCCGAGCATGGACGAGAATATGGCTTCAGCTCGATTACCATGCTCGTCGTTGATTTTTTCTTTGATTTCACTGTACGCGACTCTAAGAGCAGGGATCTGATTCGAAAATGAAGTCAGATAGGCGTCGCGCGCTTTCTTGTCCATCAATTTTTCCGAAGCGTTTGCCAATAGTTCCGGAGCTTCCAGTAAGTTTCCTTTTTGGGCCGCATCGGCAAGAAGCTGCTCTTTTTCCGTCCTTGAGGCATAGAGGCAAGACCTCTCAAATGCGTTTGATTTCGTTGGATCGCAAACGTTAGTGAGATTGGTTTGCACCATGCTGATGGCGTCTTTTTTAAGGCTTTGGCAGAGGCTCTTTTGCTCGTCCTTGGATTTGTCTTTAAATCGCTTCAAGCAATCAGTATCAAAATAAGCCGAAAGCTTCGCGTCTGTCTGGCGCACGAAATCCTGCATGCAGGCATCTTGAGATTTCTCGGCGGTTTTGATGCAGCTTGAAAAGCGTGATCCGCCTTCATTACGGCTTGCTTTGAGCATTTCAAATAGATCGTCGTAAAACGCGTTCACTCTTTGCTCATCCGTGGCTTTTTGGATTTTGATCCAAAAGTCCTTGAATCCGACTAATTTATCCATGGATGCGATCAGGCGCGCATTTCGATCGTTGGTTTCAGCGACTTGTTGATCGACGCGTTTACATGCGGTGGGACGTTCTGTGGAGGTTTCTAATCCACAACACGAGACCACGTCATGAACGAGGTCTTCGTCCTCGATGCCTTCTCGATGGAGACTTTCATGAAAGAACGTATCTGCATAGTACGAAGCTGAGTCCCGCTCATGTTCGGTGCTTCCACCATACGCCCATGGACTTCGAAAATAGGTGAGATTGCTTTCTTCGGAGAATTCGCCGCGAGTCCCGTTGTTTTTGAACTCACAGACTACTGAAGGCTCGCTGGGTGTTTTGAGTGAATCGCTGAAATAGCTCTTCAGATTCTCAGCATACTGATTGAGGTGATGCTGAGACAGACAGGAAAGAAACTTGCCTCCATCGGAACCGCTCGAATCCCGCGAAGAGATGACCTGCGAGACACCTGCTACCATGGATTTGTACTCGGACAGATAAGGCGGTTGCTCGCAGCTCGAGTCCAGGCAATGTGCCGCGACATTTTGTGGCGTATTCAATAGAGCATCGATCACAGGATCGATAGCAGGTTTATTGATGAGCGAGGATTGTGGTACTCGGCAAACACCCACTTGCGGCAAATCGAGCGCCTGATAAAAGTGCCGATACTTTCGGAACTGTTTTCGGACGGTAATATAATGCGAGCCATCAGGCGATAAGACGAAGTCGGCGGTCCGAAGCCCATTTTTTTCGCGGCGTTTGATTTGGAGTTTTAAGAATCGACCCTGGCTCGGAAGCGAATAAGTCATCCTTACGGTAGGATCCGAGATCTCCAAGAGGTCAGTCTTTCCCGTTTCAGGATCGAGAACTCGAATTTCCCGGTACTGATCGTGAGCGATCTGAATGGCCGTAATTCGGGCATGATGCGCATCGGATTGCTCTCCTGATACGCTCACGATTCCTGAGTCGCTAAGGAACTCTCGATAGAACTCCTGACCCGCCCAGGTAAGCGAGGGCAGCACGAGCAAAACAGCGAAAAATGAGAGAAGTTTTCCAGCCACGTTACACCATCTCCACTTCTCGTTTCGGCATTTTTACCGAAAAATTTGAGAAATAAAGGGGGGCGACGCGCGAATTTCTGGCCGAATGATATTATCTTGTCAGAACAAGATCTTACAGGATCGAGGCGTTGATCACGGCTCCAAGAGCAGTCGTATCCGTCGAGATCTTGTTACCCGTAAAGATTTGAAGGTACGGATTAACCATCACTTTTGGTGTGATGAACCATACGACGCCAGGGAGAAGGTCCGTTTGGTAAGTCGTGAAATTCAAGTTCGAGTTACCTTGCATATGATCGGTTTCGATCTCATAGCCCAGGTTCAAAGCAAGAGAAGACGTGAGTGCGTAGTTGACGTAAGGCTGGGTGTAGAGCTTGAAGGTCTTTCCAGAGACAACGCCGGAATACCATTTTGCTTCATTCCAAGTGCCGATCGCGAAACGGGTTGAAGGAATCGCATATCGAACGGCTGGCGTCGATTTCACTCCGAAGTCCATGCCCCGATTACGGCTAGCCTTCGCAGTGGGGGCCTGAAGATAGAGATTTCCCGAGATATTCAAGCCATTGTACGAAATCAGATGCTTGTTGAATGTTTTGATGCCGACGTCGCCCAAGACGAGGCCTTGGCCTTGTACGGGAACAAGAATAAACGGGACATATGGACCGATGCCGACGTCCGAGTTCAGCATATAAGCCGCGGTCACATCGTTATCAAGATTGATCGCATTGAAAGAGGACTTGGTCTTTTTTCCATTATGGTCAAGCGCATAAGGCGAGGAGATATCGCTCAATGGAGTACCATGGACGATGGAAAAATAAGTGACACTGGTTTTTTTGAGAATATCGGAGTAGGAGCTTGAGCTTTCTTTCTCGATGGAGACTCCCGCTGTTTCAGATGCGGTAGCAGAGCCTACTGAGGCGGTCAACGCGATCGCGAGGGTCAAAACAGCGGAAAAAGCTTTAGACATAGTCAGCTCCAAAAAATCAATCGAATGATTAAATAATATTTAGATACCGACCGTCTTTTGCCATGAAGGGACGCGAAAACAAAGCGAATTAATACATTATTTAAATAAATCGCTAACCCTTGGATTGTATTCCTTCTTTGGTGAGGGCCGTGCGAATGATTTCCCGCTTATCGCCTTGGATTTCGATCACGCCGTCTTTTCCATCCATGAGATAGGTGCCGCCGGACCCGCATTTCTTCTTAAGAGTCGTGGTCAGATTTTTGAGGAATAGCTCGTTCTTTGGGAGTCGATCAATCACGGTAACCGTCTTTCCCCCGCGGCCTTGCTTTTCGATTCTCAGTACGGCGATAAACTTATAGCCTTTGGTATCGACATCAGGCGCGCACGTACATTCGCTCATCAGTTCTTTGCACTTTGGGCATTTTTGATTGAGTGCCGAATCGGTCGAATAAACGAGGCGAGTATCTTTGCTCATAGCAAATATACTAACCTATAGATTCGCTTCGGGACGGAAATTTTTCCATGATTTTATCGACAAAATGCTGCACTTCTTTCTGTGTCACGCCGGTATCTTTGATATCCGTAATGGCGATTCCGCGCCAAAGTAACTTGCCGGTTTTGGGATCGATGAAATCAAGGACGAGTGAGCCCTCTTTCTGTAGATAAGTATAATCGTATCCTACTCCGTTTCCCGACAATATGGGTCCGCCGTAGGGACCATAGCTCGAAGGTTCGACTTGCAGGCGATCGCGAGTGCGAAGCGAGTAAGCGACATGCACATCAGCTTGAGCAGGATCTTGGACGTATCCTTTTTTTGAAAGATCTTGATCCACGGCATTTCTGACTTTTTGATCCAGGATCGTGTCGGAGCGACTTGAAAAGTCACGGGATTGTTCTTGTTGCGCGGGAGGCGACCAGGCGAAAGTGTGATATTGGCCCATATCGGCGTTGGGCGCTTTCTCGGTATGAACCTCAGTACTCGAGCAGCTCATGAACCCGGCGGGCGATGAGATAGCAAGAAGCAAAGCTAAAACAGAAAGTCTATTCCACATCATAACGAACTGGAATGCAGCATTTAAACCACGCGACAGACGGGCGCGTCTTTTGCGAATGAAAGACGTGATGCCTATTCATAATGCGCAAATCGCCGCTTTATTCAATGAGCTGGCTGACCTTCTTGAAGTCGATGGTGTCATGAATACTCGATCGTTCAAACAGCTTTTTAAACTCTTTAATCGATGATGGTCGGAGGTTGATT
Source organism: uncultured Bacteriovoracaceae bacterium (assembly GCA_964496965.1). Lineage (GTDB taxonomy): Bacteria > Bdellovibrionota > UBA1018 > UBA1018 > UBA1018 > CAZCBS01. The sequence continues at coordinate 15,959 of CAZCBS010000045.1, forward strand.
CGGAAGGCGAATGGTAAAGCTTGCTGCGAGAATTCTTTCGAACTCGGAATAAGTCATTTCATGCGCACCTCGATCGGCAACGCAAACGAGATCGTCAATGGATCGAGAGTTTAAGCGAACATAGGTCGAGAGTGAGAGCCGATGGGACGCGGTGAAACCCGCGCGCGATGTGCCGGATACGGTGAGCGCTTGATTTTCGGGAAGTACGCGCTCGAAGGGCTTGGGTTCTTTGAGACGGAGTTTGCAAACCGATCCAGGAGTCGCTCCATGAGTAAGCGTAATCTGATTTTCATTGGCTGGAATGATAATCGATTGCTTTGGGACCAATTGGGTTCCAGCGTTCAAATAATGTAGAAGCTTGGGAGGCGGGGGAGTTGCGATAGTAAGGACGGGAAAGAAAGCGCATCCCGTCAAAATCCAATTTCTCAAAATCAGTTTTCGAAGAGGAGCTCGCATGATTTTTTTGTATCACGAACTGCCGATCGACTTGTAGGTACGGCGAGTAAACGCAGGGCAGGGCAACGGGCGGCTAGGGCTTCGCTTTATTGGTAAGTACGAACAAATGAAACGATGCCGTTTTTCAGCGCTGCAGCGATCTGAGCGAGTCGATCAGAATAAGGAATGTTTTTGCCATCGATCATCATAGGATGATTGGTGCCGAGCAGTGCTTCAAACTCGGTTGGGTCGTTATAAAAAAGACATTCCACATAGGCAGTGGCCTGCGAGGTGAGATGGCGCTGGACCCTAAGATTTCGAGCCTGTACGCCTGGCTCGATCTCAATGGAGTTGCTTGGATCGACTTTGTCGTAAGCCACGCCTAGCTCATCGTGAATATGACGAACGAGAGAGCTCGCCAGTTTGACGGAGTCTCCCCAGGCGAAAGCATCCAGCAAATGTCGTCCAAAGTATTTTCGGTCTGCCCGGCTAGTAAACTCGTCTGAAAAGAAAGCGCCTGGAACGTACGCTTTGGTTCCATCATGAGGATTGGGATTAACACCAGTTGGGTCAGACGCGATGTTTCCGGCGTCGAGGTGGATGATCAATGTGAGATCGGGTTTAAATTCGTTGATGGAATCCGCGCGCGCATCCAGATCGTAGCCCTCGACAAAGTAAGTCCAGCGTTGGGATTCGGAAAAAAGATTTCTGATGCGAGTTGACTCGTCGAACGCGCGAAAGAGCCGTGGCCCAGGAGAAGAAACGGCAAGTAATGATTGAAACCACGAATCTTGCGAGCCTTCCCGAATTTTCATCAGGGCTCGTTCATGAAGATCAAAGTTTTCAAAAGAAAGCGTTTTGACAAGAGTCCGCGTGTAAGCAGTGAATTTGAACCGCGGGCATTGTTGCGGTATAACCTTTTCCCAAAAGAAAACGAATTTAATAGCAAAAAAACACTTTCAG
>CAZCBS010000046.1:0-9583 GCA_964496965.1 uncultured Bacteriovoracaceae bacterium
GACGGCACTGCGTGGTAGGTTGCGGGTGATAAAGACGAGCCGCGAGCGCCGGTCTTGTACTCGCTAGCGAAGACGTTGTCCTCGATGTTTTCATCTAGTTTGCTCGGGCCGTCTCCCATATCTGTCGTGGTGATCTCATGAGAATCGATGATTTTATTTCGATAATGGTAGGTGAGATCAATGACGGGCTGGGTATTGACGATCGTCAGCGCTCTGAGGGTCAGAAAAATCGTAAAAGAGTGATTTTTTTCCGCAGCACCACGAAGCGAGAAGTTTTCGGGCATGACGCTGTCTTGAAGAAGATCCCATTGCAAACTGTCTTGTGGCGGAGCTTTGAGATCGAGCTTTGCGCCTTTTTGAGTTCTGAGCTCGCAGCTTAAGACAGCTTTTTTGTACTGATATTGGAGGACTTCTCTGGGGGGCATTCCAGAAAAAGAAAAGGGCGCCGGCGCCGCTGGGGAGATATCTTGAATGGAAGGTTCGTTCTCTTTGTCGGCTTTCCCGCAAGAGGTGAGGAAAATGACTGCCAATATGGATGCACAAGTTTTGATTTTCACTGGCTTTGTTCCGCGTATGAGTCAGTGTTGATATAACGGGGGATTTTAAAGTTCAAGTTTTGTCAGTTCCATGTGAACATCTTGATGATGCAACGCGCTGTCAGAGGTTTGTTTCAATCCATTCTCATTTTCTTTTTCGTCTTTCATGCGTCAGCGGAATCCTGGTCACCAAAATTCGAGATCTGCGAGGCGCCTTCGATAGAGAGTGCGGAAGAGCGAGAGCAGGGGTTTAAAGCTTTTGTTCGCGCGCAGGGTGCGAAAGCCGGGAGCGAAAAAGATAAGTACGACGAGTTCGAGGATTATGCGAAAGCGCGTTTGGATTATTTTCCCGGTTTAAAGGCCTATAAGCTCAGCAACGCCGAAATCGTTGCGATCGCTCTTTATACCAATAACAGCTATCGCGATCTCAATTCCGCATTGAGAAGTTGTGACCACGAGCGGTTGAAGCGCTTGCGTCCGTTGATCAGTACGCTCAATTCGGGGCTTGCGAAGCTTCCTGACTATGCGGGCCAGGTCAAGCGAGGGTTTAAAATTTCTCCCAAAAATCTCAATGCTCTTTCTCGTCGGTATGTCGTGGGACAAGTCGTTCCAATGAGCGAATTTACTAGTACCTCCATCGATAAGTCTTATCCTGGCGAAGTCCAAATGCTGATTCAATCCAAGCACGGAAAGTATATTCGCCAGTTTTCCTCGGCGATGAGAGAAGAAGAAGTTCTCTTCAGCTCGGGGTCCAAGTTCAAGGTTTTGGAAAAAAGAGAGGTCCCTTGTTTTCCAAAAACCTCGCATCCGTGCGGCCTCGAGATTTCATTAGAAGAAGTCGATTGATGCACCTTGTTGCGCATCCGTACTTGTCGACCTATTGGATCGATGGTAGCTTTCGGTTAACGCACTCGTAGCTCAGTTGGATAGAGCATCGGTCTTCGGAACCGAGTGTCGGGGGTTCGAATCCCTCCGAGTGCGCCATTTTATAAAAATTACAAAAACCGAACTTTCAATCGTCCGCTCCGAACTCGAGAGTCCTAATTAGTTGAAATAATTAAACATTATCGGCGCATCAATTGACCATTTCGAATCGATCCTTATCCAGACCTTGAAATTGACATCACTTAAAGGTAATATTACTTTTAGGTGATATGTGGATCGTTGAGATTGCTAGATCAGCAGAGAAAGAGCTCAAGAAAGCACCGATTGAAATTCGGGATTCTTTCGACGCTTGGAAAAATCTGATTGAGCAATACGGTCCTGCTGGCATTCAACGCATCAACGGTTACTGGGACCATGCTTTGAAGGGCGAATGGAGTGGCGCTAGAGCTTCATCACTGGATCAGCAATGGCGAGTGATCTATGTCGTTGATGGTCGCGCTGTCCGAATTTTAGTTTTGAAAGTAACACCTCACGACTACAGGAGGAAATAATGGCTACCGGAAAGAATGTAAAAGAACTGCTAAAGAGCGAATTCGTTCCCGCAAAAAAATACGGAAAGCTCACTCCTGGCAAAGCGCTGAAGATTTATCGTGAGCTACAGGGATTAACCCAAGCTGAACTTGCTAAGAAAACTGGTTTGAAGCAAGCGACGATCTCTTCTTTGGAGCACGACCGCGTTGTAATGGGCATTGATCGTGCAAAAACTTTGGCTCTGGCTTTGAGAGTTCATCCATCAACGTTAGCATTCGCAGATTGGGATTCGGATTTTGAGGCAGCGTAGCCATACGCCTACTTGATTTCAGAAAAATGAGATCGAAGCTCTTTCCTTAAAAGGCTCAATCTGAGGTCATGCAATCCATCTTTTGAGATAGACAAACAGATTCTATGCTTGCCGAATCCATTGCCTGGAATGCCTTTGACGTGAATTCGGTCCAGTTTTCCATCCCCTAGTTCTTGCTGCACTAAGCCCTCAGGTATCACTCCGACGCCCAGACCTTGAAGAGTAAATGCCTTGACCGACACGAAGGTATCTAGCTTATAGGTCTCTTGAAAACCGATACCTGCTTTTATGCAATGGTCGCGTATCGAGAGCCCCTCTTGATCGCGCGCCTTCTCTACTGAAATCAAATCCATCATTTTATTTTTTTGCTCGTAAGAGTTCGCCGCAAAGAAATTAAACTTATCCGTATAGAGCGGATATGACTCCCACTGAGGTCCTTGTTTTGGTTCGGCATCTACAATGGCATCAATAGATCCCGAGACCAACTTATGCCAGTGCTCGCTCTCATTATCAGTGATCAAATTCACCCGCAGGTCGGGATACTTTTTCCCGAAGAGTTTGAGAAATAGGGGCCAAAAGTAAGTGCAGAGAGTTTCATAAGAGGCGACGCGTATCTCTCCCGATAATGGTAAGTTTCCAGAGTTAATCTTCTGAGTCACATCCACGACGGAAGATTCAATCTTTTCATAGAGAGCCAATACTAATTTTCCGTTTTCCGTCAATTTGACGCCCCTTACGGATCTGGCCAGCAATTTTTTTCCAATAACTGACTCAAGAGCATCGATGGATCTGGACAATCCAGGCTGGGAAACTCCCAGCTCGCGCGACGCCTTATGAAATCCGCCGCATCGAGCGACTACTGCAAAACTTCTAAGCTTTTCTAAATTTTGAATTAAGTCAGTGTGGCTTAGCATGCATCTTTCCTATGATAATAACTACGCATCATTACCATTAATATAATGCATTAGAGAGATCAAATACTTATCTGTTAGATTGTGGGCCAGTAACCGAAGGAGAAATGATTATGAAAAGATTACTTGCTGTGTCCATGATTGCATTATCGATGGCGTCATTTGCCCACGCGGATGGAGTTCTGCGGTGCCAGGGAACATTTAGCAGTCTTACTGTGCGTATTTTCGGCTCATCCGGTGATGGTTATGATGTCATGCCGACGGCCATTGTCGGGGGCGAATCGGAATCCGTGATCGAGCGCAACGTGACTGGAAATACAGACATAAATGGAAACGTTTCTTACTCTTTCACCGTACCAAGTCAGGATCGGGGAACCACCATTTTCACAGTTTTCAAAAACGGTTTTGTTGTGACTAATTCCCTTAGCGGTGAATTCGGCGATCACGGTCCGTGCCAAGGGCTAGGAAATTTCAGATTTTAAGTTCGTCATCATTTATCTTTATCTCGACGGTGGCAAAAGTAATGATTTTGTCCACCTCGAGGATAGAGACTCTTTCAGTAAATACAGTTGCGCAATATGAGCCGTCCGGATTACGCGCGTGATAATCAGGCTCACGAGGAGCCTTTTTGCTTTTTCCATAAGTTCTCTTGGTTAGGAGACCTTTGGTGTCTCGGGTGAAAGCGCGGCCGACTGGCACTGAGTTATTAAATTGTTCAGTTTTTCAGAAACAAGAAGTGTCGAAAACGATTGGGTTTTGAAGCGGCATAAAAAACGAGAATGACTATGATTGCGATTTTCTATTGGAAAAGAGTCATTACGAGTATCCGTCAGCCTTTGATAGGAGGATTCTAACGTGTTTACTAGAACTTTTTTGATGGAATTAGCCTAAGCAATAAAATGTTCAACATGTTTAGCCGTCGAAACCGACTTTGCAGGGTGTACAGTTCAAATTGATGGAGATTCTCAAATATACAAAATGCAACATGATTTGGCACGTAGACACTTGGATTTTCACAACTCAGCATATGTAGTTGGGATTGGTTCAACTGATACAGAATTGCTGATTTCAATAATCCGGAAAAATGGTGGGGTTCGCACTAACAATTATTTAATTCCCAATGCAGAAGGCAAGGTCACTCTTTCTCAGTCAGTGGGAACTGATTATCAGAAAAAAGAGATTGTAGTAGAGTGCGTTGGTTTGAAATAGCATCACCTTCGGCCATTTCAACGCCCGCGAGTAATTCAATAGTGTAAGTTGAGTAATTTATCAAGTCCCATGGGACTTTCCTTTGCTTGATTCAGATTGATGTCTACGGATAATGGATGCGACTGTTTTGTCGCTCCATCCCCTTCCAGTTTTGCTGGGGATCTTTTGGCTCATGAGCCATCTCTTAATGGCATTAAAACTCATGCCCTTTTGCCATTGGGCAACAATCTGACGGATTACTTTGATCTCGATAGGGTTCGGTACGACTTGTCCATCAAAGACACAGTAGTCGTAGGGAATGCCACCCCAGAAAGTCCGCTTTGGTTTTTCTGGGTCAGTAGCATTGGCTTTTTTATTAGCACGGAGTGGAACTTTATTTTCAACCGTTCGTCTGTGTTTGCTTCACCTGCGCCATTTACAAATCTTCGCGATCTATGCCCGTCCACTCAGCGACATTAGGACGTCTCGCGTAGTTTGAATTGACGCAAACTCATTCCGTAAACTCGCTAGCGATACTGCATGCACCAAATTCGCCGCGTATCGGTTCCCATCAAATCCAACTCGATCAAATGTGGCGACAGCATCTTCCGCGATCGTAACTTCGAAACCTAAATTCGCCGCCATTCTCGCGGACGTTGATACGCATTGATCTGAAGTGAGTCCGGCCATTATTAAATTGCTGATTCCATGGCTTCGAAGGTGGCTCTCTAAAGACGTTCCTATAAATGCACTATTGACCGTCTTGGTGAAAACCGCCTCGTGACTCATTGGTATTGCAATATCCATAAACTCCGCTCCATCTTGATTGGGACGCAGTGGAGATTTTTCCTCAAGTGAATGGTGTCGGATATGTAGAACCGGAAAATCATGAGTGCGAAAGGCTGTTAGCAGATCCGAAATTCTCTCCTCCATCTGAGGGTTGTTTCTCGGCCCCCAATACGAACCATCCAAAAATCCCTTCTGGACATCTATGAGGAGTAAGGCGGTATTTTTATCGAATTTCATTTAGCCCCGCGAGAATGGTCGTCACAGTATTTCTCCTACAAATCCCTGTGTAAATGATGTTGAACTACGGTTGCATCGGAAGTGCCATCCGAAACCATCGAAACGCGATGGCCGTCTACTATAGTTATTTCCTCTATCCCATCGATATGCATTTTCTTGCGCTTAAAGACTGGATTGAGACGAACTTTAGATTTCGCTGCTTCTAAACTTTCCGCAACAACCGGAATGTTGATGTGAAACTCGTAAATTCCTTCAGAAACTTCTTCGTCGTAAAATCCGCAGTGGATAATAAATAAATTCATAAGGTATTCCTCTCTTTTTTGCTCATTCGCTCGTTTGTAAGGTTGCCGTTTCGTATGTTGGGTAGTCTATGTATCCGTCATCGTGGCCATCATAAAATTTTTTGCGATCAGCTACGGCCATTGGAATACTATTACGAAGGCGTTCCACGAAATCGGGGTTAGAAATAAACGGAGTTCCGAAAGAAACTGCGGACGCGAAACCCGATTGGACCGCCGAGTTGCCGCTTTCCAGTGTGTAACCTCGATTAAGAATGAGGTCGCCGTTAAAGACCTCTCGTATTAATTTGGAAATTTCGTACCGAGGACGAACACTGAGCATATCTCCTGAAAAACTCTCTATGATATGAAGATAAGCGACCCCGACCAAACTCAGCTCTTTTGCCGCGACTGTGAAAGTCTCCCGTGGGTTAGAATCACTCATTGAATTGAATGCATTCTCTGGTGATAACCTTACTCCAACTCTTTCTGGCCCAATTTCCTCACTGACGGCTCTAGAAACTTCCACCAGAAAGCGAGCGCGATTTTGGGCGTTTCCGCCGTATTCGTCAGTTCGATTATTCGTTCCATCTCGCAAAAACTGATCGATGAGGTATCTATTAGCCGCGTGAATTTCCACTCCATCCGCCCCAGCTTGAATCGCGCTTTTAGCTGCCAAAGCGAAATCCCGAACGATGCCAGGAATTTCCTTTTTTTCCAAAGGACGAGGCTGCTCATACGGCGCTCTCGAAAAACCGGATGTGGTGACTTCTCCATCCATTTTGAAACCGCTTGCTGACACCGGCGTTTCACCGACGAGCGAGCTGTGTGCAATTCTTCCGGTGTGATAGAGTTGGATAAAAATTTTTCCGTTTCGCTCGTGAACCGCCGAAATCACATTTTTCCAAGAAAGCTTTTGTTCATCAGTCCATATTCCAGGAATTTTTGGATAGCCCGAGCCCTGTTTGGAGATAGCCGTCGCCTCGCTGATAATCAGCCCGGCAGTGGCTCGTTGTCCGTAGTACTGTGCAGTGATTTGCGGCAGTACTCCGGACAACGAAGCTCGATTTCTTGTCAAAGGAGCCATGACAATGCGGTTATTGAGATTTGTCGTTCCAATGGTTACTGGATCAAACAAGGATTGAATTTTGATTTTCACGGGGCCTCCTTATTCGGTCAGTGCTAGAAAGCAATCGCTCCATTTACAGTGGACTTATTGAGTGCGAAGACTTGATACGACAAGTGCCCCATCAGGTCTCTGCGTCGCTTCGATGCAGACTTCTCGCTCACTATTTGCGTAGCGTTGAATCAAGCGCCACGCCGCTTGTGATTGCGCGCCGACAGGATATTTTTGCGCATTTGCACCTTCGCCGGTAGTAAAAGTGAACACCGGGCATCCGTTGATTCCGCAGGTATTGATCTTCCAGATTTGTCCGCAAGCTTCGGCTGCATGTGCCATCGGTGAAAATAAGTTCGCAAGTGTAATTAAGACGAATAATTGATTTCTCATAATGTATTTTTCCTTTTGGTTTAACAGAGTATATTTTTTGTCTGTGTTTTAGTGCGTATTGTGATGAAATCCCGACGACTGGCCATTATTCGAAGAATCTGACCGTGGGTTGGAAAATCGGCAAATCATCGTTTCAGATTGGCCATTGATAGTGAGTGTTGAAATGTCGCTCGGGGAGCTTGCATTGATAAAAGTAGCTCGTGCATTACTATCTGAGTAATCTATCGAGTCTTCACTCCAACTTTGTCCCATGCCACTTCTATGAAATTGACCATTTGGCATGGTTACCGTGAGGTCCATGTAACCCCGCTCGTGCTGATTGGCTATCTCTTGGAGCTGGCCATGCAGTTGAAAGGGATATGAAGGATTGTTTGAGTGACATGCAATCCTGATGACGGGGGCGACGCCAGCGCTAGCATATTGCACGAATCCAGTGAAAATAACCAAAATACCAACTGTAAGTGTTTTCATGTTCATAATGATCTCCTTGTGTGAGGTGAGAACTACCTGTTTAGGGTTCTGTTTAATAATTCATTATTATAATGTATTGATAAGATTAAATGAGTTTACTAAGTGCAAACCTCATCGAGTCTTGGAAACGATTGCTCCATTGGCCGGTGCAGCTTATTGAGCGCGAAGACTTGATAGGACAAGTGCTCCATCAGGTCTCTGCGTCGCTTCGATGCAGACTTCTCGCTCACTATTTGCGTAGCGTTGAATCAAGCGCCACGCCGCTTGTGATTGCGCGCCGACAGGATATTTTTGCGCATTTGCACCTTCGCCGGTAGTAAAAGTGAACACCGGGCATCCGTTGATTCCGCAGGTATTGATCTTCCAGATTTGTCCGCAAACTTCGCTAGCCTGTGCCATTGGCGAAATCAGCATCAACATTGCCGCTAAATTAAACAGTTTGTTCTTCATGGTTTTCTCCTTTGTTTGCTCTCTGAGAGAGCGGTTTTCTCAAGCGATGGATTGATAGCATCCTTGTGACTCATGGCGTTATATCGGGTCTGAGTTTCATTTCAAAAAAACGATTCAAGCTTCTTTCTCGCTTCGCGAAGATGCCGCTCGGCCTCCTGAATGCTTTTCATAACGTCCGCGTTGGAGGGGCCTTGGCCAGTCATCAGCTCGAAGAGTGAGACCCCAAATACAGTAGAAAGCTGAACGTAGGGCTCTCCACTGATCTTTCTTCCGTACTCCCACTCCCGATAAGTAGAAGTCGAGACTCCAATCTGCTTTGCAACTTCTCTGCAAGTGAGCCTTCTTTGCTCGCGTAGTTTTTTCAATCGAGCACCTAGCGTCGACATGTTTAGCGATTGCCACCGGGATCACGAACACAGGTCCAGCGTCCATCATCGCCCCTTGCCGGATAGTACATACCCCGGCAGCGCACATTGGGAATGTTCGAGTTGTCTACACAGCAGTGAACTGCTCTAGAGAGTCCTGGGTTACATTCTGGAAGTCCTGTTTCCGCCTCGCATGAGCTGCGATATTCGCCAGCAAATGACGTCAACGAAGCAAGGGTGCCAAATGCAAGAATCATCATTTGAGTTTTCATATCTATCTCCTATTTTAAAATTTTCGGTTCAAGTTAGGAGCGTTGTACGCGATACAGATGTTATTGAATAAGTCATTATTATAATGTATTGATAAGTATAAATGAGTTTACTAAGCGCGAATCTTCAAGCCTTTGTTTCGATTGTTCATCACCAAACAGTTCATGGTGCGGCATCCGAGCTTGGTATTACTCAAACGGGTGTCACCCAGCGCATCCGAGCTTTAGAAACGGAATTGTCCACGACTCTCTTCATTCGTTCTCGCCGGGGAATGAAGCTCACGTCCGAAGGGCAGGCTCTATTCCGCTACTGTCAGGCTGCTAAAGATCTTGAAGGTGAAGCGCTTGCGCAGATCGTCGGAGCAGCCAAGAAAAGCGAAGCTAGAATCGTATTGGCTGGCCCCACCAGCGTCATGAGTTCGCGCGCGATCCCTCTTTGCCTTCCACTTCTAAAGCGATTTCAAAACCTGCTCTTCACATTTCAAGTGAATGACCTGGACGCGCGCATTGATGACCTGCGGTCCGGCTCGGTGCATTTGGCCATTGTTTCTCCCGAACAGGTGGCTCGAGAGATGGACAGCAAAGTGATGAAATCAGAAAAATATGTGATGGTCGGCCCCAGTCAATGGAAAGGAAGAAGATTTCAAGAGATCGTGAAATCAGAGCGTCTTGTTGATTTTGATCCCACCGACAATACAAGCATGCTCTACTTAAAGAAGTTTGGACTTCTTGATCAGCTTCGCTCCGAACGACTTTTCGTCAATAACAATACCGCACTCATTGAAATGTTCCGAGAGGGGTACGGCTTCGGGGTTCTTACCATGGATGTTGCTCGTCCGTATTTGGACCGCGG
>CAZCBS010000046.1:9593-17333 GCA_964496965.1 uncultured Bacteriovoracaceae bacterium
TCTATTTTTGAGAATCCGTTGGCACTGGCATGGTACCCAAGACATCAAATGCCAGAATACTTTCGCGCGACCATCGATGCAATTAAGTAGGCTTCCAGTTTGTGACAAGTGGATTTAGCGCAATTCGAGCTGAAGAGAGCGCATCACGCAATCGAGGTGTGTCTTTTCCAATAAGCCGGTTAGGTCACTCATCTGCTCAGATTTCAGTGATTTGCTCCGAACCCATTTTTCGAATTCAATACGAGCTAATGGATCTCCGTCCAGTCGCTTTTGAAGAGCGGAGTGAATAAGTTTCGTATCCTCTGTAGGCCCGAACTCGCGATCAATTTCGTAATAACGGAGAAGCGCTTCACCCGCTCTCGCTTCGAGATTCGGATAAGACCCCTTCAAGTTGCCATACTGCTGGAGATGCTCCAGATTATTACCATATTTTGGGTCAAAGTTGATTCGACCACTTCCATAACCGGGGTCGCCCGGGGTAATCCACTCAAACATGCTTTCGATCTTTTTCGCACGATAGCGCTCAGCTTCATCGGACGCTGCTGCCATCATTTCTAATGCTTCGTAAGCTCTTTTGCGCTGAGAAGGGCGAACTCCCGCTAGACTGAAGTTTGTCTTTTTTTCGATCAACTTTTCAATCGCTTCACGTTCGTGATCTGAATTCAGCAGTGATACGACCGACCTGATTTCTTTAAACTGCGTCAGATGTCCGGTCATTTCGATATCACTGCGTCCACGGAAGGGTTCGGAGAGGAAAGCATTTGTGATCTCTGAGACAAGCGCACTCGGCGGACGCCGTACTTCTGCCCCTAAAGAGATTGCAAGGCCTTCAAGATTTGCAATGCCCATTAGCGCACGAGTACGCTGATGAAGTGAAGCTTTTGAGTTATTAAGTTCGGTTAAAAGCGTTCGCATGCGTGATTCGATTAGATTGCGTTCGTCGGCGTGAAACGGTTCAAAAATGTCGGCATTCTGGACCAAAACATGCCCCTTACGGTCCTGGAGGATTACATCGATCCCATGCTCGCGCGCTAATACTTCAAAAGGGTCCTTCTTTTCGCTCTTAGCTCGATCCACAATGGCGCGGACTGCTGGGTTTTGACGATACGCCTCGTCAAATATCATGACATGGATCTTAGAATTATTTTTAACCCGAACGTCCACCAATACACCGGTCGTATTTATGTACTGTTCAGCTATCGTTTTGGATTTTGTGAAATACGAACCGCGCCCTTGAATACTCGTTCCCTGAGTGTCGCTGCTCATCAGCAAACCTTGCCTGAAAATGGCGGCGCCACTCTCAATGGACGGCGTGCCATGGTAGAGGGATCCGTTGTCGGTAAACTCCGCGACGAACTGTTCGTAAGGAAGAAGGGCCGATTCAGGGATGCCGTTCAATTCATCAGAACGGGTGAATCGGTGGTCCAAGGGGAAGCGATCCGCGAATTCAGGATAGAAATATCCCGTCTTAGCCGCTCTCGAAGCATTTGAGACGGATAAAACTTGAGCTTCTAAGCTACCAGGTAAACCTCTGTAAATTCGATTGTGGGCTCCGCTTTGGATACTGTTGCGAGTGGCTTTGAACATCTGACCGAGCGCACGTCCAGAAAGTTTCTTCCCCTCCTGTAACTGCGTTTCGATTTTCGAAAGATTCTCACGGAGAAGTTGATCATCTTTCAAATTCAACTGCGGGAGCTCGAACATAGGCCTTAGACCACGAAGCGTCGTATCCGCAAAGTCTTCGATAGCATCAGGAGACACTGGGGGCGCAAAGTGGGAGACTCCTCGAACAAAATCGTCTACAGTTCCTGGATACAACGATGGATCAACGAATTTGCCTTGATTGATGTCGAAGTTGACATAATCGATGGTGCTTCCACCTTGCCGTTGCGCGCGTTCCGTCTGTTTATGAAACGGATTGATGTCAGCCTCTAGGACCATCGATCGTTGCTCCACCAGTCCGACTTTGCTGAGTTTATCTTTACCTGTAGGAAGCTTATGCAAGGGACCATTGGTCACTTCAAGAAGCTTTGCCTTGGTGGATTCGAATTTTTCTGAAGGTCCATCGAGTAGAAGATCAAAATCGCTTCCCACGCCTCCGACGCGAAACCCGATCGTATCTTCATTTGTCTCGATTATGTCGCGAAGTATATTTTCAACGCTGCGCTCGGGATTTTTATGTGTTTGCTCGTAGAGTTCGGCGTAGAGATATGAAAGAGCCGACCGTACGACGCCACCGCTCGCGTAGATTTTCGTTTCATTATCTACGCCTTTAAGAATCTTCTGAATGTATGGGAAGTAGCGGACTTGAGCGATTTGGTTTGTTCCTTGGAGCGTGACCGGAAGAAGCATGCGACGAAAGATCGATGCCAAAGCATCTTCTAGCAATGCTTTGGATTCATTCACGACTGTCTGTGGGACCTCCTGAGGAGGCAGATCGCGATAAGCCTGGGGAAGGAAGTAATTCGGAAATTCAAGTTTGCGATCAAAGTTTTGACGTTTGGCCGAATTAGCCAGCGCCGTTGATCCAAAAGCGGAAACTTCAATTCGATCAAAGACCGGTGCAAAATAGTGTAGGGCAAAAAGAATAGCAAAAAGTCTTTGGTAATTTCGCTTTCTATCGCCCATCATCAATCCAATTATCGGTGACCTAAGAGTCGATTCAAAGCGAAATTTTATGAGTTTTTTGTGTTACTCAGGCGCGCAATCGTAGCAACGATCCGAGACGAAATTGCTAGGATGCTCAATTTGAATCGTCGTATGAATAATTCCGAAATGTTGCTTGAGCACTTCATTGGCAAGCTGAAGTGTGAGCGTGGAATCTTCGGCGATTAGATGCGCGCTCATCGCTAAGCGTCCTGTTGAAACCGTCCAGATATGAAGATCATGGACTTCTGTCACGCCGGAGATGGCTTGAAGATCCGCGCGGATCTTGCCGGGATCCACTCCGGTTGGAGTGGACTCCATTAGGATTCCCACGGCTTCTTTGACAAGCTCCCAAGAGCTATAAAGCATCAAAATCGCCGCAAGAATGGTGATGATCGGATCGATCGGTTTCCAGCCTGTCAGCCAAAGAACGACACCGGCAATCACCGCTCCAACGCTTCCGAGCGCGTCGGTGAGCATGTGAAGATAGGCGGCGCGAACGTTCATGTTGTCATGGATGTTTCCATGAAGCATTTTCATGCTGATCAAATTGGCGAGAAGTCCGATGACGGCTACGACAAAAACGACGGGGCCCTGGACTTCGGGTGGACTTTGGAGGCGCAAAATCGCTTCGTAGACCAGAATGCCGGACAAGAGCCAAATCGCGAGGCCGCTGGCGAGTGCTCCTAGGATTTCCGCGCGATGATAGCCATAGCTCATCATCGCGGTGACAGGTTTGCGAGAAACCCAAATTGCGAAAAGACTGAATACCATGGCGGCGATGTCGGTCAGCATGTGCGCGCCGTCCGTGAGAAGCGCAAGCGAGTTTGCGTACCATCCGCCGAGAAGCTCGATGATCATGAAAAGAGCGGTGATGATGATCGCTCGAATCAAGACTTTTGGAGCGGCTCCCGAGAAATGACCGAAGCCATGAGAATGTCCGTGGTCATGATCGTGCCCGTGATCATGATCTGAGTGGTCATGGCTATGGTCGTGATGGTGATCGGACATGAATGGAGCGCCTCAAGATTGAATTTTGCGAAGAAGCTCAGCGGTTTCAAAACAAGCGGCAGCAGCTTCTCGGCCCTTGTTATGTGCGCCGGGAGTCGAGCGCGCTTCGGCTTGTTCGTCGTTATAAGTGGTCAAGATCCCAAAGCTGATGGGTGTATTCGTTGATAGCGAAGCTTGCATGATCCCAACGGTAGCACCAAGGCTGATAAATTCAAAATGCGCAGTATCGCCTTTGATCACGCAGCCCAGGCAAATGACTCCCGAATACCGTCCCGTGCGAACCAGTGTTTGTGCGATCAGTGGAGTCTCGAATGCCCCGGGTGCGCGAAAAACATCGCTCGGCGCGGGAGCTGCGCCTTTTTCGCCAAGATACTCGAGCGCGCCTTGAAGAAGCCCGTCGGTGACCTCGGCGTTAAAACGACTGACAACGATTGCAAATCTCATTGAATCATCCCTAAGTGATGGCCCATTTTCTCTTTCTTGGTTTGAAGATACCCAAAGTTGTGGAGATTGGCAGCGATTTCGATTGAAACGCGCTCGATCACTTCGAGGCCATAGCCATCGAGTCCCACGATCTTTTTAGGGTTGTTGGTCAAAAGTTTGAGTTGTTTGACGCCGAGATGTCTCAAAATCTGCGCACCGAGTCCGTAATGACGAAGATCGGCTTGAAAGCCTAAGTGCCGATTGGCTTCGACCGTATCCATGCCTTGATCCTGAAGCGCGTAAGCTCGGATCTTGTTGGCGAGGCCGATTCCGCGTCCTTCGTGGCGGCGCATGTAGACCAGTACTCCGTTGCCGCTCTCGGCGATTTGCTTGAGCGCGCATTGAAGCTGAGGGCCGCAATCACAGCGAAGTGAGCCGAGCGCATCTCCCGTGAGGCATTCGGAGTGAACGCGAACCAGCGGCGCGTCCTTCAATGGGCCTCTCACCAAGGCGAGGTGCTCTTCGCCGTCGATTCGGCTGCGAAAAGCGTGAAGCTCGAATTCGGTTCCTGCTGCTCCAAAGGCCGTTGGAAAGCGCGTTTTCGCGACTTCCTCGATCAGCGATTCGTTTTCCATTCGAGCCGCGATGACATCGCGGATGCTGATAATCGGGATGTCGTGCTTTTCAGCGAAAACTTTCAGATCCGGAAGGCGTGCCATCGTTCCGTCGTCTTTCATGATCTCGCAAATCACGGCAGCGCCATGGAGGCCCGCCAGCTTGCAAAGATCGACAGAGCCTTCCGTATGGCCCGCGCGGACCAGGACCCCGCCTTCTTGAGCGCGAAGCGGAAAAATATGGCCGGGAGAAACGAGATCGTCGGCGCCTTTTGTTGGATCGACCGCGACACGGACCGTGTGCGCGCGATCATGAGCGGAGATTCCGGTGGTGACGCCATTGCGAGCTTCGATTGAGACCGTGAACGCGGTTTGACGAGGCGATTTGTTCTTGGGCGCCATCATGGGAAGCCTGAGCTCTTCGATGCGCGATCCTTCGAGTGAGAGACAGATCAAGCCTCGTGCGTGCATCGCCATGAAGTTGATCGCTTCGGGAGTGACTCGTTCTGCGGCAAGGACGAGATCTCCTTCGTTTTCGCGATCCTCATCGTCGACGAGGATGATCATTTTGCCGTTTCTTAGACGTTCGAGCGATTGAGATAAGGCTGACATAATTTCTCCACGTACTTTGCCAAGACATCGACCTCGACATTGATCGGGTCGCCGGATTTGAATTCAGAAAAACTTGTATGCGCCCAGGTATGGGGAATGAGCGTGATATGAACGCGAGCGCCGTCAGAAAGGGGCTCCAAGCGGTTGATCGTCAGGCTGACGCCGTTCAGAGCGATCGATCCTTTCTCGACGCAGTAGCGAGACAAAGATGAAGGAAGATCGAATTCCACTAAGTGACATTCGGCCTGTTCTTCGACACGTGCGAGTCGAGCCAGTCCATCGACATGGCCTTGAACGATATGGCCGGAGAGGCGAGTGTCGGCTCGCAGCGCGCGCTCGAGATTGATTCGAGAGCCGGATTTTAAAAGCGAGAGATTGGAGCGAGAAAGAGTCTCGGCGCTCAAGAAAAACAAAATCTCGGAGCTTTGCGGAGTCGCTTCGGAAATTTCAGCGGCCGTGAGGCAGACGCCGTTCACGGCGATGCTTTCTCCCAATGCGATCTCTTGAGCTTTCCAGGGCGCGAGAACCAAGATGCGGCATCCGCCCTCGGGGAGGGAATTGACGGAGCGAACATTTGCGACGGTTTCAATAATTCCTGTGAACATAAGCTAATTCTCTCGCAATACGATCTGCACTATTTTTGGCTGCGCTATTTTCGGCAGCGCTGCTCTCGATACGAAAGCTTTCATTCCATAAGCCGCTCGAAAAAACATATTCCGAAAAAGCCGGACCTGCTTCAATCAAGACTTCTAGCACGCCTTGGCTTCCCAAAAACTCCAAAATTGAGGAAAAATCAGGGAAGTCTTGGCTCTGAACGATGCGAAAACCTTGTTCTCGTTTGAGATCGATCCAAGACGCGGGAACTTGACGTCTTCGGTCCATGATTGCTAGCCAGCGTCTTTTCTCGGGGTGATCCGAAACGTGTCGGACCGTGAGCTCCGGCCAGTCGGAGAGTACCGTTCCACTTGCGGTCACGATGGCGTCGGCCCGCTTTCTCAGCTCATGTGCGAATCGCAAAGAGGAAGGAGAGGTGAAAGTCTTGTCGTCTTTTGGAGGAATCATGCTCCATTGGCCATGGATTTGCCGCCAAGCCGTCTTGAGGGTGACCCAAGGTTTTCGATGCCGTACCCAGTGAAAAAAAGGTCGAGTCAGATCGAGCGCGCGCTCCACCCAAGGATCCGCTGGGGCAAGTTTTCCAAGGTTGATGACTTCGATTCCACTTTGAGAAAGTCGTTCCGCTCCTCCCTGAGCCTGGGGATTGGGATCGGATGCCGCGAAGTAAACACGCTTCAGCCGGGGCAGCTGAAGAAGCGCTTCGGAGCAGGGAGGGGTTTTTCCGAAATGATTGCAAGGCTCGAGCGTGACCACCATGGAATGAACGCGCTCTAAAAGACCTTGTTGAGATAAGTTCTCGATGACTCGCGCCTCGGCGTGAGGCTCGCCTGCTCGTCGATGAGCCAAAGTGGAAAGAATCTGCCCGTCTGAGTCCAAAGCCGCGGCACCCACCGGAGGATTGGGGGAGGTGGCACCTCGGAAGGACTCCGCCTCGAGGCATGCGTGCTCAAGCGCTCTTTGAAGCGCGGGATCAGTCAGGATGTTTGCTTTCTTTGCGGACGTCATGAAGGACGTCAACTTAGCATGATCTCGAAATCTTTAAAATGATGCCATGCGGCATTGCCGCTGTGCAGTATCAATGAAACGACTTGGACGTTCTAAGGAAACTTCCTTACAATCAACAATATGACCATGGGTGAACGCTTCGTGAGTTGCAGTCTTGAGGAAATCATCGTCGGGCAGCCTCTCCCGGTGAGTATTTATATTTATATTCATTTTCGCTTCATCACGTATCGAATCGCAGGAGATATCCTGGATCGGGCGGCTTACGATCGATTTGACATTGGTAAAATGAAGACGCTTTTCATTCGCGAGGAAGACCAGAAGACTTTTCAAGAATGGAGCAAAAAAGGTTTCAAGGAAATCGAAGAGAGCGGAACCGGCCCTGAGATGACCGATTCGTTGCGCGACGCTCGCGAAGATGCTCATCGAAAAACCATGGATATTTTCATGGCCTCGCATCCGGATAAAGTCATCGAGCAGACTTTGAATGCGAGCAAAAAACTGGTCGATGAAGTCATGAAGTATCCCTATGCCGTGCAGAACCTTGCGCAGCTCCAGACCTACTCCAAGGGAACCGTCGATCACTCCGTGAACGTTAGCGTGCTTTCAGTCTATCTTGCGATGCAGATGGGGTATACTCACGGGTTGATTCTTCAGCATGTGGGAATGGGTTCGTTGCTGCATGATCTGGGAAAAATCCAGGTGAAAATCGATGACGGTGATCGTCCCGAGGTCGTCGAGGAGAAAATGAAGGCTCATCCGGAATTGGGTTTCAAGCTTCTTGAGGCGCAGCAGAAGGTTCCGAACGAAGTGAAGA
>CAZCBS010000047.1:0-17182 GCA_964496965.1 uncultured Bacteriovoracaceae bacterium
GTTCTGTGGATAAACCAAAGGGGGAAGGGGAGGAATCCCGTTCGAATTTCCCCCGCACGGGGCCATGGGGGGCGGACGAAAAGGGTTGGTCAGGCGTACCCTGTTAAAGCTTTCACAGTCGCTGTCATCGAGATTGCCAGCAAGTTTTGTTTTACCGCAGGCTTGTAGATCGTTGGTTTTTAGCTTGGCGATGTATTTGCTGAGCTGGTCTTTGAGTGAATCTTTCAGTTCGGCGGTGTTTGCGTCGACTTCGTGAAAGAGATCTTCGATCGTGCTTTTTAGCTGAGCGTCGATGTCACTGGGTTGCGCCGGAGGGGCCAGGGGCGCCCAAAGGATGGCCGCGCGGCTTGCATCGAAGATTCCAGGGGAAAAGCGATTCGAATCCACGAAGGTCGCCAGGTCGTTCGGGATATTGTAGCGTTTGGTTTCCCAAGGGTTTGGCGCCATGGCGAGCTGATAGCCTCGGGCTAAATCTTCGGGGTGAATTTGTTTGGCCGGTCCGCCTAAGGCCGGAAAAGCTGCCGATAGCATCAGGCCTAAGACTTCTCGCGTATTCCAGCCATTTTCGAGGGTGTCGTCCTCGGTAATGGGGAGGTTGGGAACTTGGCCGACCGTGATGTCGTTCGTAATGTTGATGAGTTTGCTGACATAACTCTCCGGCGGCTTTGCTTTGCGAACCCAAGCGTCGGGAGGAAGATCGGGCCCGATTCGGCTGCCGAAAGGCTGGGCGGCGGCATAAGCCTTGAGCTCGATTCCATCCGATCCCCAGGGATTAAAAAGAAGCTTGGCTTTCGCTTTGAGGCGGACCGAGTAGTAGGTGAGTACAGCGGGATTTTTCGAAACCCCTACTGTCACATCCGATTTCATGGTTTGCGGAACGAGATGAGGCGTGCAGTCGTCCCCGATATTGGAAGGGTTGACATTGCCTGACTGAATTTTTTTGTCAAAGTAAATGGCCCAAGTGTCGAACTTGATGCGATTGTCTTTGAGTTGAATCTGCGTATCCGATTGAATCTCGTCCAGGGTGATTCCACTGCTCGCGAAAGTGTGATCACCTAAAGTGTAAAACGCGCTGTTAAAAGCCTGAATCGTGCGCTCATTTTGATGAGGGTCTGCGGAGCTCAACATGCTTTGCGCTTTGCCGAGTGTGACGCCAGACTGCGGGGCTTGGTTCAGGTACTGCTCTAAAGTTTTGATTCGCAAACGGAGAAGGACTTCGCGTGGAACGAGGCCCAATCCTTTGACGAGACCTTCGACCAGGGTTTGCGCATTGGCGTACTGAGGACCGATGGTGGACAATCCAAATTCGGGCTTTGCGTCCGGATCGCCGCTATAGAGCCAAAGCGCTAAGGTGTAGAGATTGGTGAGCGCGATTTTTCCGCAGTTGTCTTGGCGAATTTTTTCGAGATTCGCCAAGTTGTTTCTTAAAGCATCGTTGAGGAGGTCGAAGTTCGTCGCGTTGGGGATCTGGATCTTCGGAAGATTATTGACCTGGCAGTAGTTGTCGTTGGCGTTGAAGATCAAGCAAACTGCGGGGACGTTAAAATGAGGCGCATTGCTTTGAGACGCATTGGGTGCCCAATCGTACGGCGTGGAGGGCTTGCTTCCGCTGGCCGAAGTCGGAAAGTCTTTTTGAGCCATGTTTCCGAAAACGTAATAGCGGAATAGAAATTTTTTATACTGGCGCCGCATCTCATAGTTCAGCAGCGAGATGCGGTTGAGCTGGCGAGCCTGCACGGAGGCGCCTGCATAAGCAGCGAGATCGGCCGCATTTTGAAGCTGGATCTTGGCGTTGACGAGCATCCCGACGTTGACGACAAAGCAGAAGAAGAAAAGAAAGGTCATCATCATCATCGCCACCATGAGCGATGCTTGGCCTTTTTCATTATAGGCGGAGCGGGCTTTGCCTGCCTCGACTCTCTTGCGTCTGACCTTGAGTTTGAACGTCCTGTTCAAGTCTTGAATCCTCGTTGTAAGCGTAGCGGACTTCGTCCGCCTCGACAGATTCTTCAATGGTAACGCATTGCAAGCGAGGAGAGGTAGAGAATAGGTGGGGAGTTTGGGTTAGAGCTGAGGTGATGCGATGCGTTACGTGGGCGCCCCAGAAATGACCCCATCGCGATCGATAAACCGGATTTTTAACCCACTAGCGAGAGCTCGCCGCCGTGTTTGGCCGGCGTTTGTTACTTGAATTTCCGCAAAGACTTGTCGAGGCGGGCGATGCCCGCTACGCTTCAGATTAAATGTCGCAAAAAAAAACAGCCGCCCGGAACCAGTCCGGGCGGCCTTAATTGAGGTTTCAAGCTTTGAATAGATTGAGAACCGAAATTACTGCGCCGCTTGGCAGGATGTAGCGCCTTTTTGAGGGCTGCAACCGTCCCACCCGGTTTTTGCGCAATTTGCGTTTTCAGGCGTTTTCCAATGTCCGCTGCTCATGCAGCTCTGCCAGTATTCGCTGGAGACGTCGCTCAGCTGCGCACTGACATCCGAAACAAAGCTTTGTGCAATTTTTTCGATTTTCGCAGGATCTTCTCCCAAGGCTTTTGCGACTTGAGCAATTGCTTTTTGCGAAGGCATGCTTGCCTGAGCCAGAGCTGCGAGGTCCGAGGCGTCGAGGCCTAGCTGTGCCGTCATCTGCTGCGCATCGCCGCCGCGGGTAACAGCAAGAATGGCTTCTGCCGATTGCTGTTGGATGCCGAATTCGCTCGCGAGTTGAGTCGCGGAGTCATCTTGATGAGCGTAGCTGGTCATGCCCGCCTCGGCGTCTGCGTTCGCGCCAGTTTCTAGGAGCTCATCCGACATAGCCGTGAGGTGATGGCTTCCGTGACCACTTCCCCCGTGGTGGCCACCTTCATAATGTCCACCTCCATGAACAGGGACGGGATGCCAAGGTCCTAGGTGCGGGTACTCGTGATGCGGGTACCCATGGTGCCAACCGTGATCGTACTCCCATCCTCCGTTAACGACCGCTTCGCAAGATTGAAATAAAAATAGCGCGCCTACGACTGATACAATCATTCCAAGATTTTTCATTTAGACCTCATCCAGTTTGTCCCAGTTTGGGACGTTAGAAAGATTCGTTATTCACCAGTGATTCGTCCCCAGAGCATCTCGAATGCCAAGTGGAGGTCGAATGATTTCAAGTACAAGACGCTTTGCATTGATTTGCCTCTGCCAAATTGGCACCGAAAACTAGGGTCATTTCTACAGTGTTCGACAGTGATCTGGCATTTGTCTAAACCTTTGACAGTCATAAAACCACGGTGCGAATTGGCGCCATTGCTTTCAATGGCTTACCGGAGGCAAAACACCAAAAACCTGGATGGGATGCGGCACATGCCTTGCTCAAGGGGGCCCGAGGAGCAAGAAATGAAGCAGCAAAAAACAAACATCGTGAATCTGCCCCATTTCAAAAACAAGAGAGTGGTAGCAGGGACCGCGGCCGCGCTTTCGCTTCTGACTCTTGCGATTGGACTGGCGACGGTGACGGCGCCGAAAGCTTTGATCACCGCAAAAGCAGAATTGCCTGAGCGCCGACTCGCAATGGCGTTTGGGCCATTGGCCAATCAACCGAGCTCCGTCAATGTCGCGAGCATTCTCAACACATTTCAGAGTCCAAACTCGATTCTGGGGCTCAACAGCGTGGCTTCGCAGATTCAGTCTCGAATGCAGGGTTTGATTCCGGCCGGGACGCCCGTTTGGGACGGATATGGCCAGCTTCCGGGCGCGATCGGAACGGCGGGGTTCAACCCAAGCTTTAGCTTTGATACTTCAAGCTGCAACATCGTTCCCGTGACGATTCCTAGCCGATTTTCGCCTTCGGCAGACCTGCCTACGGTTTGGTGCGGCGCGGTTTCGAATCAAACTCAGCCCGCGATGGCATCGAATGGTGTCGCTAGTCCTTCCATTTCAGCTCCTGAAAGTGATCAAGCGCGAACCATTCAGTTCTCACCGGCGTCGAGACCTGCGCTGTAAACCCAAGCCTCTCTCGGTCTCTGGCATCGATTCCCAAGGGGTGATCGATCAAAATGCGATCTTTTGGAGGCTCGGCTCAATGAGGTCGGATCGGTTGAGCTGAGCTTCATTTTAGGAGACTTAGGCGGCTTTTGGCTTTTCTTGAGGTTTGGCACTCTCCCTGCAAATGGGAGGAAGTGTCCGCAGGAAGCGGCTCATACTACTCCTCTCTCTCAAGCTCGGTGGGGATTTCGGTCTCCACCGGGCTTTTTTCGTTCCTCTGAAGTCTTCTTGAAATTTGGAGCCCGCGTCACTATAACTGTCGGACCGATTATGGCCATTTTTCGAGAGCTTCCCATTTTGGAGACTCCTCACCTGACTGCTTCTTCGATGAGGAGCGCTGCAGCTCATGCTGCTGGCAATGCCGGCGCACGCCCTTTGGCTCGTCCGATGTCACCGTCGAAAGCGGCTCAGGTCCTGGCGAGCCGCAAGCCGGAATGGCTGAGAATTCGACCTCCCGCAGGGGAGGCTTATACCCAGATCAAAGGGCTGCTTCGTGAACGTAAGCTGCATACCGTTTGTGAAGAGGCGCATTGCCCGAATGTCGCGGAATGTTGGGCGAGCGGCACGGCGACTTTTATGTTGGGAAGCGATACCTGCACTCGTGCTTGCCGCTTCTGCGCGGTGAAGACTTCTCGGACCCCGCCGCCACTCGATCCGGAAGAGCCGTACCATATCGCTGAAAGCGTCGCGGCCCTTGGGCTTCATTATGTCGTTCTGACCTCGGTGGATCGCGATGATCTGAAAGACGGCGGCGCCGGACATTTCGCGGCAACGATTCGCGAAATCAAAAGACTCGATCCAAACATCATTGTGGAAGCGTTGGTTCCGGATTTCCGTGGAGATCTGGAGGCGGTTCAAACGATCGTCGATTCCAAGCTCGACGTCTACGCACACAATATCGAGACAGTGGAAAGACTTCAGTACCGCGTGAGAGATCCTCGCGCGGCATACGTTCAGTCGCTGACAACCCTGCGACTGGCGAAGAATTACGCAAAAACGATCGGGCACGAGCTCTTCACCAAGAGCGCGATCATGCTGGGACTGGGCGAAGAAGAAGCCGAGCTGGGCGAAGCCTTTACGGATTTGCGTTCTTATGACGTGGACGTGCTGACGCTTGGGCAGTATTTGCGCCCATCGCTTCAGCATCTGCCGGTGGAAAAGTACTATTCGCCGGAAGAGTTCGCGGAGCTCGGCAAAAAAGCCGAGAATTTTGGGTTCTTGTACGTAGCCTCAGGACCGATGGTCCGTTCCAGCTACAAAGCAGGTGAATTTTTCATCCAAGGCGTTATCGAAAAACGAAAGGCAGCAAAAAATGCAATTCAAACTTCCTGAGTTGGGCGAAGGCGTTCACGAAGGCGAACTGATCAAATGGCGCGTGAAACCAGGCGATCAAGTCAATTACGACCAACCTTTGTGCGAAATCATGACCGATAAAGCAACGGTCGAAATTCCGTCGGCTTTCAAAGGCAAAGTTCAGGAAATTCACGCAAAAGAAGGCTCGGTTGTGACCGTCGGCCAGCTGATGATTTCGTTCGAAGGCGTGGGTGGCGCAGCTCAAGCTTCGGCTCCTGCCGCTTCTTCGCACGCCGCTCCAGCTCCGGCTGCTCACGCTGCAGCGCCTGCACCGGCGCGTACAGCCCCTCCGGCTGCGATGGCATCCGCTCCAAGCGCTCCGGCCGTTGAAACACACGTTGGAAATCGCGTTCCAGCAGCTCCATCGACCCGCCGTTTTGCTCGTGAGCGTGGCGTGGATCTCGCTCAAGTTTCTCCATCGGGCCCGAACGGCCGCGTGATGAAAGAAGACATCGAGCGCTGGCTCGGTGGCGCGGGCGCAGTGGCCGCAGGTCCTGTTTCTGTCGCGAAAGGCCCAGTTCGCGCGTTCCCACAAGGTGGGGAAGAGCGCGTTCCGATGCGCGGACTTCGCAAGAAAATTTCCGAAAAGATGCATCTCTCGAAGAGCAAGGCAGCGCACTTCACTTATGTCGAAGAAGCGGATGCCTCCGAGCTCGTCAAGCTTCGCGCGATGGCAAAAGACATCGGCGCAAAGCAAGGCGTGAAGGTCACTTACTTGCCATTCATCATGAAGGCGATGGTAGCGGCACTTCGTAACTTCCCGATCATGAACGCTTCGTACGACGAAGAGCGTGGCGAAATCGTGATCAAGCACTACTACAATATCGGCCTTTCGATTCAGACGGCAGATGGCTTGACGGCTCCAGTCGTCAAGAACGTCGAGCACAAGTCGATCATCGAATTGGCTCGTGACATTCAAGACATCGTCGATCGCGCTCGTGCAAACAAGCTCACGAACGATGATTTCAAAGGTGGCTCGATCACCTTGACGAATGCAGGATCGATCGGTGGCGTTTTGGCGACCCCGATCATCAATTATCCGGAAGTCGCGATTTTGGGCTTTAATAAGATCGCGCGCAAGCCTGTCGTTGTGATGCGCGATGGAAAAGAAGAAATCGCGATCCGCGACTGGACGTACTTCTCGATCTCGCTCGATCATCGCATCGTCGATGGCGCGATCGCGGCTGAGTTCATGAACCAGTTCGTGAAGTATATCGAAAATCCGAGCCTGCTTTTGCTCGATAGCATCTAAGAGGTCAATCAATCACATGGCTACTCAACAGCAAACCGCTGATGTCGTCGTTCTGGGCGCGGGTCCCGCAGGCTATGTCTGCGCGATTCGCTTGGCTCAGCTGGGTAAGAAAGTCACCGTCGTCGAGCGCGGCGAAATGGGGGGCGTTTGCCTCAATATCGGATGCATCCCATCCAAAGCGTTGATCTACGCAGGCTCTATGTACGAGCGCCTTCAGCATTCCGCTGATATGGGAATCGAAGTCACTGGCGCCAAGGTCAACATGCCGAAGCTCATCAGCTGGAAGCAAACCGTGGTGAAGAAACTCACCGGCGGCGTGTCTCAGCTTTTGAAAGCCAACGGCTGCACGACGATCGCAGGCGAGGCGAAGTTTACCTCGGCGAAGTCGATGGAAATCAAGACTGCTCAAGGCACGGTCGCGCTTTCGTTCAATCAATGCGTGATCGCAACGGGCTCGCGCCCTGCGGCTCTTCCGGGTTTCACCGTCGATAACAAGCAGATCCTCGACAGCACGGGCGCTCTTTCTCAAACCGAAATTCCAAAGACCATGCTTTGCATCGGCGGCGGATACATCGGTCTTGAGCTGGGAATGTTCTACGCCAAGGTCGGAACGAAGGTCACGGTCGTTGAAGCTTTCCCAAGCCTTCTTGGAATGGTCGATCCAGACCTCACCAAGGTTGTTCAACGCCGAATGGATAAGATGGGCATGAAGACGATGCTCAAGACCAAGGTTGCGTTCTCCAAGCAAACCTCCAAGGGAATCGAAGTCACTTTGACTCCTGAAGGCGGCAAGCCTGAGACTCAGACCTTCGATAAGGTCTTGGTCACGATCGGTCGTACGCCGAACTCCGAAAATCTGGGCCTTGAAAAGACCGGAATCAAGCTCGACGCCAAGGGCTTTATCCCAGTCGATCCTCAGCGCCGCACTTCTGTCTCCAATATCTGGGCGATTGGCGATATCGCGGGTCAGCCGCTTCTGGCGCACAAAGGTTCCAAAGAGGGAATCGTGGCTGCTGAAGCGATTGCCGGCATGAAGACGATCTATGACGTCGTTGCAATGCCTGCTGTGATCTTCACGGATCCAGAAGTCGCAACCGTTGGACTTTCCGAAGCCGAAGCTCGTCAAAAGGGACTCGATATTCAAGTCGGTGTTTTCCCATTTGCCGCAAACGGCCGCGCACTCTCGGTCAACGAGCCCGATGGCCTCGTCAAGATGATCGGCGACAAGAAGACGGGACGCCTCTTGGGCGTTCACATCGTCGGCGCCGAAGCATCAAACCTGATCGCCGAAGCTGCACTTGCTCTCGAGATGGGTGCAACAGTCGAAGATCTTGCTCTGACCGTGCACGCGCATCCGACTCTTCCTGAAACTCTGATGGAAGCTGCCGAAGCGACGCTTGGGCATGCGATTCATATCTTCCAAAAGAAGGCTACGCCTTCGGCTGGGCAGACTCAGGCTCGCGTTTAAAAGGTGTCCGGCTACTATTGGTAGCGCAGATGCGTTATAAGTGTGAGTCGAGGCGGGCGAAGCCCACTACGCGTATATTGAAAGGGCATCGTCTTCGCGGGCGGGGCCTTTTTTTATTTTCTATTTACATGCTTCTTGGTTTTGCCGGTTACGAACGCGAGTTCTGCCGTTTTGGTGAATCTTTTTGCCGCTGTCAAATAGTTAGACAGAGGTTTTTTCGAGTTTTTCCCAGAAAGTCTTCTGATTTCAATTTTATAGGCTTGGCCCAATCGTTGCTCTTAAGACTGCTGCCAGCTCAGTCAACGTGCTTCTGTCACGGATGCTCTTTCCAGACAGACACCGCAAGCGGCTCAAACAACTAATTTGAAGTGGAGTTCGCTATGAAAGTCTCAAAGAAAAATTCGAAGTCTGTTTTCGCATTCGGCCTTTTGGCAAGTCAGTTCGCGCTTTTGTCAAGCCATGTAGCTTTTGCGGATCAATTGGAGAGCCAGGTTAGGCAGATGGCAGATAGTAACACTGCTCAACAAATCGATGATGCGGTTCGAGCTGGAATGATCGACCTCGTCCCTCAAAATCGTGGAAATGGTGGCCCCTCAAATAACTCTGTGATCGCCGCTGACGCTGCTCTTACGGATAGAGACTTCGATCGCGCCATTTCGGCATATTCCGACCGCATTCAAACGAAATTCAGGAAGCCTTACGTCCGTGCCCACAAACAGTGGGCGCCGAGCCTATTCTTTGGACTTGGGCCAGAGCGCATTGTCTTGAAAGACAAATTAGAGTTTTTTAGTATGTATAATGAGCCGATGAGTGAAGAAATGGTCGCGTGCATCAATAAGCAATTGGCTGAATTTGTGAAAGTCCCAGGCGGTCTTGATTCCGCATTAAAAGCTAGAAATGCTGCGATCTACTTCGATTTCTTGAATCTTGATGTGAGAGGAAGGATGGCTGAAGTCGTAAAATGGCAGACTATTTCGAGTGCGGGTGTTGACCAAACTGATGTGTCATTAGCCGATAAGTTCAAGGAAATGGGCTTGGATTCAAAAAAGCTTCTTGAGAAGCTGCAAGTGGATCAGAATGGAGGATGGGGCAATTGGGTGGCTGGCACAGATGAACAGGGCCGGAATTCGCTGCACGTCGTGACCTATATCGACCTTGAAAATAATTGCCACTTCACTCGGGCCGCCGACCTCTTAAAACCATTGAACGAAGAGCTTAAAGCAAAGGCGGATGCTGCGAAAAGCCGAGAAAATAAATTGAACGACCTGAACGATATTTTAGGGTCAAAAAACAAAGTGGGAGAAAACTCCTCTGGAGCTGGTCAAGAAACCAAAGTCACCCATGACGTCTCCAAAGCTAGTCAGACTGAATCTAGCAATAGCTCTCAAAGCGCAGTGCCTGCCGAGACGTCCGCGTCTGCTGCGAATTAGAGCACACCGCAACAAAAGAAGACCCATTTGCTGAGTAATCTTTACTTTCACAACAAAGAGGGACCGTCCAGGCTCCCTCTTTGTTGTGAAATTGCAATTTGATTTCACTCAGGTGAAAATATGCAAAAAACAGAAAAGTAATCGTCTGCTCCTTATTCGCTCTCTTAAGAGAGCGGCCTACTCGTAACTAGCAGAAACAACACTCTGAGCGAAGTTTCTCTCGCAAGCAGAAGCGCCATAGCTTTTGAGATCCATCGAGAGTTTCTCGGCTTCGGCACGAGTGGCTGGCATTCTCACTGTCGTTCCGGAAATTTCCCAAGCCGAGAGGGTCTTGGCTGGAGACCTGAGTGCGGCAATCGCGGCGCGAAGCATTTTGGCGATGACTTGCGCGTTCTTCTCGACATCTCTTTCAGAAGGAGAGCAGTGCGAGTGAGGGACGTGAATGAAAGTAAATGGAATTCCGTGGGGACTTGGTTTTAAAGTTACTGTCACGTCGGACACAGGCCCAAAAGTGTGAGTTTGCTTCATACCGTCAAAAATTGCCCACCATAACGCCTCAAGTGGAATAACTATTAACCCGACAAGAGGGTATGAGGCTACGCGCACTCAGAGTCATTTCTGTCTTTATATTTGCTGGGTTGATTTACTCAGCCACAGACTCTTTCGCCTCTTCTTCGAATGCGACGACAACGCGAGTATCCTGCTACGCTAGCCACCTCTTAGAGAAGCTGTATGCTGTCCCGACTCGTGAACTTCCATTTGACGCTGATTTTGAGCAAATCAAAGCAAGCTACCGAAAATTGCTATCTGCCAAGGGAAACTCCGGCAAGCCTCAAATCGATGCTCGACGACTCATAAATGCGGAAGATTGGCCGCTAGCAGTAGCTTCCCACTCGACCAAGCCCTGGACTTATTATGGTCGCAACACCATGGCTGATTGGCTCAATGGACTCCGGTTTATCAATAGAAATGCTGATGGAACACCGCTTTCCGTCGATCTACTTCGCAAAATTCATCGAACCGTCTCGGAGCATCTTCCGTTTCATGGATTTGAGGGGCGCAGAATTCGGAAATTGTACGACGAGGGGAAAATCTCAAAAGACGAATTCAAAGAGCTTTTAAGGCAAGCTTATAAGGAAAATAAAGAGGTCAGTGGAGTGAGCCATGCCCAGTTTCGAGGTCGATTTCGCACAGATGATATCGATCAAATCTCACACAATGGATCGAGCGTTGATGCGAATGGCTCGAGATTTTTTACTAAAAGGGAACTCAACGCAATTCGTGGCAATTCTTACATGACTGTGGATGAGCGCAGCGTAAGACAAATTGGACCCGACGCCTTTTCGGCACAAGCATTTTACCACAATGTACATCATGTCGAGGCTGCCACTCGCCGGATTATTGATGAGGCCACGCGCAATCTTGCACAAGCACCGTCGGTTGAAACAGAAATCCGAATTATCCTCCAAATGCAAAAGGACCTCATGAGCATTCATCCCTTTTTAGACGGAAATGGCAGAAGTGTTCGTCTTATGTGCGACCTGCTTTATCAACGCATAGGTTTGCCTCCGCCTCTCCGACCCAATGAAGCCGACCTCACTTTGAGCATCGACGAAGCGTACGAATACACGCGTGCGAATATGATTGATTATATCAATGAGTGGGTTCTTCATTACAATCAGATTGAGAGGAACGCGCGATGAGCATTCGGGGTGTGCGCATCTCCATGTTTTTGGTCTTGGGATTTGTCCAGGCTGCAGTGAGCTCCCTTTTGTGGTTTCAGTCTCCAACGGCTTGGGCAGGCATAGCTGAGGATAATAAGATCCGAGCAAAAATCATGAAGGTTGCTCAGCCTCTCGATGAGGAAACGGTATTCTATCGCTGGCGATCGAAAGCTTCCGGAGACAATCTTGTTGAAGCGGGCGCGTTAACCGATAGTCTCTTCAACTATTTTATGTCAATGAAGGTGGACAGTCAGCATTTTGCTGCCGGACGCGGAGTTTATGTTTCTGAAAATCCCCACACTTCAAGCAGATTCGTTCGGGGTGACGACAGTGGCTCTCTGATTGAAGTTCATGTGGCAAAGGGGGCGCCGTTCTTGGACCTGAGCGACAGTGATACGCTTAAATCCCTAAAGGACCAGGGGGTTGAGCCAAAGCAGGTGTACAAGTTAGATCCAAAAGTTGTTGTCAAATACGATGGCGAAAATAAATGGTGGGCGATTAAAGCTCAAAAAGGCGTGACCTTCCGCGTCTTCGATGGAAGCAATCTGAAGACACGCTACATTGCAAATATTTACGACAATTTAGCGACCGACAAATCCAAAAGAATTTATCGAGAAGCAGTTCAGAATACGCTCTATAGCCGTGTATCCGGCGATTTCGATGCCCTGATCGATTCAAGTGCAGCTCAACTTTTAAAAGATGACCAGGTCACAAAGCTAATTAAAAAAAGAGCTGAAAAACTAAATGGCGTGGATGAAGTAAAAAGTTTCGTTTCTGCGATTTTCAACTCGAAGATTCTCTCTGATCGAATCGATTCCATTAAGGCTGTTAAGAGCCTTTTAGTAGACGTGGAGGTGAAACACGTTCCTATCGCCGACATTGTTTCTAAGTATGGCGATTCAGATCCAACGCGAATGAGAGAAGTAATATCAAAAAAGTTTGCCATGATTAACAGCTCGGGTGAGTACCTTCGAAGCTTGAAAGCGCTCGGGGAAGCTATTCAGAATAAAGATGTGCAACTCAAGCTTATGTTCAATGCGCCAGATAACATCTTTCCATTTGGTAAGAAGATTCAAATGCGTACAGAGCGTAGGGCAGAGGTTCAAGCTCTTGAGAAGACTCTTATCCTTACGGATGACCAGCTTTTAGGAATTCTAAACAAGGATTCAAAAGGGTTATTCGCTGTGAATGTTGCCTCCTATGCAAAAGCCGTTGGGAGCTCCCAAAAAGTCATTGGTAAGGCAAATGCGATCTTGAGCACTCGCAAATGGCTTAAAATCCCTAACTACAATTCTATCGATGAACTCATCGATCATAGAAGACGGAGCCTTGCACTAGTCCAAGATCCTGAAGATTATTTGGCTTTAATGAAGATGGAGCTGAGCAGTCCGAGCGACGCATACAAGAGCGCACTCAGTTCCTTAGCCGCCAATCAAATCAATGTTTTTGCCCAGCTAAATCCGACAATGAGACAATTTACGCAACTTAAAAATCAGTCCTTAAGTAGAGTTGAAGATATTATGACTGCATCGCGAGGGATGCTTCGACTTATTAAGACTCCTGAAGACTTTCTTCAACTTGCAAAGTATGAAGTCACTTCGCCAAGCGCCGCATATAAACGGGCCATGACCGAGTTCGTGGTCGACAATATGGATTCCTTTATCAGAGCAAAACCTACGGTGAGGGACTTCAACAAGCTGAAAGCTCAAGATTCCCTTAATTATGTTGAAGAGACAATGGCTGCACAAAAGCAGGCTCTTAAGCTTGTAAAAACTCCCGACGATTTCATCACGCTTGTACGGTTCGAATCGAGCAATCCATCGGATGATTACAAGCGAGCAATGAGTAAATTCGTTGGAACTCATGCCGAGTATTTCGTCAAAACAAACCCAAGCATCACGCAGGTCACTCAGCTTATAAAATCTGGATCAGTGAATTATCACGATGGCTATTTTGCCCTGCTACGTGCGGCTGTTTCACTGGTGAAAAGTCCCGAAGATTTTATCAAACTGGTGGAGTATGACACCTCAAATCCGGGAAAAGATTATAAGAAGAGAATGTCTCAATTCGTTCAAGACAACATAGACAGGTTTGTGGCCACGGACCCAAGTATCAAACAGTTCCATAAACTCAAAGAGAATGAATCTCTCGCATACATGGAAAACACAATTCAGGCACAAAGATCGATGCTAAAGCAGGTAAAGACGCCAGCTGATTTTATTAAACTCGTAAAAATTCAATATACTCAACCGACAAATGCCTATCTTAAAGCTCAAAGTGAATTTACAGCTGATTATTTAGAGGTTTTCTTAAAAACGAACCCAAGTCTAGATGACTTTCGCGAGCTTAAAAAGCAAACTCTTGGGTACGTAGAGCATACTATAACAGCGCAGAGAAAGATGTTGGCCAAAGTCGAAACTGCCGAAGACTTTATCAAATTAGTGGGGTTCGAACTGCCTCATGTCAGTGATCTTTATTTTCAACAGCAGTACAGATTTGCAACTGAAAACATCGGTGAATTTCTAAAAAGAAATCCAACTGCTGCGCAAATTTCGCGACTTGAGAGAACACTGAGAATCAAGGAGCGATCTCTCATGTCCAACGTTCCAAGAGTGAAACAGTATCTCGCTGATCTCAAAGCTTCGGCAACGGGAGAATCTAAGTTATCCTGCCTTAAGGATAGACTTATTAGTTTGATCGACTTTGGTAACTAACTCGGCCGGCCTACTCGTAACTAGCAGAAACAACACTCTGAGCGAAGTTCCTCTCGCAAGCAGAAGCGCCGTATCTTTGAAGCTCTGTCACAAGCTTCTCGGCTTCGGCACGAGTGGCTGGCATTCTCACTGTCGTTCCAGAAATTTCCCAAGCCGAGAGAGACTTGGCTGGAGACCGGATTGCGGCAATCGCGGCGCGAAGCATTTTGGCGATGACTTGCGCGTTCTTCTCGACATCTCTTTCAGAAGGAGAGCAGTGCGAGTGAGGGACGTGAATGAATGTAAATGGAATTCCGCGAGCGCTTAGGTCCTGGCTCAGAAGATACGTGACGTTGTTGCAGACGAAAGTTCCAGGATCCGTCGAGACTTGAACTTTGGGTTTGTCAGAATCGAGCGCGCAAAACATCGCCTGAACTGGGAACTGAAATCCCAAGCGATGCGGGCCATTTTGGAGAATGAGTGAACCGGTGCGGACTTGGCCGGCGTTGTCGGGAAGAGAATAGCCGTCCCAGTTGGTGGCAGCCGTTTCGATCTGAATCCGACACGAGCTTTCACCCAGTGAGACGACGGCGTCGGGATGAAACTTGACGATGCAGTCTTGCGCGACAGTCGCAGCGGCGTTGTAAACCACGGGAAGATTGCAGACATCGACGTGAACGTTTTCTCCCAGGGCGGCCGTAAGCTGGGCAATTCTTTTGGCGACCGGCTGAGAATTGTTTTTGGAATTCAAT
Source organism: uncultured Bacteriovoracaceae bacterium (assembly GCA_964496965.1). Classification (GTDB taxonomy): domain Bacteria; phylum Bdellovibrionota; class UBA1018; order UBA1018; family UBA1018; genus CAZCBS01. The sequence continues at coordinate 14,690 of CAZCBS010000047.1, forward strand.
CCAAAGGGATCAAAGGAAGTTAAAAGGACCCGATAAGGTTCGGCTGCAAACGTGGTCGCGGAGGCTAAAATGAGGAGTACGAGCGACATCGGAGCTGCTTTTTTCATTGGCTCGTGGAGTATTACATAGGCTGGCCCCTGTCAATTTGAGACCTTTTCAATATTCCCCAGCTCGCATATGTTGGGGCATATGCAGTTTTGGTCTCTTTCTGGCCTTACCCCCTACGAAAATGCGCGCCTGACCCAGCTGAAACTTCTGGATTTAAGGGCTGCGGATTTGATTCCTGATACCGTTTTATTCTTAGAGCATGAGCCTGTGATTACGCAGGGAAGGGGACTTCAGTTTACCGGGACCCCGAGGCCTCGCCACATGCCGGTTCCGATGCAGCTTCCTGCGGGAGTGAGCTTTGCTGAAAGCGAGCGCGGGGGAGATTTGACTTATCACGGGCCGGGCCAGCTGGTGATCTATCCGATCGTGAAGCTCGATGGAAATGGCTTTGGACCCAACCACGATATCGGCGGCTTTCTGAGAAAGTTCGAGCAAGTCTTCATCGACGAGCTCGCTGCGCGAGGACTGAGCGCCGAGTCTCGCGAAAACGCCGCGGGCGTTTGGGTTGGGAATCGCAAAATCGCTTCGATGGGAATCGCGATTCGAAAATGGGTGACCTATCACGGAATGGCCGTCAACTGCGTGAACGATCTCAAGGCGTTTCAGCTGATCTCGCCTTGCGGATTTTCTCCCGAGGTCATGACGCGAATGATGGATCTCTTGCCTGATTACAATCGCGAGACTTGGCGCGCGGATCTGGAGCAGGCTTTTGCTCGTCGAATGAGGGGTGAAGGCCAATCACCTGAGATCCGATCGTTGACATGCGATCAAGCTTTTGCCGAAGCGATGGCGCTCGATCCCGGTATCCGGCTTGCCGGAAATTAGATGGATCATCTTCCCGCATTCAATCAACCCGGCTGTCCTTGGTCGCAATACGAGTTAGGCAGGCTTCTCACGTGCGAAGAAAGACTTTGCGCTTGGGTTCGTCAGCCGATGAATACGGTTTCTAATCTTGCGCTTTTTCTAGTGGCGGTTCTTCTTTTTTCTCGCGGCTCTCGCTCGGGCAATAAAACGATGCGGGACTTTGGCGTCTTGGCCGCGATTATCGGTGTTTCGTCATCGCTTGCGCATGCCTCGCAGATCCGCGCGCTGGTGTTTTTGGATTACGCCTCGCAATTTATTCTATTTGCGTACTTGATCAGCCTGAACTTAGAGAGGCTTTGGGCCGCAAAACAGCGGTGGCTCTCGCAGAACCGCTGGCTGCTGACAGGCGCGCTATCGATTATTTTTGTCACGCCCAGCTGGCTCGATAAACGCGCGGGAGTTCCGATTTTTATCGGGCTCGCGGTGGTTTATCTCTTAAGCGAGATTCGAAGCTTTCAAATCAGTCCTGCGAAAAATTATTCGGCGCTGAAAGCCAGCTTGGGGATTTTTGCGGTCGCTGCGCTTTGTTTTGTCTTGGATTCGACTGGTATTGTTTGCTTGCCGACGAAGCATTTATTTCAGCTTCATGCCATGTGGCATGTTTTGGTTGCTTTTAGCTTGTATCAGCTTGCGATTTATTTTTCGTATACTCAATAGACGTGATTGAAGTGTCTCTTTCGACACATTTTCAGCTTAGCCGATTTCCGATAGGATTGAGTGAATCTCGCGCGAAAAATGCTCATTTCGCGTCATCGAGAATGGGGTAGTTCACATGCGGTTGGGTATTTTGGGGTTTGCCGTACTTGCTGCGAACATGCAATCAAGCGTCGCAGCGGAAGTTCAACTTCCTCTAAAAATCGATTTTGAAGACGCTCTCATGCCGCCTGAGCAAGAATGCGTTTCCGGCACTTATTACCTCGACCTGCTGGGAGTAGATTTCACGAGCGAAGGAAACCCTTCTCCGATTTGCCAGCTTCATGGAGCGGACTCGAAGGATTTGCCTTATTATGGCCAGCCACTTGCTTCGACCGGAAACGGAAAGTCTTCTCTGATTTCGCTCGATACTGCGGTGATTCGATTTCAGGCGCCGAAAATCTCCGGCGTCAAAAAAGTGCGATTTTCTCTGACCGCCCTGGTTTATGAAGGGCAGGGAAATTATCGACAAGTCGATTCGATCATCGAAAAATCGGAAGACGATGGGACTAACGGCGAATCCTTGATTGTCAAAGCCGCGAATCATTCGATCGTGGAGATTTCCGCTTCTGCGGATCGATCTTTATCTGAAATTTATATCAGTGGAGTGGATTCGGCTCAATTCAGTAATCCAGTGATCTTTGTCATCGATGATATTCTCATCGAAGGTCAACCCAAGGAGACCCCGGTCGATCCTTCTGCGCCTCATCATAAAGAGGGGGGCAAAAATGGGGGCAAAGAAGGGTGCAAAGATGGGGCGAAACATCGGAAGAAACATTTGCCGAAACATGGGTCGAAGCGTTGGCTCTGGATGTTTTTAAAGCACCA
>CAZCBS010000048.1:0-17111 GCA_964496965.1 uncultured Bacteriovoracaceae bacterium
ATCAGCTGATCATCGAAGAAGTTTTTCTGGAGAAGAATTCGATATTCCATCTCGGTCGAATCGTAAACACGCGCGCCGTTATGGATGTCGTGGAAGTCCCACTGTGGCTCGAAGTAGAATGCCAAGCCGATGGGATCCGAGATAGGACTCAGCACTCGGTAAATAAACTCGGCCGAGATACTGTTCAACGTAAAGCCGTTACGACTAAAACCGTCATACAACCCAGGACCGTCGCCGCCGGTGGGATTATTGTCATCGGGCGCGCCCGCTGCGTGCATATAGCCGTAGTTGATATAGAGCGCCGCCTGAAAATTATCCGTAACGCCATACTCGAACTCGGACTTAAAGTCCGTCGCGTTATACGTACCAAAAGACCTTCCGCTACGATTGCGGATGATCTGCTCGAGCTCGAAATGCCCCTGCGGAACCGTTTCGGTTGTGTAGACCCGGCTGAACAATCCTTCTCCGGCCCAGACAGGTGCACTCAGAAGTGCCAATGCGACGATACAAGATGAAAAAATCGACTTCATTCGAAGTTACTCCTCACAGCTTTTGTGATAATGAGACTCATTCTCATTATGATTCAAGGCTGTAAAGAACTTTTTATCTTGGGGGCTTAGACCAAGTCTTTAACGGACATCAAATCCCGAGACTCAAGATCTTGACGATCTTCTTGAGCTTCATCGGATTGAACTGATGAGCCAGAGGGCCATCGAGTTGCGCGAGTGCGTGTTTTTGCCGTTCCGCGAGCGGGCCCTTTCCGGCTGAGACAATTCCGTCAAAGGTGTTTGCAACCGCGACGATTCTCGCAAGGTCGTAGATCTGATTTCCATGCAAGGCGTTTGGGTACCCCGTGCCGTCGTGGAATTCGTGGTGCTGAGCGACGATCATTTTGACTTCGCGCGAGACGCCTTCCATTTTCGAAACCATGGTCTCGCCGAGAGTCGGATGTTCGCGAAGCTTCTTTTCGTACTCCGTGACGTTTGATTCTTCGACCCGCAAGGCTTCAATTTTTCCGATGTCGTGAAGCAACGCTCCTGCCGCAAGGTGCTTGAGAATGAACATGTGCGAGTAGCCCATGTTCACGGCAAGGTAAACGGACAGAACGCTCACATTGACGGAATGGTCCGCGGTTCCGCGCGAAAGGGTTTGGAGCTCGGCCAAAGGCTTGCTCGTGAAAGGCTGCTTGGTGAGCTCATCCACAAGCTGAGTCGAGGCCTCGAGAACTTGAGAGATACTTTCTTCCGTATGAAAGGAATGAAAGATATCCGCGATCTTTCGTTGAGCCTCTAAGCGTTTCGCACGGATGCCTGCGCCAGCGCCTTCTTGGACCGAGATCGTCGCCGGAGCGGCGTCGGAAAGAAACTGAGCGGACCAATCCTCGAACTTCTGTTCGTCGGATTCGAGAATAAAAAAATGTTGGAAATTCTTCAATTCCATCCGGTCAAAGATCAATCTGTCAATAACTTGACCTTGGTTTCGATACTGAACGTAGCGACCTTCAAGGTGGAGATAGAGCGGTGCCGGGATGCTTTCGCCTGGCACGATTTTCTTGAGACTCCATTGCTTAAAGTTCTGAGCCATTTCCTTTAAGGATATCAGCATGCTTTAGGGCTGTCCACACAGCCTCTGCTGCTAATAATACATATTTTAGGTTTATGTTCAGGCTTAAAATGACCGATCAGAAAGTCGATGTCACAAGACAAGAAAAACCCGATGAAGACTTACACCAAAGGGCAGACCCTCTTTAAGCAGGGCGAGCCTGTGCGAAGTGTCTTCTTTCTTCAAACGGGTTTGGTGGGAATGTCAGTCGCTTCGCATACGGGAAGAATAGAAACTTATCAAGCGACCGCCCCCCAGGTTGTGGGGACGGAAGCTCTTCAGGGGGCCCCGGTCTATGAAACTACGGCCGTCGCGCTCAACGACACTGCCGTCATCGAGTTGCCGGCCAGCGTGGCAGCACAAACCATCGTGAAGACCACCCCGGCTTTCAAGTCCATATTGATGGCCATGATCAATAAAATCGCCGCGATCCACGCAGAGCTCAGAAGCATCAAGCTTCAAGGGGATCCGACGCCTTGTGCTCCCGCATTGACCGCCAAGATGTTCGCGACGGTTTTTCACGTCGTCTCGTACCAAGGCGCCAAAAAGGGCGACGCGCTTCGAATCGTTTGGCCGAGCTTCCGAAAGTACTGCCAGCGTGTTTTTGGCGAGTCCCCTGTTCGGCTCGAACAACTCGTCTATCTACTGTCCACTTTAGGATACACGGAACTGGAGATGGTGAAGAGCGATACGGATCCGGACGGGCCAGAGGAGCTGGGCTTCATCCGCTTCAAAGATATCGCCCAAATCGAGAGCTTCTCCGAGTTTTTCAAAAAACGCCTGAGCGCGCTAGGATCCGAGAAGTGCATGGAGGTCCAAGATCCATGCCTTCAGGCTGCCGAGGTTCTTCAGCGCAACTTCAGCTCGCAATCCGCTGACTCAACCGGAAAAAGAAGCGTCAATCTCAATGCGGCACTGACGATCTTGAAAGCGGAACTTGCGCCGCAATCGATGACCGCCAGTGACCTGGAGAAACTCATCCAACGCGGATTGCCGATTGAGATTTCCGGAAATGAGATTCGATTTACGCCATCAGGATTTCAGCGCTTGTTCAAAAACTTCAGAATTTTGGCGAAAATCGTGGAATGGAACAAGGTGGGGCGCGCCCCAGGAGCCTTGGATCCCGAAGCCAACAAAAATAAGAAGAAAAACTCAAAAGGAAGTTAAATGCCGCAGCTGCCCGTCATTCAAACCAGAAGCTTTAAGCGCGGAGAAGTGATTTTCTCTCCTGGCCAGGGCACGGCGGCGGTTTACGTGGTTCAGAGCGGGCTGGTCTCCGTTTGCGTGCTCAAAGACGGTTGTGCTCAGCTTCATTTGGTTCGCCCCATGCAAATCTTGCGAGAAGACGCGATGATGACGGGTCCGGCATCCGGAACGACTGCGATTGCACTGAAAGACACGCAGATCCTCGAGCTTCCGCTTGAGGTCGCGCGGACACTGACGAGCTCCTCTCAACCTCCATTGGGCATCCTGTTCAAAGGATTGCTTGAGAGACTCAAGTCTGCGGCAAACGAGCTTCGCTCTTTGAGAATGAATCGAGGTGCGCAGCCTTGCCATCCCGATCTTGTGGCAAAAGTTTATGGCGTGATCTTCTATACCGCGCGCTACCTTGGAAAGAACGAGAACGACGCCGTCGTCATCAGTTGGGCCAAGCTGAAATCTTACGCGGTGGAGACGTTCCATGAAGAAGAGACTCGTCTCGAAGAAGCCATCTATTCGTTGATTAAGCTGGGCTATGCCGAGCCCCGCACGTTCAAGAACGAAAAATCGGGCCCAATTCCGTTAAGCAACGAATGGACGGATATCTGCTTCCGTAACATGGTGCAGATCGAGACATTCTTTGACTTCTACCAAAACTATCACTTCAAGGGCGGTTACGCCGGCCTTCTCAAAACCAATGAAAAAGCGACCGAGTTAACGCAAGCCTTGGTGAGGCTTGCGGACAAGTATCAACCCGATCGTGCCGGCATGGTCACGATGCCTTACAAGCTCACGATCGACACCTTGAAAGAAACGCTTGGAAAAACTTTTGAGGCCGATCAAATTTTCAGGCTTGAGCAAAAAGGATTGATGGTAAAAAGAACCACCACGCAGGACGGCGGCGTTCTCTCACTTTTCAAAGCGGAGTTCGAGCAGATGCTTCTCAACTGGAAAGTCTTGAAAGAAGTCGAACAGTGGAATGAATTCGGATTCGTCCGCCTGCCAGAAGCGATGGCAAATGATCCAAGCGCTTCAAAGGGCGCATCCAGTGACGACAAAGAATCTGCCCAATTCAAAACGGCGATGGAAGCTTTGGATTCCTGGAAACCTTTGATCGTGACTGGCTCAAGACCTGTGATCCGAACCGAGCCTCCTCGCCACGACGAAGTTCTTTGTCCTCATTGCATGAGCCCAGTGCTTGCGTCTCAGACTTATTGCTCGATTTGCGATTCGGAAATCCCTAAAAAAGCTGCATAAAAATCGCCTGAGCAGCGATTCACTATGCCGCCTTGCTCCCATCGACGTCAGCACCCCGAATCGTGGCGTACAAATTTGAAACCATTTTCTTAAGCTCCTGAGCCTCTTGAGCCAACTCATCGGCCGCTTTCGAAGAGCTTGCGGAAATTCCCGCGCAGGATTGAGTCGCTTCGTCCATTTGATGCATGGCCTTCGAAACCTCGCCGACTCCGGTCGATTGCTCATCGCTTGCGACTGCGATTTCATGGACTCGATCGTCCACGGTTTTAGCGCCGGAGAGGATCTCCCCGATCGAGTGGCCCGACCTTTTTCCCAATTCAATTCCGCGCCCGACGCATTGAAGGCTCGCTCGCCCCTGCTTTTCGACGTTTTCTTGAATTTTACGGACGATTTCCTGAACCGTGATCACGCTTGATGCGAGCAACTCAGAAATCTCTTTCGCCGATTTTCCGCTCATCGCCGCCAAATTTCCGACTTCTTCGGCCACAACCGAAAATCCTTTGCCCGCCTCCCCTGCCCGCGCAGCTTCGACCGAAGCATTGAAGGAAAGCAATTTGGTCTGAAAGACGATATCGTTGATGATTTTGGTCTTGGACTCAATCTCGCCAATCAGTCCGACAATTTTTCCGATTTCTTGGTTCCCCTGCTCGACATCCTTCATCAATTGATGAGTGGAGTTTTTAATTTCTTCTACTTCGTTAATCAGGCCTTCGATCTGTTCACGTCCTTGCTCTGCTGTTTGAAGGCTTTCGTTAGTCAGTTGCTTTGACTGTTTCGCATTCTCGGAGTTCTTTTGAACCGTCGAGCTGATCTCTTCCATGGCGGAAACTGTCTCTTGCAAGGACGATGCTTGCTGCGATGTCGATGTCGCCAAAGTCCGACCATTCTGCGAAACTAGGCCCGCATTATTGGCGATGACTGTCGCGGATTCGCTCAATCTTTCCGCGACCTGATTGAGCTCCACTGAGATTCTTCGGGAAACATAAGCAGCAACGCTGACAGAGAACACAAATCCGCCGAGCGAGCCAAGAAGGATGGCCCAATTGACCTGAGCATTTTTGCTGGCCGCGTTTTGAACCAGCATCTGCGTTTCAGTCGACTGAAGCTCAATAAGATCGTTCACTGCATTTTCGACTTTGGATGCCTTTTGAGGGCAAATATCTCGGACCTGGCGAGCTACCTCATCCATTTTCGCCGAGTCGTGAGCCGACGCAAGCGCGATCAACTCCCCACCGAAAACCAAAAACTCATCCGTGTACTTTTCAAACTCAGCGAAGAGCGCCTTCTCTTTCTCGCCTTCAACTCTCGAGGCAAACTCTTTTCGAGTCGCATTGAATCGCTCAACCGCTTCCTTCGTTTTTGAGAGATACTCGTCGACTTTATCCCAAGTCATCCCTCGAACCGGTGTCGTCCGGACTTGAAGTCGAACGTCGCGAAACTTGAAAACGAGCTCGCCGAGCAGTTTTGTCTTGGCGAGTTTCTGAGTGGCGATAACTTGGTTGATCCTCGCCGCCTCTTGGGAAGTAAAATAGATAAAGGTGCCAACGACGGGAATCACCGCTCCAATCGCTAAACCCATAAATAATAGCCGTACCTTCAGACTCCACTTTGCTTTCATACGCGCTCTCCAGAAGTCTTTTCGGCTATCACATATAAATATTAACTATTTATTCAGATATTTGAATTCATTCATAATGACGCAGACCTGAATCCCCCCATCGATCAAGGCTCGCAAGGCACTCACGGCGTTTGCTCAATTCTCAAAGTACAGATAAACTGATAATCAAGTGAAGCGCTCCGTACTTACTCTCATTTGCAGTTTAGTTTGGATCTCCTTCTCTGCATACGCATCGAATGGTCCGACAAACTTTCAGCTGACCGGGTCTCCCATACCGTATCCTTCGTTTTCGGAGGACTCGACGGACAGCAGGCTCACGGGCACTTTTCTTCATCTCAGAGAATCTTCTGCGACCTTCTACGGCGGAGGAATGGACTACAAGGTCCGATTTGTCCCTTTGCCGTCGGTCGGAATCGGCCTTGAGCTCCCGGCATCTTACGTCAAAGGATCACTGGGGGACGACTTCGCTTCAGCGACCATGAACTTATTCTCGGCCTCTCCGATTTTAAACGCTCAATGGCAGGCATTCAATGTCAATGATTTTTCCGCGATCTTCTTTAGCGGTTTTAATTTCAACTACGGTTCCGGATCGATTAACCAAAGCGTTCAAGGCGAATCTTCAAAAGTCGACATCGCGCTTAAAACGTATGGTCTCCCTGTGGGCATTCAGCTCGGGATTCCCATCTACGCAGACATCGTTCTGTCGCCGTTTTTTTCGTACACAAGAAACTTCGGCGGAACCGCAACGATAAACGACTCAACTCAAGGGCGCTCTTCTGTTCATATTCCCGGCTACTCCAGCCACAGCTTTGGCATGGACGTCGTCATCCCAAAAAACGCCCTCGCGATCGGAACATTGATTCAAAACACTCTCGCCGCCCAGGAGAATGAAGCGAGCATGAAAACGCTCATGGTTCAGGTCGGATGGCTTTTTGGGATGAAAACTCCGAGTTTAAGGAATTTTTACTGATCCTAGAGATGGCCTGGTTTAGGCTGCGGATCGACGCAAATCATGTCTTCGGCAGTATCAACCGCCCCAAGCTTGACACTTCCCTGGCCTTCATAGGTATTCGGAGTGCCACGCACACTGCCGAAAAAGCCCACGTTCGATGGTCTTTCTTTCGATTGGAACATCAGACTCGGGATGTTGCTTTGCGGAAACGGGCCCATGACAACGGATAATTCCGTCTGCATCGTTGCAGAGCCTACCGCGACGAAAGCCTGGCAAGTCAGACCGCCCTCGTTTCCAACGGTGTGACAGCTTGCTTTATTGATCCTGATCGAGATATGCGCGCTCTTGCAGGAAACAACCGGGACGGCTCGCCCTCTTGGGTCGGCGTGCACCGAAACAGCCACTAAAGCCAATAAACTTGCCAATGCGATATTTGCTTTCATATGAAGCTCCTTTTTGGACTTTTTGTCCACACACCGTGCGATGGCCAGGAGCTATATTCCGACTGCCGCCCTAACTCAATACTAAAGTAATCAATTTAAAAACGCCCCGTTGGACCAAGCATAAACGCTTTCCAAATCTGCACGATTTTCTGCCAATCTTCGCTCGTAGCGGAGCTCTCGTCCTCAAAAAGTCCGACGTCATCGCCAGCCTGGAACACGCCTGATGCGAGAATGGCGCTCTTTCGTGCCGAAGTAGGATTCGACAGGTAATTCAAAAGCGCATCCGCGGCGTCGCTCTTTCGCTGAGTCCGATCCATTGCCGCATCGGCCAGCGACCTCAGTGCGGGAAAATCGCGGCCGAAATCCCGCCAATATTCAAGCTCCTGTCTGTAAGAAGGGAGCACGCCACGAAAGTAATTGCTGCGATTGACGCTCACAGTATCGCGAGGCGTACCCTGCTCAGTACCGTTCAGCGCATCCACCAGACTGCGGCGAATTCGGCTCTCGTAACGAGAGACGATGCCGCTTTGGATGCGAGCCAATCCTTGAAAAGCTTGCCAAAAGGCTGCATCCAGCTCGACTTCGAAACTACGGCTTTTCAGGACTTCCGCTCTCTTGAAATCCATCATGAGCTCATAGCCGCTTCCGTAGTTGAAGATGGGTGCGCAAAGATCGTCATTTTTTCCGACTGGTTTATCGACAAGTTTTCCTGCTGACGTCGCCACTCGAAACGGCTCGACACGATCCCCTCTTCCGGGCACCAGCACTCCATGAAAGTGCAAGGCTGCCTTCGCGGCGTTTTGAGGATCTTCTCCACAGAAAAAGTTCCTACGGGCCTTGAACGCATGCTCGGAAACTGGATGACCGAACTCGTTCACTTCCCACCCATCGGGGACACTCCCCTGCCACTCAGGGACTTTTTCAGGATCCGATGGAGCACCGGCCATGATCCATTGATAATCGAGATAATAGTCCCGCAGCTCGACATTCATCGCGCTTGTCACTCCCAGGTATTCGCCCTGAATTTTTCGAGGATCGATAAATTGACTTTCGCGATACGTATCCCAACCTCTCTCAACCTCGCGAACCCTCTCTTCGAACTGTGACAAATCCACCTTACCCGACGCCGAAACCATCTCCGATTTCAGTCGAAGACTTGAGATCGCCGAATTCAGAGCATGCACGGAACGAGTCTCATTCCACCACTTTCTAGCAGGATGCTCAATCCAGTCGCTGAAGTTCAAAAACACGACCATCTCGCCGACCTGTCCGGCCAGAAACGCCCAGGGATTTCTCATCTCAAAAATCCGAAAAACACTCGCTCCGCTCCTGACTGCCAGGCGGTAAGCACCGATTCCTTTCCGGATTTTCGCAATGGCTTCGGCCGCGCGCTCGTTTTTAAGTAAAGCGCGAGAGACATCTTCAGCCTCGCCCAAACCCGCTGCCGTGGCAGGCAAGATCAAAGACGAGAGCGCCGCGGCCCCGGTCAGGCTCACCATGCTCGGGATTCTATCGAGCCACCACTTTTTCTGAGCGAGGGTTTCTCCAAAAAGCTGTGAAGCAAGCTCCTGCCGCCTTTCAAGACGAGCTTCGAAGGAGCTGTATTTTTTTGAATTCAAGTGAAGAAATTCTTTGAACAAAGGACTGGTGTAGAGCTCCGAGAAAAGATCATTCGCCATCATGCCGGCGATCGTGCCGAGATAAGGTCCCGAGTACTTGCCTCGAGATAATTTAAATAGCCCTGCACTTGTCCCTCTCGAACCAAGAACGAAGAGAACAAATCCGATATGAGTAGCGGGGTCTTCCAGGGACTCCAAAAAGTTCTGGCATCGGGTCGGGTCCTGAGATCGATAGCACTCCCAATAAGAGACCGATGCAACCGCCGTATAGAACTTCAGCGCCTCCGCTCCGAGATCAGCGGTTTTCAGCGCGGTCTGAGATAACTTTTCCTGACCAGCCGATGCCTCTTCCGGCCACGTCATCATTGAGGTGGAGAAAGTGGAGCAAATCAGAAGCGCACTCAAAATGCGTTTCCACATTTTTCTCATAAGCGAAAACCTCTAAATCACTACCGCTTGCGACATCTCTCCTCGTACTTCTCTTCCAGGCCCGCTTCCTTTAAAGCCATTCGAAACGCTTGTTCGCGAGTTCCCGCTTTCGAGGTCATGGCCAGAAGGTGTGCGCGCTCGATCACGGAGGCAAGCTTGGCTTTAGCAGTTGGGGACCAACTCGAGATTCGATTGCCAAGCTCGACCGGAAGAAGGTGGAAGCTGCCCACCGCGGAGCTCATGAGGCGGATGTAACTTCTCACGAGTACGATGTTCTCGACATTTTGCGAACTCACGGACTCCTTCAAGAGTGTCATGAGTCGTTGATGTTGCTCGGGTTGAGCCTTGAACTCAGCCAGCAGCTTGACGATTTCTTCTCTTTGAACCGTAAGAACACGGAGAATCTCTCGCTCTTCCGTCGATTTTAGAATCCTCTCAATCGCCTTTCCTGATTCGCGAGCCGGCGATTCCTTTCCGCCGACTTCAAATTGATCTTCCACTGGACGATCCCCGGGGCGGGGAGCTGCCCCACTCGATGCGGAGACCAGGAATAAAGCGAGAACTGCTACATGAGTACTTCTATTGATGTTTGCCACGTTAAATCTCCAAATCAGCTCCTCTTAAAGCAAGAGCCGATCCACAAGGGTGCGCCGCTCAAGCATTTGGTTTTTCTAGCTTTTTGGAAGCGCGATCTTAGTCATTTTGTAATTTACTGTCTAAGCTTTAGACACTTGGTCATATCGAAGCCGCAACCGAGTTGAACGTTGACCAAACCCGGTCCTAGATGGTACGCACTGCGTCATGAAGAGACGCGCTCCATCGCTGCTTGGGAAAATCACCTGGACTCTGGCCGCATTTTTTCTTTCTGAGATCGTTCCAGCTCACGCTGCTCAGGAACCCGCCTTAGATTGCGCGAGCGTTTTTGAAGACTCGGTTCGTTTGGCAGAGTTAGGACCGCACTCGCAGACTATGATCGCTAAGCCGATCGAGACGGAAGATGGCACCCACTGGATATTCGGTACCGAGACTTCCGTTCAGCGCACGGATCAGAGAACGATCGCCGCGCATGAAGTTTTGAAAAACCTGTCAGGAGAATCGGAAAGAGATCTTTCGGTTGGACGCGCGATCACGGGTTCGCTCACTCGCATCACCGCCATGGAGCGCGCCTCGGATCTCGATTTTGAAACCCTGTTGGTTTTGCGTCTGAAGTCGGGCGGATTCGAAGTGCTGAATGACGCCACTAGCCCTGAAATGATCGAGCTGGCTCGCTACTTTCAAAGGCATATTGATCAAGTTCTTGCGGAAAATCCCTCCTACCGCTTCATCGAGCTCAAGGCAGGCGAGTTCAGCAACGAAAGCGGCGAGCTCAAGGGCATCAAATGGAGCCTCGAGGATATTCACCGAGGTTACAAAACCGTGACTGAGCCATCGGGAACTCGCGTTGTCAGCCTAAGCGCCGCTTTGGCCGAGGACGCGCGAATCAAGAGTGACTGGGCAGTTCCGGCCGTCAATCAGACGCCGATCGAAAACTCTTATACCGAAGCGTCGGTTCTTTACCGACTGGGAGGCCAGATCGGCAACAATCAAGTCCGCATGCGCCTCTCCTCACGAAACGATGGCACAACGCTAGCGGTTCGTGCCACGACCGTGGCTATGGATAAAGACGATTTTGAGCTCCTCCGAGACGCGAGTGTGGCAACGAAGTCCACCTCGATCGAGGAAGTTCACCATGCCGTGATGGAATCCTTGAAAAAGTATTCCGAGCTCGACGATCCTAAGTCCGGTCACCGAGATGAAATCAAGATTCTCAAGCGTATTTATTCGCTCCTGCAGTTCTGGGAGCAAGTGCCAGACTACAACACGCTCCGTGGCGCTAGCACCAGTCGTGAATCTCTCTTGAACTCTTTCCAGGTCATTCTCAACGATCCCACCATTTTGGATCTCGGCCAGCTCAAGGCAAAGACAGAACTTCTCATCATCTTGAAGGATAAGGGGATCGATCTGCCCAAAGGGGTCAAGGAGAACTGGCTCAATCAGCTGCAACTGCGCTATGGCGTGAAAAAGACCAAGCTCGAGGCGATTGAGAGCGAGCTGAAATCGAGAATCAATCGTCGCTACCGTGAGCTGATCAAACGATTTCCCGATGTCGCCGATTACACGGATTGGGTCCTTTCAAGGATTCCATATAGCGAGGGAATGCTCAGTCAAAATCCTTACTTTCTCGTGCTCAAGCCTCAGAAAGACTTCGTCAAATCAGTTACAGATCAGTTGAAAATTTGGCGAAAAAAGTATCCGCATCTATCCTTTGTTCATCCAAAGGATCTCCATATGACCGTCCGCTTTGTCGGTAGAATGACTCCTTCCGCGGCAAACGCTCTCAATCAACAGACTCATGGCAACGGCGAAGGAACCCCGTTTTCCGGAGGTGGCGTTCATATCTTTGGTAGACGTTTTCAAGTTCTCGCGATGCTCTATGATCCGAACCCCGGGTCTCTCGACACTATCCGGAACGCGCGAGCACGAGCGAGCGCGCTGGGCGCCGTTCCCGATAAGACCAGCCAGTCTGATTTCGTGCCCCATATTTCAATAGCTCAAGTTGATTTATCCTCGCCCCAAAGCAGAGCCGAGGCCGAACAGTTCGTTCGCGAAGAGCATACGGATGATCTGGCCCACATCACCATGCATGGGATGGAGCTCTGGACTCATCGCAACGAAGGCACACCTCGGCAGCCGCGGTATGCCCCGTTTTAGGTTTAGCAACCCAAGTTGAGCGCCCCGAAGAATCGTGTTAGAGACTGCATATAGGAGCAACTATGGTCTCTGAGATTTTCAATCCTGAATGGTGGACCGAAGTCCCGGGCTTTCAATTCCGCGACATCACTTATCATCGTGCCAAAAATCAGGGCACCGTTCGCATCGCCTTCAATCGTCCCGAAGTTCGCAATGCTTTTCGTCCTCAGACCGTCGATGAGCTGGCCATCGCGCTCGATCACGCGCGTGAGACTGCGGGCGTCGGGGTCGTATTGCTCACCGGTAACGGTCCCTCTCCAAAAGATGGTGGCTGGGCGTTCTGCGCGGGCGGAGATCAACGGATTCGCGGTAAAGACGGCTATCAGTATGTCGAGCAAGGCTCCGTTCAGATGGACGAGAAGACTCGTCAAGCCCGTCTCGGAAGACTCCACATTCTCGAGGTTCAGCGACTCATTCGGTTCATGCCTAAAATCGTCGTCGCCGTGGTCCCAGGTTGGGCCGTAGGTGGCGGCCACTCCTTGCATGTCGTTTGCGACCTGACTTTGGCCTCTCAAGAACATGCGATCTTCAAGCAGACGGACCCCGATGTTGCCAGTTTTGATTCAGGCTACGGCTCAGCCTATCTCGCACGAATGGTGGGCCAAAAACGCGCACGCGAAATCTTCTTTCTCGGTCGCGATTACTCCGCCCAAGAGGCCTTTGAGATGGGAATGGTCAACGCGGTCATTCCTCACAAAGACCTCGAGCGCGTAGCCCTGGAATGGGCAGCCGAGATGAACTCTAAATCCCCAACTGCCATGCGCATGTTGAAGTTCGGATTCAACTTGGTGGACGACGGTCTTGTCGGTCAACAGATTTTCGCGGGCGAGGCCACTCGCCTCGCTTACGGTACCGAAGAAGCCGTGGAAGGACGCAACTCGTTCTTAGAAAAGCGGGATCGCGATTTCGGCAAGTTTCCTTGGCACTATTAATCAGAGCTCGCTCAAGACAAAAGGCTAAGCGGCCTTCCGTTTTCCACTCGCCGCGCGCTCCGCGTTCAGCTCGTTCTGAAGCTTCATGATGTTGCGTTTGTATTCGACTTCTTTCGCATCTTTTTCGTGGATCTGTTTCTTCAGAACTTCCATTTCTTGCTTTTTAGCAAGGAGCGCTTTGTTGGAGATATCCAGCTGTTTATGAACCTCGTCGTTTCCGCGATTCTGCGTGGCGGCGGCATGGACTGGCGGTGTTTGGCGCATCCGATTGAGCCTTTCGATCTCTTTAGTGAGAGCCTCGATCTGGCGCTGGCTTTGCTCCAGTTTGATTCGAACTTGCGTCTCATTGTTGCCAGTTTGCTGCATGGCAATCCGGTTCTTCTCGAACTTCTGCTGGATGTCGTGCATCATTTGCTTCATGCGATCCATCATCGCCTGCTTCTGAGTCACTTCCCCTCTGGCCTGTTTCGACTCTTCCGTCAATGCCGCTTCTTTATTTTTGAAGGCGAGCTCTTTCTTGCGAAGTGCCTTGTTCATTTCCCTCGATAGCTCATTGAACTTCGCTTTTTCGGACATCAGCTTGCCCATCATGCTATCAACCAACTTCTTTTCTCGACTCTCGGGGATCGCGTCCTTGATGGCTTCCATCGTCTTGACGACATCATCGAGACCCTGATCTAGTTCGTTCGCGCCTTTTTCT
Source organism: uncultured Bacteriovoracaceae bacterium (assembly GCA_964496965.1). Lineage (GTDB taxonomy): Bacteria > Bdellovibrionota > UBA1018 > UBA1018 > UBA1018 > CAZCBS01. The sequence goes on from CAZCBS010000048.1 coordinate 13,543, forward strand.
AGCTGCTCGACCTCGTCCTGAGCGCCTTCTCCCAGCTGCGATGCGGGCTTGAGCTGATCCGCGCTCTTTGTCTTCCCGACTTCAAGTTCCTCTTTTTTTCGCTCCTCTTTCGCTTCTGCGACATTCGAGTTTTCAGCTTTGTTTTCAGCTTTCACAACGCCCGAGAGCTCAGGATCGATCGTGCGAATCTTCTCCTGAGGGGCATGGGATGTGACTTTAGGTGCACTGTCGGAGTTGACGTTTGCGTTGACCTTGGCTTCGCCGTTAACGCGATCCTTCTGACTGGAGCGTAACTTCGACTCAAGCTCCTGAATGCGTTTTCTGAAAAGCTGGATTTCTGCTTCGTCATCAGAAGCGTAGCGGGCCTCACCCGTTTCGACCTCTTCGCTTTGCGTCGCCACGTCCGGCTGATCTTTAGCAACCGCATCCTGTTGAGGGGTGGCGGACCGTTCCGCCCTGAGCCGCTCTTTCTTGTACTGCTGCATCCATTTGGATTTCTCGTCTTGCGCAAGCCGGAGCTGAGTCTCGAGATCTCGAACTTTAGCCTGAAGAACTTTCTCCGCCTTGGACTCGCTTTCAGTTTCTTCGCGGGACTGTTGAGACTCGGTCTGCAACTTCTCCTTGCGCTGATCCGCCTTCGCCTCTTCTCTCTTGACTGGACTTCTTTCTGATTGATCCGCAGAGCCTGTTTCGCTCTCGCGTCGGAGCGGTTCAGCCTTTATAGATTCACGCTTCGATTCTGGTTTAGATTCTGGTTTAGATTCTGGTTTAGACTCCGATTTAGACTCTGGTTTAGAGCTTGCCTCGGCCGCTTTCTCTACGGAAGATTGAACTTTGGTCGCTTCAGCGGTCTCTCGCTCTTTGACTTTTGATTGCTTGATGAGCTCTTTTGCTTTTTCAGCATTAAGTCGCTTGATCTCCGCTTCCGCACGACGGAGATTCAGCTCGAGCTCCTTGGATTTGCTTTGGAAGAATCGAACGGCATCGCGGTCACCCTGATGCATACGTTCCTTCGCTGTCATCGGAACAGCCGCAGGCTCGGATTTCCCAGCGGACACCGTAAGCCCTGTTTTTTTCGGATGACCCGAAGAGTTTTTCTTTTCCTTTTCAGCGCCTCGTGACCTCGATTGTGCCTCAGACGGAGACTGCGATTTTGCTTCTGCTTCTGCTTCTGGTTGCGATTCCGAGAGAGGCTGAGAATAAGCTCGCTCAAGCTCGCCCTTGGCATCCTCCGCTTTCTTAGCGAGCTGGCGCTTAGTCTCTTCGGCAGCATGCAATCGCTTTTCGAGATCCTGCGAGCGGCGCAGGTAGAACTCGACTGACTTACGAGCGGTATCGAGCTTGGCTTCGAATACTTTTTCTAGCTGTTCACGCTCTTTCTCAAATGAAGGAGCAGGAGTCTCTTTCCTGATGGCGCTGGAAGCGTTGGAAGCTCTATTTTCGCGGATTTTTTCTCGGCCGTTTTTATCAGGAGATCCGGAAGTCGAGCGGTCGAGTGACATCAGTTTTTCGGTCACGATCGGAGCCAAATCGGAATTTGGCAGATAATCAGCAAGTGTATCGGCGATCTTTTCCGGCGGAATCTCGCTGTCGAAAATACTTTCAGCAACGTGTTTAGGTAGCACATGAGAAAGAATAGAAATCGCATCACCGACTTTCAAATCAGGAGCCATGAGAGCCTGCAGCTGCTCATCCTCGAGCTTGATTTGAGCCGGTGCCAAAACCTGCATTTGCGTTTCTTGGAGTAAAGCAGATCCCAATTCTTCCTTCGGGATGACCTCCAAAAGCAGCTGAGCAAACTGGTCCTTGGGGAGCCCCTCTGCCAATGCGCGGGCGATTTCCTGAGGAGGAAGTCCTTCGGTCAAGATGCTAGCGTAACGATCCTCGGGAAGCTCAGCACTCACCAGTTTCGTCAGCTCCTGCTTGGACATGCCTGCGCTCAGCACGTCCATCAGCTCCCGATCGTTCATTTGCTCCACCGCGAGTTTGCCAATCTCCTGAGGGCTCATCGTTTCCATGACGGATTTGGAAAGCTGCTCGGATGGCAACGCCTGAAGCAGGATCTTTTGACCTTCGGAATTTGCGAGTGCGCCTTGGAGCACGACTGAAATCTGCTCCTCCGCGAGGTTTTGGGCAAACCGAGCCGCGAAATCTTCGTTTGCCATCGCGCTCTGGGCAAGACGAACGAGCTCGTCAGGGGGCAACGCTTGAACAGCGGCGTGAGCAAACGCCTCATTGGAAGGTCCGCCAGAAAGACCGCCCCCCTTGATCAGCTGAAGCAGCTCATCCTCCGGCATGGAATTTTTGACGAGTTGAGCGAGATCTTCTTCGGGTAGACCTCCTTTGACCAGTTGAGCAAGATCTTCTTCACTCATGGAGCCTTTAACGAGGCTCGCCACTTCTTCTTCTGGCAAGCCCTTCACGATCGCCTGTGCCTGCTCTTCCTTGGGAAGCGCCTCATGGATCAACTCAGCAAGCTCCTCTTTCGAGGCACTCTCCTCGATCAGCTGTGCGGCGAGCTCGGGCTTGGCGTTCGAGAGGATCTGAGCTTTTTTCGTTTCAGAAAGTGATTTTCCAATCAGCTTCCTGGCCTCTTCGGGAGGAAGTCCATTCGCCAACATTTCGGCTTGCTCTTCCTCGCTCAGCTGCTCCGCAAGAATTCGGGCCAGGTCCTCTTCCTTAACGCTTTTCTTGAGTGTTTCGACTGATTTCGCCGCATCAAAATGAGCTAAAATCCTGGCTTTTTCGGCCAGATCCAAATTCTGACTGACCAGCTCGGCCACCTCTTTTGGAGAGAGCTCCTGAGCAAGGGCTTTGGCTTTCTCCTCATCCGAAAGCTCTTCAGAAATCAGTCGATCGCGCTCTTGACGATCCAGGGTCCGAGCAAGAACCTTTCCTGCGGCCTCTGGATCGGCGTTCATCACCAGGCTCGCCTTCTCTTGACGGGTGAGCGCTTCGCCAAGAATTTCCGCTATCTCCGTCTGATCCAATGTTTCAGCCAGCACCCTTCCCTGCTGCTCATCGGGCAGAGCCTGAAGGGCCGCGGTGATCTGCTCCTGAGAAAGCGTTTTCTTAAGAAGCTTCGCCGACTCTTTGGGATCGGTTTCAACCAGGATTTGGGCCTTCTCCTGCTCCGTCATCCCTTCATTGAGGACTCGCGAAACCTCTTCCTTACTCATGCTCTTCCGAAGAACCGCGGCGGAGCGATCCGGGTCCGCCTGGGCAAGAACTTGAGCCTTGAGCTCATCGGAAAGCGCCTCGACCACCAGCACGTCGAGTTGCTCTTTGGGAAGCTGTTCCGTCAGTAGCTCGGCGACTTTCTCAGGATCGCCTTTTGCGATCAGATCCCCGATCTGCTCAGGATTGAAATTGCGTTTGATCGTCTCAGCCATCTGATCGACGCTGATCGACTTTGAGAGTGCCTCGATCACTTCCGCATGCGAACTCCCCTCAGTCAGCATCTGGTCGATCTCTTGCGAGACTCGCGCCTCGGCCTTGGCTGATTCAGAAGTAGCGGCTTCGAGAATCTTCTTTGCGTTATTCTCAGAATTTTTATCAGCCTGCGCTCT
>CAZCBS010000049.1:0-9973 GCA_964496965.1 uncultured Bacteriovoracaceae bacterium
AACATTCCAAGAAGCTTTGGCGAGAAAGACGGGAAAGTTCTCTCGAAACGAGTCGCAGGGGTATTCGTCGGGATTGATTCCATTGTGAACATATACGGAAGCCCCATGGTTTTCCGCATGCTTCTTTGAAAGAAAAACGGTGTTTGGAAAAAACTGCTCGCCCGGTTGTCCATTGCCGTGGATGGTGACCAGGAAAGGTTTTTGGGGCGGTTGATGAGGAGTGGCTTGAAGATGGATCAAGTCCACCGAAGAAGGAAGCTGCTTTTCCCATGCGCCGTGATCGCGCGGATCGAGCTCAATAAGATGAGGGTCTTCGATGCGATTTCGGGGGGGGGCGGCGAGGGTGGTTCGATGGCCGAGCTCAATCAAGGCCTTTGCGAGCCAAAAAACGATTCGCTCGGTTCCTCCGTACTTGCCCGGGGGAATGATGGCATCGTGATAAAGGGCGATATGCATGGTGTTGTTGCCTGTCGGCTGACTCAAGTGTACCATGATCGCACCTATGATCGCACGCTATTCACGCCCGGAAATCGCAAGAATTTGGGAAGACCGTCATCGTTACCTGACTTGGTTGAAAGTCGAGGTCGCGGTTTGCGAGGAGCTGACTCGCGAAAAATATATTCCCCCAAAAGACTGGCGCGAATTGAAGCGCAGAACGGACCAGTTGATTCGCGAAGGCGGAGTCGATCCTCGTCGGGTCGATCATTTCGAGGCGATCACTCGACACGATGTGATCGCTTTTACAACGGCTGTGGCCGAGAGAATTGGGCCGATCTCGCGATACATTCATTTTGGTTTGACCTCTTCGGATGTCGTCGATACGGCACTGTCGCTTTTGATTCAACAAGCGGGCGAGATTTTGCGCGAGGATATTCTGGAGCTGCTGGAGACTCTGGAGAAGCAGGCCAAGAAATATCGAGATCTGCCGACGATTGGTCGTTCTCACGGGATTTTTGCCGAACCCACCAGCTTCGGGCTGAAATTTCTCGGCTGGTATGCGGAATGGCAACGTAATTTAGAAAGACTCGATCAGGCATTGGAGCGATGCCGGTATGGAAAGCTTTCCGGAGCCGTGGGCGCCAATCCGCATTGGGGGCCTCGGTTTGAAGAAAGGGTTTTAGGTCGATTGGGATTGAAGCGCGAGCCTGTGAGCACACAGGTCATTCCTCGTGACCGGCACGCGGAGTTTCTCGGAGTGCTGGCGGAATGCGGCTCATCGCTTGAGCGAATTGCGGTGGAGCTCAGGCATCTTCAGCGATCCGAAGTGGGAGAGGTGTTGGAGAGTTTTCAGAAAGGCCAAAAAGGCTCAAGCGCCATGCCGCATAAGCGAAATCCGATCTCCTCGGAAAATTTAACGGGCGCAGCGCGCCTCCTTCGCGCCTACGCGCAAACAGGATTAGAGAATATTGCTCTTTGGCATGAGCGGGACATCAGCCATTCTTCGGTTGAGCGAATCTCGTTTCCGGATGCGACCATTCTCTTGGATTACGCCCTGGCGCGAATGAACAAGATTCTCTCTGGCCTCACCGTGCGCGAGGAGAATGTGAAGGCGAATCTTGAGAAGGCGGGGCTTACCGTTTTCTCCGGACATTTCTTGCTCGCTCTCGTGAAAGAAGGCGTGACTCGCGAGGATGCGTATGCGTGGGTGCAGAGCTGTGCATTAGCAAGCTTTGAAGGACAGGGTGATTTCATCGAACTCTTGGAGGAGCACGAAGAGATTCGCCAATATCTTTCTCCCGCACGGATCAGGCAGCTTGGATCGATGAAATTTCAACTTCGTCATGTCAAAGACATCTATGCTTCGGTATTAAAGCCCGCCAAAGGCAAGCGCGTAGGCAAGGCCATAGGCAAGCCCATAGGCAAGCAATGATGGACAATCGAGGGCAAGCAGCGGCTGAATATACTTTGATGCTGCTGATGATCGTGACTCTTTTTCTCACGGTTTTTAAGGGCGTTCTTTTGCCTGCGTTGAAAAATGCCGAGGCTCAAATCGAGAAAAAATTAGATTCGCTCTATTCGGGCGACGGCTTGCACCAGCTGCACTTTAAGGTTCCATCGAAGTAGGCTGAACTAGGCCTGCGCGAAGTCAGCTTTGAGTTGAGATTTTTGGGGGACAAACGGACTGGCTAACCTCAGGGGATTGGGGGGTAGGGGGTGAGCCGCTAGCCAGTCCGTTTGTTGCCTGATATTAAAGCAACGGGTATGCCATGCCCGATTAAAAGACTCAGAATATAAAAACTCACGTAAATTCAAATAGATAGAAAAAATACGTGAAGTTATTTTGGACAGTTGGTCTGTCTAAGATTGAGACAGCTGCGAAGGATTCTGTCGAAAAGATCCCGTGTAAAAGAAGTAGACAGTTCTTGTCGACCTTGTTATAACGCACCGCATCTTAGTTCCAATTTCTTTCGCATTGAAAGAGAGGATGTTATGAAACGTTTTAATTCGATCTCCTTGTCGAAGCCTTGGGCTGTAGCTCTGACCGCAAGTTTTATCACTTCAATCACCGTGCTATCCCAGGCAGCACGAGGCGAGCTGGTTTATGAAGATAGTCCGGCAGACGCGGTTCGCGTAGACGATCGCGATGTTCTTCGCCAAACACTCAATTCAGCTGAGCGAGCCCGCGATACGCGTCAGGCGCAAGCGGTGCCAGCGCCGGCAACGGCTCCTGCAACCGCGCCGATGCAAGTTCCGGCAATCACTCCGACGCAAGCTCCGCTTGTCGCTGAAGCAGCTCCAGAGCAGTTTGCCGCTCCGGCGCGACAGGGCGACTCGGTCGAAGATCTTCGTCATATGAATAAGAGCGAGCTGATGCGCCGTGAGCGCGTTCGTGAAGAGCTTCGAAACGAAGACGCTCTTCAAGAGAGATTGGAAGAGCTTCGCCTTCGCGATGAAAAGCGTCGTACGGATCAAATCCTGGGCGTTGCGGGCGCGACCGGAGCCACGGGAGCTTCTGGCGCAGTCAATCTTCCGACCCCGCTTTATGGCGGAGCTCAAGAACAAGCCGTGAGCGCGCCTGTGACGGAGCGTCCAGGTGAAGCGCCTCGGGCCCCACAGATGACAGCTCCAGCGCAAGCGGTTGCCGCCCCAACGGGCGGCGTGCAGCTTGCCGGAATCTCTTCGGCGAATGCGTCCGATCAAGCCGCAAGCCCGTCGGTGATGACGGCTTCGATGGATTTGGATGCGCCGAAAGATAAATCCGTGTTCTACGTCATGCCTCGTGCAGGTTTAGGTGGAATGTCGAGCCAAGGCGGCTACGAAGTGAATCCTAAGTTCGCTGGGGGTCTTGCCGTCGGCGTCGCGACGTCCAGCTACCTGAGCTTCGAGTTGGGTTACACTTACGCTGAATATGGCGTGAACATCGCGAGCGGAAATCCATTTGTTCAGCAGATTCAGGCAACGCAGTATGGAATGAACTCCAACACTCTGGCGTTGAAGCAGAACGTGATCGACGCAGGGATCAAGCTGCATCTCATGGACGCGAGCTCTCGCGTACGCCCCTTCTTGGGCGGCGGCGGCGCCTGGTCGAAGAGCTTTATCAACTACGATCAGAAAATCCTAAACGCCCTGAAGCAAAGCCCTTCGTTCGCTAACAATCCGTTGACGAGTGATTACGAGCTGACTTCTTACATGGCCTACGTTTCGGGTGGTCTCGATGTGAAGATGAATCAAAACCTCTCGATTGGTTTGATGGCGAAGTATTATGCAGTGCTCTCTTCAAGCGAGAATAGCAACTTGCTGAACTATGCCTTCTACAATCCAGGTAACGTCGGTTCGGCACCTGAAAAACAGTATGTGGGTGGATCGATGGGCAAGGCGAACTTCTACACCCTCATGGGTGGAGTGAGTTTCGCGTTTTAGTTAGATTGCGTCATATTTGTCTAATCATGCCAAAGGGGGCGCTCCATCGGTTGGAGCGTCCCCTTTCTCTTTGTGAGTTAAAAAAACAGGAGTATGATTTGGCCAAGGCTGGGACAAATCATGACCTCTACTCAACTCAATGGTGCTTCTCGTGCAGTTGGCGCATTTAGATTAAACGATCTATCCGCTCAAATGGGCGGAGCGAAGATTTGGACGCTGGTATTTGATACCCCCGGCGAAAAAGTAAATAAGCTCTCAAAAGCGGCTATCCAGGAGTTCGGTCCGCTTCTTGATAAAATCGAGGAAATGGGGAAACAAGGCCAAATCGAAGCACTCGCCCTGGTTTCCGGAAAATCAGGAAACTTCATCGCGGGCGCGGACATCAACATGTTCGAAGAGGCGAAGACCGCTGAGGAAGCGGAAGCGCTTTCTCGCTTAGGGCATAAAATCTTCGATCGTTGGGAAGACCTTCCGTTTCCTACGATCGCAGTAATCGATGGAGCGGCTTTAGGTGGCGGCTGTGAGCTTTCCCTGGCTTGTCGCGCGATTGTGATGTCTGACAGCCCTCAGGCTAAAATCGGTTTGCCTGAAACCATGCTTGGAATCATTCCGGGAAGTGGCGGATGCATTCGGCTTCCTTCGAAGGTAGGGCTTGCGACCGCGCTCGATATGATTCTTACGGGAAAAAATCTGAGCGGCGAAAGAGCGTATAAATCGGGACTTGCTGAAGCGGTTATTCCTCGTCAAAACTTCGAGGAGTCCGCGCTTCGTTGGATTAAAAACAATCTTTCTCGACTTCGCGAGGGCGAGCGCATCGCAAAAGAGCCGAAGCTGGGAGGCTCCGGCGGAATGGTTGGCGCCGCGATGGAAAAAACTCCGATGGGACGTCACCTCATTTTCTCTCAAGCGAAAAAGGGAGTGCTGTCGAAGACCAAAGGAAAGTACCCCGCTCCATTAGAGGCGATCGCGGTCATACAGGAAACCGGGACTCATTATGGCTCGTCTTTTCGCGGAAAAGACCGCGATCGAGCGATGGCTCGCGAGGCGAAGGGTTTTGGAAAGCTGGCGGTCACGAGTGTTTCGCGCAATCTGGTGCGGATTTTCTTCATGACTGAGGCGGTGAAAAAATCAAAGGGGCTTCCGCCTGGAAAAACGGCTTCGGCGCATTCAGTGACTCATGCGGCTGTGCTTGGAGCGGGAGTGATGGGCGGGGGAATCGCGCAGCTTTATGCGGAGAAAAACATCCCCGCTCGAATGAAAGACATCACGAACCAAGCGCTTGCGCTGGGCATGCAATCCGCTGCCTCGATTTTCAAGAAGCAAGTTCAGAGAAAAAGAATCAACAAGCGTCAATATATGCAGAAGATGACGCTGATCAGCCCGGTTCTTGATTTTTCGGGATTCAAGACGACCGATGTCGTTGTCGAAGCGGTTGTCGAAAATCTCGACGTGAAGAAAAAGGTCATCGCAGAGCTGGAAGCTCACGTGAAGGATGATTGTGTCATCGCTTCCAATACGTCTTCTCTTTCGATTACGAAAATGCAACAGGCGTTGAAAAAGCCCGAGCGTTTCGTTGGAATGCACTTCTTTAATCCGGTGAGCAAGATGCCGTTGATCGAAGTCATTCGAGGTGAGCAAACTTCGGACGAGGCGGTCTCTACGGTTTTTCAATTCAGCAAGCAGCTTGGAAAAACCCCGATCGTGGTCAAGGATGCGCCAGGATTTTTGGTAAACCGGCTTCTCACTCCCTACCTCAACGAAGCATCTTATATGCTGAGCGAAGGCGTTTCGATCGAAGATCTGGATCGCGCGATGCTGGCGTTCGGCATGCCGATGGGTCCGATCGAGCTGATCGATGAAGTCGGTATCGATGTGGGCGCGAAAGTCGCGCATATCTTGAACGATGCTTTTGGCGCGAGAATGGATCCTTCTCCTTTGAACGATAAGCTCGTTTCGTCGGGATATCTTGGAAAGAAAAACTCAAAAGGCTTCTATCAATATGAAAATGGCCGGAAGGGCGAGATTACTCCGAATATTTACGATCTTTTAGGGGTCAAGCGACAGAACGGGAAAGTTTCCGACGAAGAGATCGTTGAGCGTTGCGTGCTTCCGATGATCAACGAAGCGACTCGTTGCCTGGATGAGCAAGTCGTTGCTTCTCCCGAAGAGGTCGATCTTGGAATGATCATGGGTACGGGGTTCCCTCCGTTCCGTGGCGGGCTGATGCGCTACGCGGATGAACTGGGTGCGCAGAACATCGTTGATCGACTCAGGAAATATGCGGAAAAATACGGAGCTCGATACGAACCTGCTCCGGGTTTGATTGCGCGAGCTCAAGCAAAGAAGAGCTTCTACTGAGATGGGTGATTTAAGTTTTTTCCGGCATTTATGGTCCAGTCCGTGGTCGGGCTGGATCGGTGTCCGTTATTTGAAGTCCAAGAAGAACTCGCGGTTTTTAAGCTTTATCACGGTCCTTTCGGTTCTGGGAATCGGCTTGGGCGTCGCATCCATGATTGTCGTGTTATCGATCATGGATGGCTTTGAGGCGGAGCTGAAGAAGCGGCTCATGGGCACGGACCTTCATATCTTGATTACGCCGACAACCGAGGTGACGGGATTTGAGAGTGGAATGGTTCCAAGCGACGCGTTGGATATCGATCGCGTTCGGGCAGAAATTCCGGATCGTGCCCAGATCGATACCTTTTACCCTGTGATTTCGACCGAAGCGATTTTGAAGGTCGGACGCAAAGTGACAGGAATCGTTCTCAAAGGGGTACCTGCTCCGCGCTTAGAAAAAGTTAAGGAAATGCTCGTGGAGCGGGCGAAGACAGGCCTGCCTCCTGATCAAAATGAGTCGGTTCAGCTTCCAGGCGTTTTTGTCGGTCAGGAGCTTGCTTATGATTTAGGACTAATCGCAGGCGATCGGGTCACGGTGATTTCTCCGACTGAAACCGAAGGGCCGATGAGCTCGGTTCCAAGGCTCAAGCGGTTTATGGTCGAAGGGATTTATCGATCGGGCGTCCCTGAGCAGGAGCTTCATACGATTTTCGCGAGCGATGGCGCCGTGAGCTCGTTCTTAAGAAGGGCGAAAGTCGTCTCACAGTGGGAAGTGAGCGTGAAAGATTTTGATCAAGCTCCTCAAGTCGCGAGCGAGATCAGGGCGCGGTCTCCTCAGTTCAAGGTTCAGGATTGGATTCAGCTGAATTCGAATCTGTTTTGGTCGCTGAAGCTGGAGCGCGTTTCGATGTTTGTCATATTGGCTTTTATCGTGATCGTCGCTTCGTTTAATATCGTGACGACGCTGACTTTGATGGTGCTGGAGAAAAAACGCGAGATTTCGATTTTAAGGGCGATGGGCGCGCGCGAAGGCGAGGTTGCGGCGGTTTTTCTCGCGGAGGGCCTTCTGATTGGGGGACTCGGCATCGCGGGAGGGACGGCATTAGGGTTTGCTGTTTGCCTGATCTTGAGAAAATACGATTTTATCCAGCTTCCGGATGTTTTTTACGATCGAACTCTTCCTGTAACGTTCGATGCTCGTTATTATGTCGGAGTCAGCGTATGCGCGATCGTGATCGTCTTGGTGGCTTGTCTTTACCCCAGTCGGCGCGCGGCGAGGTTGGATCCTTTGGAGGGAATTCGTTTTGGTTAAATCCGCAAGTTTGAGTTTGGCGTTTGTTTTGTTCGCAGGGATTTCTTTCGCAAAAGATCCGGTTCCGAGCATGAGGGTTCGTTCGAAAATCTACGAAGCGGGCTCTACGCGAAATCAGCCGCTTTTTGAAATGGTTCGCGAGGAGAAAACGGACGGAGACAAGACGGTCATTTCCGAGGTTTTCACGGATCCTCAAGGAGTCGAAGCTTTCAGGAGCGAGACGATTCTCCACGGCGGAAAGTTCGTGCGCTACGATCTTCAGCAAAAACAGCTTCATGAGTCAGCGAAGATCGAGGCGAAGGACGGAAAGCTCTATTTTGAGTACGTGGATCATGATGGAAAAACGAAAAAAGATGACGAAAAATGGAATGATGATTTCGTCGTCGGCGCGATCTTGGTTCGTCATGTGAAAGCTCATTGGAGCGAGTTTCTTGCGGGAAAAGAAGTCAGCATGCGATTTGGCGTGCCGGATCGCCGCGAGACCGTGGGCTTTAAGATCTTTAAAGACGAAGAAAAGAAGATCGACGGTCGTGATGTCGTGATCGGCAAGATGAAGCCAACGAGCGTGATCATCGCGGCAGCGGTGAAGCCTCTTTATTTTTACTTTGATAAAGCGGATGGAAGGCTCATCGAGTTCAGAGGACGCGTCCTGCCGAAGCTCAAGGATGGCAAGGGCTGGAAAGATCTCGATGCCGAGACGGTTTATTCGTATTGAAGAGCGTTTAAACGGATTTTCGGCTTAAGCGATTCCACTGCCATACGAGCGACGCCGCTACGGTGGTCAGGCCGAGCGCAAGTCCGGTCCATATTCCTGGAAGGCCTCGTCCGTAGACAAAGCAAAGCGTCACTCCGACAGGGAGTCCGATTCCCCAATGACCCAAGAGATTGGTGATCATGGAGGACTTGGTATCGGCAAGGCCGCGAAGCGCGCCTGACGCGATGACTTGGGCGCCATCCGAGAGCTGGAACAGTGCCGCGATCAGGAGGATGTTCAAAGCCGTGGCTCGGACTTCAGCATCAGTCGTGTAAAATTCAATCAATGGTGTGGAAAAAGTAAGGAGGCAGATGCAGGAGAGGGCCATAAAGCCGACTCCGATTCCTAGCCCTTTCCAGCCTACTCGCGCGGCGGCTTCGGGAGCTCCTCGGCCCATTTCGCGGCCGACGAGAACCGCCGTGGCGGAGCTCAGTCCGAGCGGAACCATGAAAGTCATGCTGGCGATGTTGAGCACGATTTGATGCGCGGCGAGCGCGCTTGCGGTGAGTCGTGCCGCAAGCGTGGTCGAAAGCGCGAAAACTCCGACCTCGAAAGTCATTTGCAGCGCGGACGGGATTCCAAGCTTTAAAAGCTGTTTCATTGAGTCGTGGCGCAGGGGGACTCTATGATGCCCGAAATGATTTTCTCTATTCCGATCAAATAACCATTGAGCGCCGAACATCGCGAGAACCATAAAAAGGCGCGCGGCAAGCGTGGCATAAGCGGAGCCTTTGGCGCCCATTGCCGGGAACCCCGCGTGACCCAGTACCCATGCCCAATTTGCCCATGCGTTCAGAAGATTGGCGAGGATCAATATGATTGCGGCCGGGCGCGCGATTCCTTGCGCCTGAAGATACTGTCTGCTTGCGGTAAAAAGATAGACTGGGATGAGGCTGAAGGCGAGGATGAAAAGATATTCGCGGCTAGGCGCGATGACATCAGGATTGAGCCCAAGCCATTCTAAGTGGTGAGCGACGAAAAGGAGGACCAGCGTCATTGGAATTCCCAATGCCCAGCTGAGCCAAAATCCCTGGGCCCAGAAAATATGCCCCTCGTGTCTTTTTCCCGCGCCAAAGGAATGAGAAACTAAGTAGTCAAGACCTGTTAAAAGGCCCATTCCAAGGACCATGGCCCAAGCGAAAATCGAAGTGCCGACACCGACGGCTCCCAGTGCGGTGGCGCTGATGCGTCCGACACAAATCAGGTCAACGAGACCCATCGTCATGAGGCCAAGATAAGAAATGACTACCGGAAGCGCGAGTTCAAGCATGGTGTTTTCTCAGCATAACTGAGATGCCGCAATACAGCTAGCTTGAGAATTCGATGCATTGCAAAAGGCTGCTTGCCCGAGAATTGCAAAGTCCCGTTCGAACCGACCAGTCAGAACCCGATCGAACCCTTTTGCCAATTTGAAGGTAAGAAAAGATGAAAACCTTTCAAAATAAAATTTTGAATTCTGTTTTAGGTTGGATTGCGCTTTCTCTCGTTTTGTCAGGGTGTGATCTGACATCCCTGCGATCGTCTCTTTCGAGAGATTCATCTTCCTCGTCGAGTTCAAGGAGTGGTTCAAATGGCAGCTCAAGCGGAAGCTCGATTCTTCCTCCTCCAAATCCTAGTTATCCTAGTTATCCGAGTTATGATGATGATTTGGGGTTGGGTGGGCATTCTTCTAAAAAGCAATCGCACCAGAAGTCGTCTTGGTCACCGTT
>CAZCBS010000049.1:9983-17093 GCA_964496965.1 uncultured Bacteriovoracaceae bacterium
AACGCCTCCGCGGTGTTGCGCACCTGCGAGGTGTGTGGGTGGGGTGGGGTGGGATTTTTTCTAAAAAGAAATCGCACCGGAAGTCGTTTTGGTCACCGTTGCCAAAGTCAGGGTCTGGATCTTCTGGATATGGATCGGATTCTTCGTTCCCAAGTGGCCCAAGTGGCCCAGGTGGTTATGATCCTTATGCTCGCACCAACGGCAGGTCTTCTCGCCCAAGTCGCGGAGCGCCTGCCGAGGCCGCCGTGGCTGCGAGTTCTCATCGTGTCGTAGGCGAGTCCTGTTCCGGGGTTCAAGGGTCCAAGGGGATCTGCTTGGCATTGAAGTATGTTTCCTACATGGATGGTCAGGGTGAAGATGTGGAGCCCCAAAACGATGCCATTCGAGATGTCGAGTATGCCAATCAGATTTGGCGCGACTGCGGAATTCAATTCCAGCTCGAAGACCACCAAAGCGTGCAACCTCAAGAATTCGACCTGCGCTATCGCACACGAAACTATGAAGAACTGAATCAGATTCGCGAGGTCTTTTCCGAGCCCAATCGATTATTAGTGGTCGCAACAGGGCGCTGGGATCGCTCCGGAAGTCTAGGAAATAGCTGGGCAAATGCCTGGACCAATCTTCCAGGCGAAGAGATGTATGGCGTTGTTCTTGAGAGAACGGTCACGCATTACCCTCAGATTTTAGCGCATGAATTGGGTCATTATCTCAGCCTCGGCCATGAGGATGATTCACGCTCTTTGATGAGCCCTGTGGTCGCTCGCGAATCGGTGGAGCTGAGTCGTCAGGAATGCAAGGAGGCTCGTTGGGCGGCCCGCAAGTATTGGCGTAATATGATGCGGTAAATAAGAGCTGGCGCTTTACCTGACTCCAATGGTATCTCTGTCGTACAGTGAATTGGGAAGATTTAAAGTTATCACCAGAGACGTTGGAGTTCGTTCATAAAGCGGGTTACGCGCAGCCGACGCCTGTTCAAGCAGGCGCCATTCCTGTAGCGCTCGAAGGCAAGGACGTGATTGCTTCGGCCCAGACGGGAACCGGGAAAACGGCAAGCTTTGTTCTGCCCATGGTCGAGCGATTTGTCGGAAAGCAAGGGACTTATGGTCTCATTTTGGCGCCGACGCGTGAAATAGCGCAGCAAATCCAAGCTTCGTTCGAAATATTTGGGGCGCCTCGGGGAGTTCGCTCCATCGTTCTGATCGGCGGCATCGATATGAAAATCGATGAAGCTGCCATTCAGTCTTATCCTCAAGTCATTGTCGCGACGCCAGGGCGTCTTTGTGATCATTTGGATCGTGGCAATATCTGGCTTGAGTTCATTCAAATGGTGGTTTTGGACGAAGCGGACCGAATGCTCGACATGGGCTTTACGGACCAGCTTTCTCGAATCATGCAAGATGTTCCGCCGATGCGCCAGACGCTGCTTTTTTCGGCGACGTTTACCGCTCCCGTAGAAAAACTGGCGCGCAAGATCCTTCACGATCCCGTGCGAATCGCGATCGGTAAGCCCCAGTCCACCGCAACCACGGTCGAGCAATCGGTTCGTTGGATGAGCGAGAGCGAAAAGAATCGCGAGCTCCGCAAGCTGATTCAAGACGAGAAAGGAAGCATCATCGTCTTTACTCGCTCGAAGCAAGGCGCAACCAATGTTTGGCGCTCATTGCACAGCAACGGCGTTTATGATGCGACTTACATTCATTCGGATCGACTTCAATCTCATCGCGAGCAAGCGCTTGCGGAGTTCAAAGAAGGCAAGTATCGCATCTTGATCGCGACGGACGTCGCGGCACGCGGAATCCATGTGGATGCAGTCGCGCACGTCGTGAATTTCGATTTGCCGCTTGAGCCCGAAGACTACGTTCATCGCATCGGACGAACAGGCCGCGCGGGCGCTACCGGAAAAGCAACGACCTTCGTGACTCCGCGGGATCGCGGATTGCTGAAGCAGATTGAAAAGCTGATTGGATTTCGCCTTGGGTCTGCGGCTGATAAACCCGCTGCTGAAAATCCGCAAGCGACTGAAAAAGTCGTGGAAGCGGAGCCCTCGCCGGCACTTCAATCCGTCGAATCAAATCCAGTGGCAGAGGAAAAGGCTTCGGCCACGCAAGCCTCTCGTACCGAGGAAAAGGCCGGAAAATCCCGTCGTCCTTCGCGTCGTGAACGGGATCAAAAGCGCCGCGAGCAACGAGAAGGGCATCAGGAATGGGAAAGTGAGCATCGTCGTTTTGCTTTTCCAGTCGATGATATTCCTCCAGGCGTGAGCTCGAACGGTCCGGTCACGGCTTTGTCGGTCATTTCGCTCGATGCCCAGGAGAGTGACGAGTCGGATGAGTCCGAAGGAGAGACGACTCCTGAGGGCTCGGAAGAGCGCAATGTTCGCACCCATTCGTCCGAGCGTGAAAGCGATCGCGGAAACCGTGGCGATCGTTCAAGCAAACGTCGTCGCAAACGTCGCCGCCGTGGGGGGCGACGTCCGGATTCGTCAGCGACTGAGCAAGGAAATCCTCCGACCTAAGCTTGACTACTTAAGCTCAAAAGTCACATTCACCGTGGCTTCGACTTGCTGTTTTCCGCCTTCGATCGCGGAAGGAGTCTCAGCGGAAGCGACAAAACCTTCCTTTAAGAGAGCCTGTCTTGCCATCGGCACGATGCGAGGTGGAGTGGAGAGATTGCTTTCATTGAGCGTCACCACGGGGCCCAGGTGAGCTCCAAGAGAGCTTGCCAGATTTTCGGCTTTTACTTTGGCGTGCTCGGCGGCCTCTTTCAAGCAAAGATCCTGCTCTTTTCTGATTTTCTCGGTTGAGAGAAAAGAGGTGAGCGCTCCTACGTCGCGAATTTCCTCGCGCGCGGCAATTTCCATGACTTCGCTCAATCGCTGAATGTCGGAGGTCGAGACGCTCAAGCCTACTCTCGCACGGTAGCCTTTGAATACGGATTTGTTTTTTTCCCATTCACGCACTTCGCCGACATTGTACTCAACAGTCTGAAGATCGGCGTTTTCGAGCTTCAGTTTTTTGATCGAATCGAGTGCCCGATCATACTGGCGCGAGGCTTTCTTGATCGCGCTTTTGAGATTGTCATCTCGGACATCGGCGGTCAAAACAACGGAGCCGCGATCGGTTGTCACTTGGCGTGAGCACGAACCAGTGACCGTGACTTGCCGCTCCAATGCTGAAGCTCCGCTTGCACTCAGAAGCGCAAGACTCGTCAAGAAAATATGGGAAAAAGAAAGCGTAAAAATATTTTTTGATAGGCTCATATTTATGAGGTTCGGTCGAACTGAGGACCTTGTCAAGTCGTACGATTTCCCTTAATTCAAGAAGATGTCCCTCAACTTGGATCGACTCAACGCGAATCAAAGAGAAGCTGTTTTGCATGGGAATGGCCCACTTCTCGTTCTTGCCGGAGCTGGAAGCGGCAAGACGAGCACGATGGCTTACCGGATCGCTCATTTGGTGACCGCAAGACATGTTGCGCCTAATAATGTTTTGGGGCTTTCATTTACGAACAAGGCCGCAGCGGAGCTCAAGGAGCGAGTCAAGGGCCTGATCACTCGCGTCGCCGGTCCTAAGAGCTCAAAGGGACTGACGATCACCACGTTTCACAGTCTTTGCGTGAGAATGCTTCGAAATCACGGCACTCACTTAGGCTTTCAAAACACGTTTACGATCATCGATCGGAATGATCAGAAGGATATTCTCAAGCAAGTCTTAAGAAATATTAAAATCGACGACCGAAAGTTCGAGGTCGACAATCTTCTTTTCGAGTTTGGACAGGCAAAGAGTCGATTTCTGAAAGGCGAAGAGGCGCAGAATTTCTTCTTGGAGAACAAGAAGCTTGGAACGGATTACGGAATCGCGGCCGCCTCCGCTTATCCTCGTTACCAAGAGCAGCTGAAAGTCCTGAACGCCATGGACTTCGATGATTTGCTTTTCCATGGCGTTGGACTTCTTGAAGCCAGCGCGGAAGTCAGAAATTATTATAACGCTCTTTTTAGACATGTTCTTGTCGATGAATATCAAGACACCAATCCGACGCAGTTTAAGCTTCTCAGGCTTCTGACTGAGCGTCAGCAGAATATCTGTGTCGTGGGTGACGACGATCAATCGATCTATTCTTGGCGCGGGGCGGATGCGAGCCATATTTTGGAGTTTAGCCATCAGTTTCCTGGGGCCAGGACCATTACGCTCGATCAGAACTATCGCAGCACGAATACGATTCTTGATGCCGCAAACAGCGTGATTCAGAACAATAGCAAGCGTCATCCTAAAAAGCTTTGGTCGGATCGGGGATCCGGATCGGCTTTGATTGAGATTGTCGTCGAAGAAGATCGCGCGGAAGGCGAGTTTGTCGCGTCAGAGATTTTCAAGCTGGCGGAAGAGCAAAAACGTCCTTGGAAAGATTTTGCGGTTCTTTACCGCTCCAACGCTCAAGCGCGAATTTTTGAAGAAGCGCTTCGGCGATACGGAGTTCCGTACAAAATCGTTGGCGGGTTTTCGTTTCTTGATCTGAAAGAAGTGAAAGACATTCTTTCGTATTGGAGACTGGTTTCCAATCTCAAAGACGATGCATCGCTCAGACGAGTCATCAACTGGCCCGCTCGCGGCGTCGGCAAGTCGACTATTGAAGCACTGAGCGAGCACGCTTTTAAGAGCGAGATCTCGATGTTTGAGGCGCTCAATCAAAGTCATGTGATCGAGTCGGTCAAATCGCCCAAAAGCGCGGCGGGAATCGAGAAATTTCGTTCGCTCATTCAACAGCTTCGATCCGAGCTGGAAGCCACTGAACCGCATACTCTTGCGATGGTCGCGTGGGCGAAGCGCTCTCTCGAGCTCATCGGCGCTCGACGCGCGATGGAAGAAGAGGTCGAGGATCCAGTACAGGCCGTCAGAAAATGGGAGAACGTCGAAGAGCTTCTGCATTCGCTGGGGCAATTCATTCCAGAAGACGAGAACGTCGCTTCTGCTCCCGTTTATTTGCATCAGTTCATCAACCGAATGACCCTGGATGCACAGGCAGAAGAAGAGGAGCAAGAGGACGCCAAGAAGGATTCTCGCGCGGATCAGGCAACTCTGTTGACGCTTCACGGAGCGAAGGGGCTGGAGTACCCGGTCGTGTTTTTGGTCGGGATGGAAGAAGGGCTTTTGCCTCATAAGAAGACGGTCGAGGAGGCTTTTGATTATAGTGAGGAGCGAAGGCTCTGCTATGTCGGCATCACTCGCGCGCGCGACCATCTTTATCTGACGCGTGCTCGAAATCGCATTCGTTACGGGAAGCCGGTGCCTCGGCTTCGAAGTCGTTTCATGAACGAGATTCCCGCTGGGGCAATGGTTTCAAAAGATCAGTCCCATGGGCCGGATCAAAGCGACTCGGTCGAAGCAAGACAAGCTCATGAGGCCCAAGTGAAAGACTATCTCTCTGGGATCCGGGCGATTTTGGAAAAAAATAGATGATGAAACGACTGCTTTTGGCTGGTTTTCTTGCGAGTGGAGCCATCCTATCGTGTGTGGCAGCGTATGCCGAAGAGTCGCCCGAGTCTGGCGCAGATCGAGTGAGTCGAGTCGATACGACTGGGCGCCCGTTGGGAGAGCTTCATCGATTTAATTTTCAGACAAGTCCGGTGGCTCTCATGGCTCACCGTTGGAATGCGTCGGCTGAAGCAGGAGTGGGTCAGCATTTTTCGCTCGGATTGAAAGGAACGTATTTCTCTCAGCCTGTCATTTCGGCTTGGCTCAATACGACGACCGGGTACGAATTAGGGGGTCGTGCGACCTGGTACGCAACCAGCGAGCGATTCACGGATGGCCTGATTTTTCGAGGCGGAGTTTACTATAAAAATACTCAAACTCGACATGATCTCGAAGACGCTCTGGGGGATGTGTTCGTTCGCATGTTTACGCTTGGGCTTGCATCGAACGATGGCGTCACCGTCGATGTCGTGGATGGTCCCGCCTTTGAGCTGATGGGGGGCTATCAGTTAGTCTTGGCAAGTGGAATTAATTTCGATTGGAACGTCGGATTAACGACCTATCAGCAGTATTCCAAAGTCGTGAATTTAACGAATGGATCGGAAAAAGTTTACGAGCCCAAAGCCTGGATCGTGCACGCGGTGTTTGAATTCAACGTTGGATACTCTTTTTGAGGATACGCTTTTTGATCATGCCGTCTTTTCGCTCAATTCTCCGAATGACAGGAGAGCTGGCGAAAGAGGAGAGAACTCGAGATTTTCCAAAAGATCGAGTGGATGATCAAAATGCCCAAGAGCACCGGGAAGTTCTTCATCCGTCCAGCCTCCGCATCGAAAAGCGATGGTGTGGACCCCTGCTTTGAGTGCTGCTTCAATATCGTACGGTGTGTCCCCCAACATCAGGGTTTCGGAGGGGTAGGCCTGAATCTTGTTCAAGGCGACCTCAATGACGTTTGGCGAAGGTTTAGATTGCTCAGCCTCGGCGCGAGAGGCTTTAGCTGGAATCAGGTGATTTGCATGACAGATTCGAAGCAAGGCTTCGACTTCTTCGTCGCTGGCAGAAGTCGCTATCGCAAGTTTTAGCCCAAGGTCGCGAAGTTTTTCGATGAGAGCCTTTGCGCCGGGCGTGGGCTGAAGATGAGGGAGATATTCTTTGAAAAAGATCTCTTTCTTTCGATTGGACAGTTTCTTCCCGTCTTCGCTTTCAGAGGCCAATCCCAGGAGCTTGGGGAGAAGATGATCTTTTCCCATTCCGATCAATGGACAGACTTCATCAAGCGAGCGGTTCCGCCCGCTCTCTCGAAGAGCTTGCACCCAAGAAAGAGCGTGCGCCTCATTGCTTTCGACTAGCGTGCCATCAATATCAAATAATACCGCCTTGAGATTGCGATGCATGCTCCCATAACGAGCAAGTTCCGCACCTAAATCAGTTCAAGACGGTCGGAGTCAAAGGCTCGAGACTTTTTTCCCGCTGATCGCTACCCGCATCCATGCCTGGAGCTTGATCTGGATGATGCCCTTGTGCTTGTCACAGGGCCGGTTCATGATTCGCAGCAAAAATCCGCTTCATCGTTCTATTGCGCAACATTTCAACACCTTCGACTACAAGATGTCCTTCGTTTACACCTACAAAGCCTCGGTCA
>CAZCBS010000050.1:0-4521 GCA_964496965.1 uncultured Bacteriovoracaceae bacterium
GCTACATACCCGGAAGCGACCTAGGCGGCGCGGTTGGCCCGGGCACTCTGTCCTCCCTGACTTTGCCGAAAGGAATGGAGATTACATGGGATGTCTCGGCGGCAAGCCATGACGGCATCGTTTATGGCGGCACGAGCGATAGTGGGACATTCTTTAAGTACGATCCGCGAGATAAAGACAATTCAGTGACCCACGGACTCACGGTTTATCCGGGCCCCATTGTCACGGATCTGCAGTATGTCCGTTCGCTTGCGTATGCCAGCGATACCGAAGTTTATCTGGGCGTCGCATCGCCTGCTCGTTTGATTCGATATAACCCTACCACCCAGCTTGCGGTCGACGTCACGCCAGGCGGACTGGGGACCAAATACATCATCGATCTCAACTACGTCCCGAATGGAGCTGCTCCGAGACTTTTCGCTCAGATTCCAGACGGTCCAATCGCGGTGATCGATCTTTCTACGAATAAAATCATCAAGGCACTTTCCGGCGCAACGTCGAAAGGAGTCTCCCCAAAAAGCGGGGATTACGTGTATTACACGAAATCCAACGTACTTTATCGATACTCTCTTTCTCAGAACGCCGAATTCAGCATCGGAAATGTCGGAGGAGACGCTGTCGGATACTCTATCCTGCCGTACGGAAGCTCCGTCTATCTCTACGCCACGCTATCGTCCGGAAACATTCTCAAATATAACTTGAGCACGGGAGCCATTGATCTCTCCACGAAGTTTACCGTTCCTCTGTCACCGACCAAGATTCGTTCGCTCGTGCAAGGCCCCTTTGGAAATATCTACTCGAGTGGATTCTTGCTGGCCGGGATGGGAATCTACAATCCCTACAAAGGCAATATCATCCGACTTCAAGGCGGAGGACAAGCTGAGAATATGACGTCGATTGGCTCATCGCTTTACATGGGTGTTTATCCAGGCGCGATCGTAAAAAAATACGACACCACTTTGCAATGGAACGACAGCGGAAGCTCACCCAATCCTTCGACTCTGTTTAGCGACATGACGGTTTCGCCTTACTTCCAGGACCGTCCGTTCGGAATGCTTGCAGTACCGGTACTCAATAAACTTTACGTTGGCACGGTCGCAAGCTCAGGACATCTCGATGGAGCGCTCTCGGTCTACGATATCGGCTCAACCGGGCCGAAAAACATCAAGACCGAATTGAACGTCGTCGATCAGCAAGGAGTCGTCTCACTCGCGTATGCAAACGGAAAAGTGTTCGGAGGAACGACCGTCTATGGCGGAAGCAGCACCACGCCCACGAAGTCTGACGCTGAGATCTTTGTCTGGGACACAGCTACGGATACGAAGATTACTGAGTTCATTCCGTCGTCAGAAAGGAAGATCGTCTCTGATCTCGTCGTCGGGCCAGATGGCAAACTCTGGGGACTCGCCGAAGGAGACACCTCCGCGGACTTGATCATCGTGGACCCTAACACTCCTGACGTCGCCCACACGCAGGTTTATGCCAATAAATTCTCTCTTCCCGCGCCTACGAAATGGCAGGGCGGAAAGATCGCGGTTCGCGCCGACGGAAACATCTACGTTGCCATCGGCGACGCTTTGTACGCCGTAGACGCTGCGACAAAAGCAGCGACGAAGCTGATCCCGTCCGGAGTGAGCTTACTGGCCACCGATTTCAACGGTGACTTGTACTATGTGAACTATCTCTTAGAGCTCGTGAAATACGAGATGCAATAGATAGTTACTATGTAGACATCAAACTGGTCGGCAATAAATCGTTGCCATATTTTTGGAAACGCCTCTACGGCGCTACCCGATACGTAGCGCTTACGGCAGAAACACCGATTGATGCCTTTGCGTCTGACTGCACACCGAACGCAAAAGGATTGCACGAACTCGCATCCAAAGCGCGGCAAGCAAACCATGTCATCAAAAGAGTTTGGCTTTCAGGGCTGTAGTAAAAATCCGTTCGCTGAAATCGACCTTGCACTGCGGAACGGGCCGGTCTCCCATAGAGCGTATCGAAGGCTCTTAGATCACCACGAAAATAATAGAGCTCCTGACCCAAAATATTCATCAGCTCACCATCGAGCTCGTAGCTCAGATTAATATCAAAGCCGTCCGTTTTAAGAAGTGGGTCCGCAAAGAAGTACATCGACACATGCGCATTTCGATCGTCCGTCTTTTTAAACTCAAAACGAAGATATCTCCTGCCCACGAGCAACAAGAACGATCCGTCACTCGTATGATTTTGCCCTGTGGTCATGGTTCGATAGTCTTCCCAAGAAACTATTGTAGAGACCCCAAGAACCTTGATGCCAACCTGACTCAATAGGCCATTGGCGCCGCTAGGAAGAGGTTCCACTGGGTTCGGAACCGGAGAACGAAGCCCGATCAGAGCTGTTTGACCTCTCATGGCCGATTCAAAACGACCGGAAATCGAATAATCAAAATCCTTTCCGATGAGTCCCAAGTTCTCATGAAGAGCTAAGGCTAATTTCGACAAATAGTCTTTCGCTTGCCAGCGCGTAATGCCAATGCGAATTTCAGAGAGCGCTGGAAAATTGATCGCATCCACCTCTTTGACTAGCCCTTGCGTGGTCGGGTCCGACGAATGGCGATCGAACTCACCTTGAAGAATCGGAGTATTCCACTCTGCCTCAGAGCGCTTCAAGAAAAGTCTTGGACTAGAAGAATAACGAATCGAGATCCGCTTCATAGCCTCAAGATCGTTTTTTGAGACATAGTCGTAGTAGCCTAGATCCGCCTGCTCGGACAGGAACTTACGCATTTCCAGACAGCGTGACGCAAAGTCCTGCTCCGTTTGCGTGTCGCCGCCATTTCCGGTCCCGTCCCCTCCTCGAGCCGCCATCGCGGAACTATATAAACTGAAAACCACGAGGCTCAATAATATCGAAAAAACGGTTTTCATATCGCTACTCGCTTTCACGGCCTTTGGGTAAGAGGAAATAACTGAATCGCCAAACTATAAACACCCTGAGAAGAATCCGAGGGAGTCGCTTCAAGAACGGCCCCGATTTCTTTTCTGAAGTAACGAATCAGGGATTTTGCTTCTGAGAGCTTTTCGGGATTAATCGTCAGAACAAGATTGGTGAAATCTCGAAGCTCGACGGAATCACGCTCAAGCGAGGCTCGCGCAAGGTCCAAGTATTGAGCGTGGTTATTGCGAATCGACGCGGAAGGAATTCCATCAGGCGAATGAAAACTCGTCTCAGTTGCGCGAAGTCGACCATCCGGAAGTCTTTCGATCATTTCGAGCCGCAATAGTCTTTCAATGGCTTGAGATGCCTGAGTCACCTTGATGCCCAATCGTTGCGCAAGCCATTTGGGCTCGCAATTTTCTGGACAACTTTGTGCGTCGTTTGTTCTCAGCAATGCTCTGAGACCAAAGTGAAACCATTCGCTCACGATATGATATTGGTCCATCGTCAGGAGGGCTTGCTTGGAATCAGACAAGTCTATGTCGGTACGACGGTAGGGACGTTTTTTAGGGAAGAGCGAAATAATTTTTTGAGTCTCACTGGGCGAAAGGCCCAGATTGCCCAAGAGCTGCTCAGCCAGTTTTTTTGAAACTCGCCTACGCCCGCTCAAAATCCGCGAAAGCGTCGTTGGACTCACGCCTAAGCGTTTGGCAAATGCCCGGATCCAGAACGCTGGATTTCTGAGCTTTGCTTCAGCGAGCTTTTCGCTGATCTTCTTTTGAATCGCTGCTTGCGCGTTCATAAATATCTGCAGTATATAAAACAGCGCGATTCAATGCGCAAGCAATTTGGACACACGGTGTTGCCAAATTTTTGGAAACACTTTTCACATTTAACTATTCTGAAACACAGCGAATCGAGTGGGCCGAGGCATCTTTTTCATCATCAACGACTACCCCTGCCGCATCGTAAACAGTCACTCGTCGCCCAGAGGATGTGTTTTCAGATTCGGGGAGGTCACCGGTAAAAACGTACGGACCTTGAGCGTTTCGATAATAGGTCGGACGGCCACCGTCTAGTTCTAAACAAAAAACGTGACTAATATCGTAATAATTATTGCAGCCCTCAATGCGAAAGTCGGAGGAAAAATACTTGTTTCCAACCATGTCTGGTAAGACTTCTCGAAATCCATATTTTGCGGCTGCCAAGGCATCGTGGTTGTTTGGGAGCTCGGCATGAAGATTCTTGCAAAGCGCTATCCCATCTTTTTGTGTACCACTTCCTAATTTTGAGCTCCAGATAATGCCATCTGGCCCCATCCAAGATTCACCAAATCCTTCGCGGGAAACACGCTCGAAAACCGATCCTTTTGTCGTTATGCATCGAAAGCCCACGTCAACGGACCTAAGATCAGCCGAGCTGCACTTTGGAAGGCCATCCTGCAATGATTCGGGTGCTTTGACATAAGAAACGGTGGACACCCATCTATAGTTTTTGGAGAAAAGTTTTTTCTCAACTTCGTATTGGCAATTCACAGTTCCATTTACGAAGTTTAACGTTCTTTTAAGCTCTCTACGCGAACCTGAGTTATTGAAAGAGTA
>CAZCBS010000050.1:4531-17067 GCA_964496965.1 uncultured Bacteriovoracaceae bacterium
GCATTGGTTACTGCCTGCCTCTTTTGCATCATTTTCGTTTTGAAAAACGTAGTCGCTTGCGTCAGTCATCCTAGTCAGTACGTCAGCGGCATGCGATTCGGATGAGAGGGCGACGAGGCCCGCGAAGAAACTAATCATCGTTTTTTTCATAAACTCAATTCTCCTGAAACTATTTATGCCATTGTTGACTTATTGCATCAATAATTGAACGCCGCTTCAGGAAGAAACCGTTGCCGAACTTTTGGAAACATCAAATTTCTATACTATGTGAATTATCTTGCTGAGCTCGGTAAGCTTAAGCTGCAGTAAATCTGAGCTCTGCGTTTCCGTATGAACCGGACGCCGAAGCCGTATTGCAGGCGAAAATGACGAGACTGCAGCCTTCATCAAAAAGCCATTGCACGGCTTCGCGAGAAAATTTGTGAACAATCTCCAAGCTTCGTCCGCCGTAAGGACTCCGCGCGCTATCCCCCAAAGCCTGAGTCGAAAACGCCGATCATCATAATGGAATCGTAACGGAAGTGCAGGCTTCAGCTCCAGGCGTTTTTGGCGATGCTACGGGAACAACTGGGAACAGAATGTTCCCATATGACTTGCCGAATACATGATGATGATGTATTCCCTGCCGAATGAATAAGTCGACTGGGCTGCATTACACGGAGTTTCTAGAAAGAGAGTACCAAACTCATCTTCGAAGAAACCCAAGCTACTCCCTGAGAGCCTTCGCAAGGGATCTCGGCATGCAGCCATCGAAACTCTCCGAAGTCCTTCGCGGGATTCGCGGCTTATCAGCCAAAACCGCCGAAAAAGTCGCCAAAAATCTGAAACTATCGACCCAGGAAAGCGCCATCTTCCTCAACCTCGTCCTGCTTCACCAGAAACGAAACCGATCCGCGCAAAAACAGGCTGAGGAAAAGCTTAAAACCTTGGCCGCGATGGATGGCTACGGAGAGCTCAGCCTTGAGCGCTTCAAGATCATCTCGGACTGGTATCATTTCGCGATTTTAGAGCTCACCGAACTCGACGGATTTGAATCCGATCCCAGATGGATCGCAGGCCGTCTTGGCATCCCAAGTCAACTTGCCATTGAGGCGATCGAGCGCCTGCTGGACTTCGGCCTATTGGTAAACCAGAACGGCAAACTCAAACAAACGCATATCAACCTCGCTACTCCGAGTGACATCCCCTCCCGAGAGCTTCGCGAGCATCACTCTCAAATTCTAATGAAGGCGGACGCGGCTCTTCACGAAATCGATATTACTGAGCGCGACTTTTCGGCCATTACTTTGGCCTTCAACTCCGAACAAATGGATGAAGTCCGCAAGGAGCTCAAAGAGCTTCGAAGACGCCTCGGCCAGAAAATCCAAGAACACCCGCGCAAGAACCGAGTCTACTGCCTGGCAATGCAATTTTTTCCATTCGATCAAAAGAATAAATCCATCAAAACCACAAGGAGAAATCCGTCATGAAAACGTTCGCCCTTTCAATCGTGCTTCTTAGTGCGCTTGTCAGCCACCCTGCTTTTGCCAATAAAGAAGCGGGAAACGGCGGTGACGCGATCCTCATTGGAAACAATCTCTACTTACTAGACATGGTCGAAGCAGGAGTCGAGGAAAACCCTCAAATCGATCTTTCCGCTCAACCCAGCGTAGAACTCCAAAAGCGCGTCGATCACGCCTTTCCGCAGGGATTTCCAACCGATCTGATCGCCAAGAAGCTCGTGGAAATCAAACGCGTGAACCCGATGATGGCGCTCGTTTTAGTGAAAACAATGGAGCTCTATCAATGGAAACTCGTCAATAGCGCGCTCCTGGACATCGCCGATGAACACACGAATCTAAAAATCCCCAGGAAAAACATTTTCCAATTAGCGATTCGAAAGAGCGCCTCGATTCTGGTAGATCGATCGCTCTGGGCAAAATTGGACAAGGGAAATCAGACAGCCCTGGTCTTTCATGAAATTCTCTATGCCTTGGATAAGCCAAGAAATACCGGCCTTGACGTTGCGCCCGGCTTTCCATCCCAATATCAATCGAGCGAAAAAGCGCGCGAGATCAATGGATATCTTTTCTCTGAGCTCTCCTCGCACGGAGATGAAGGGTTAGGCAGATTTTCAGACTTTAGTCACATCACAAGTTCATTCGGTGACAGAATTTATGAAAACGGTTCTTGCTTAAAGGCAGATCCCTTTTTGCAAATCGATATCCCTACCGACGAGTGGACTAAAAACTATGCCGTCAATCGCGGCATTTCGCTTGAAGAACCGCCTGCATCTGCCGATGCGCAAATCAAAGAATCGTGCGCCATCGCCGTGAAAAACAAACTGCCTTTGAAACTCAGTTTTTACGAAGGAAGCGGGACCTATGTTATGCTCTCCGTCTTCAATACCTTTTATGGACAGAGAAACTATGCATCGGCCACTTATCAAAATGGATACAAGTTTTTATTGAAAACCTGGACTCCCAAAGATGATTCCGCTTGCGTGACCGAGCTGTCAGTACTCATCATCGAAAAGCTTCAAGAAATGAAAAGGAACTACCAATGAAACTCTTAATGTATTTCCTGATTTCGACTCTACTCTGTCCTGCGATTTCATTCGCAGATGAGCTCGCTCGGCTCCGAGCCACCCTGGATCCTTTCATGTATCGAATCCCTGGAGTCACGGGCAGCATGATCGGCGGCTGCATCAAAGGTACTGATCTCGATCCATCTTCTAACGGACAACACGCCGCAAAAGGACTCCCCATCGTGCCTTGCTTGGTTTACTTCGTAAAAACGGAGGAACTCATTCCCTACGTCAGAAGTCAGTATCTAAAGCTCAGAATATCAAGCCCGTTAGTAGTTCGTTTTCAAAAAGAATTGCCTCAGATGATTGAGCAGTAGGCTTAATGAGCCTTCCGGCTCGATTGCTCGAAAAAGGCGCTGATTAGCTTCAAATTTCGTTTTTATTTTGCAGCATTGATTGCGTGTGAGACCCTATTGCAATGAACAACCCACGCGCGTCTAAGCAGTTGTTTGAGAAACTGGCTGCTCTTGCACTGTATAAACTGGCCCATAAAAATGGGTACACAGAATAATTCGCTAGAATGGTCTCATTTAAGGGCTTCTTCTTCTGAGAATTCAGAGCATGAGGAGATGATTCTTCGTGCCAAGCTGAAGCTACATCAGAACAAAATGTAAGGCGTTGCATACGTTAAGCAGTGAGAACCTCGTTGTGATACGCGATATAGATAGCAAGATGGGCTTCAAGTCGATCCGGTCTCTTTGTCGTACACCACGTTCTTCGAAAGAGTCGGTTCACGTTCGCTCGAAGCATTGCGCATGTATGATTCAGATCAAACAGTGGATCATTTCCTATTTTCTTTAGCTCTCCCTGGCCTACGATGCAGCCGCGGCGGCCTTTCACTGCTTTGTGCGTAAGCAAGGGGAAGTGCCGCCTTACCCAGTTTGGATATTTAGGGTTTTGATCCGATAGCATTTGAGCTTTCGGATGAATCACTCCGGAGAGCTCAGACAAAAGCGAATCGACCGCATTGGGCCTGTGGTCTTCTCTTTTTCCGTATTTTTTGCGTGAGATTTCAGCCAGTGGTCCTTTTGCTGGCATTTGAGCAACGCTAAAACCCAAAATCTTTCGGCTTTTTGCTTCAACGATCAAAGGGATGCTCAGCGGAAGGCATTTTGATCTTTCAAAAGTTTCCATCTCGTCAAATTGAACGCTCATCACTTTGTGTTCAGAGTTTCTAAAAGAGTCGAGCAACTCCTGCTGCGATAGCGTGGCCTGATGAGCGAGAAAGAGAAGCTTTCTGACCACCGTCTTGCGATTGATTCTTAAAATGCGTGCAGCTCGCCTTTGTGAAACACCTGAAACCAACAGTTCAAGAATCGGCTTATTGAGCTTTCTCTTTTTTTGCCAGTAACAAGGAGAGTTTCGAGCGTTGGAGAACGATCGCTTGCAGCTTCTGCAAAGAAATCGCGCGATATACTTCCCATCGGACGCTCTAAAGAATGTTCCTTTTCGAACAATAGATCCAGACTTCGGACCACCAGAGGTTTTGCTTGAAGACCTGACGTGCTCTGAGCACTCGGTATAAGGGCATACGGGATGATTTTTGCTCGAAATTCTCCGACTCATGGGCCTGAATAAGGGCAAAACCTAAGCCAAGATAATGCTTTATAGTTTTACTATAAGCCGAGTGTCCCCATCCTGATGGGCCAGTTTAAACGATGTTATACCAATGCGAAAAAACTGAAAACTCCGTTGACTTGAGGGACTCTGCGCTCAAGCGACTTCGCCCCCGCTTGTTGGAAGTGCCTTGAACCAGTTCCAAGAAGAACTGCGCCTCAGATGGATCTAAATTGAGTCGCGCGACGATTTCCTTGGCTCGATCTAAAGTCAGCTCTTTCTTGCCGTTCATGATCGACGACAAGTACGAATGGGACATGCCTAAACTTTTTGCGAAAGCGCGTAAGGAGTAGCGCTTGTTTCGTTTCTTCTTTTCTAAAAAGACGATTCCGAGAAACGCCCGATAATCTTGGCTCTGTAGTCGTGACATGACATCCACTTTAACTGACATACGAGCTCCATCCAATCTTTTGCGACTCTAGAAACCATTCAGAAACCAGTTTCTACGAGCTCCCTCACTTTATGATTAGACATCTCGACCACGTTAAAATACATGACTCGCCTTATCTGAATTTGGTCCAACCCTCACAAAGAAGGAAATTTATGAAAACAATCAAGGCATTCAATTTGCTCTTGGCAATCACTGTTCCAGCCTTTGCTCACGCAAACTTTGTCCCCAATAAAAATTGCTCTCTGATGGCAGTTGAAAAAACGATCCAGTTTGCGTCGATGCATGGATTCAGCGAATGCCACCCTCACAGCATGCCCTATTTCGACACGAACAAAGGACCTCTGAGCGGACTCGTCAGCGTTGAGCTTGCTTGCAGCGGCGAAAATCAACTCCAAATCAATATGAATTGCCGAGGAGATCGGGCCGGCAATTGCATTGTCTCGAATCCTAGATTTTGGAACCCGTAAGCTGCTGCATTTCGGTAAGCCACGGAAGGCCCGAGCGGCTCGGATACGGGAACAAAGGGGAGCAAATGGGAGCAGCAAAGCAGAGCAAAGAAAAGCAATGAAGCCGCTTAAAAAAGACCAGAAACCGAATCAACGACCGCCTTCGAACAGGCTTTCGTTTGATGAATGCTCAAAAACTCTTCCTTGCGAGCGTGCCAAGTATCTCCCAAGGACCTGATCCGATACTGCGGACCCGTAAAAGCGTACGTATTCGGAAAACGAGTCGCTGCCCAATCACTCGTCGGAATGTGGAGATAGTCTTCGGCCAGAATCCTTAACTTGGCGACGATTTGAAGCTCGGTAGCACCCAGATCAAAGGGAATCTGATTCGGAGCGGGCTTCATCCCTGTGTTCTTGAGATATCGGTCATGTCGCTCTTGATAGTACGCTTCGACTTTTTCTCTCGTGTCGACCAGGCGCTTCGTATAGAGGCGCTGAACCGAATCAGAGTTGGGAAGATGTGAAAAGAACTCGTCGGAATGAGCAAGCGCGGCCTCGAACGCATCTTTGTACTTCAGGAACTCCCGCGCACTCACGATCTCGGACAAAATGCGCTCGAAATTGTAAGTACTAATGAGACCGGAGAGCCGCACATTGTGACCGTCGAGCTCCTCCAGCGTTTTGAAATAATCTTTCGCGGATCGCGGCGAGGAAAAAACGAGATGCTTGTATCTTTCGTGTTTTGCAGCGTGCGATAGAAAGCGCTTCATCGCCCGCACTTCGTTTTCAGGATAGTATTTAAACCCCCCGTCATGCCCCAAATGTTGGCCCGCAAACGCGCCTGGCCAAAGACCGTAAGTATCCCAATTAGGATGCAGGGACTTCGAGTGGCAACTCATGCATTGCGCGGGATTCTCGTGAATAACGGGCTGACTGCCACTGAAATCGACGCTCCGAAAGACGAACCCTTTGCTCTTACGGCTATATTCAATCGTCTCTAAGATTTGCCCTCCCCGCTGCTTTGAATCTCCTGTGAACGCCATGATCAGCTGCGGCCACTTGGGCATTTCTTTGCTTCCGGAATCTCCAAAGAGAATCACGCGCGGTCGAGCGAGCGACGCGCCCTGGGCGCTTTCGCTTTTGTAAATCAGGGAAAAGCGACTTCGATACTGCTCGGGCAAAAGCGGAAGAAGATCCTCGATCCGTTTGATGGAATGAGTTTCTATCTTCTCTTGAATCGCGGCAAAGCTCAGAGGCCCATCCATCGCGGAATGCGCAGACGAAGAAATCATCAACAGTCCGGCAATTGCGAGGAAAAGGCCTGATTGATTCACGATTTATTTATGAGCGACTGCCTTCACTACCCGCGGAGCCGAGCAATCCGCTCCTCGAGAGGAGGATGCGAAGAGAAAAGCTGCAGGAACGACTTGCCGCCCGAGATCTTCATCGCCTGAAGAGCAGGCTGCGCAGAAGGATCATTGAGATCATAAGCGCGACGCAGGGCTTCGAGCGCCTGAATCATGCTCTCGCGGCCGGCCAATCGAGCGCCGCCCGCATCCGCGCGGTACTCACGCAAACGAGAGAACCAAGCGACAATGATCGATCCGATGATCATGAAGACGATCTCGAGAACGAACTGCGTGATGTAGAAAATCGGATAGGAGAAATCATTTCCGCGGCGATCATCTCGATCTCCGCGAAGAGCCGTCGCGGCAGCAAATGCGAGAACGCGAGCCAAGAACATCACAAACGCGTTCACCACGCCTTGAAGAAGCGTCATCGTGACCATGTCGCCGTTGGCGATGTGAGAAACTTCGTGACCGAGCACGCCTTGCACTTCGTCCGAGCTCATTCGATTGAGAAGCCCTGTAGAAACCGCGACCAGCGCGCGGGATTTCGTCGGACCTGTCGCAAACGCATTGAGCTCAGGCGATTCGTAAATTCCCACTTCAGGCATCGCCGGAAGATGAGCCGAGCGCGCCAAGCTGTGAACCATCTGCACCAGCTGCTGCAAGTCCGGATCCCGCGTGTTCGGATCGATGACTTGAACGCCCATCATCCACTTGGCCATCACTCTGGACAGAGCGAGCGAGATCAACGCGCCCCCCATACCCCAGACCAAGCAGAAGGCCATGAGTTGACTGTAGTCGATTCCGGCCGAGGTGATGTAACCGTGAATTCCGAGAACGTTGAGGATGATCGAAATCGTGATCATCACGACGAAGTTCAAAGCCAAAAACAGGAAGATCCGTTTAAACATTGCCATATGTGCGTATTATGGTCCCTCTTTGGCTACAGTCAAGAGCATCGATTCCGCG
This sequence comes from uncultured Bacteriovoracaceae bacterium, assembly GCA_964496965.1. Lineage (GTDB taxonomy): Bacteria > Bdellovibrionota > UBA1018 > UBA1018 > UBA1018 > CAZCBS01. The sequence continues at coordinate 11,870 of CAZCBS010000050.1, forward strand.
TAAAAAACCTTTTGCCCCGCGCCATCGATTCTGAAATGATCCCTCCATGACCATTCTCCAGATCCTGCTCTTGGCGGTCGTTCAAGGCCTTGCCGAAATGCTTCCCGTTTCTAGCTCAGCGCATGTCATTCTCGCCCAAAAGCTGATGGGACTGAACCCAGGCTCGCCAGAGATGACGTTTCTACTCGTGATGCTCCACACCGGGACCATGCTGGGCGCGCTCCTTTATTTTGGAAAGCGTTGGAAGAATCAAAGCCTGCACTTCTATCAGATGCTCGTTCTAGCGACCGCCTGTACCGGCTTTCTGGGACTCGGCCTTAAAGTAGGAATCGAGAAAGTGCTGCTCGAGCACATCCTTCATCATACCCAAGGCGAGGTCGAAAATCTTTTTGGAAATCTCTTTATCATCGGCGGAGCGCTTTTGTCGGCAGGAGCGTTGATTCTCTGGTCTTCTCGGCACGAGGCTCGCGCAAAAGATTCACATCTTTCTTCGCGACAATCGATTTGGATCGGATTCGTTCAAGGGCTCTGCCTGCCGTTTCGCGGCTTTTCGCGTTCCGGTGCGACGATTTCCACTGGAATGGCCACAGGCGTTTCAAGAACTCTTGCTGAAGAATTTAGCTTTGCGCTTGCCGTTGCGCTCACTCCCGCAGCCATTGCACTCGAAACGCGTCGTCTCGTGAAATCCATGCACGAGCAAGCGGGCACGTTTGATTTCGCGCATGCGTTCACGCCAGGCTTGATCGGAATGGCTTTTAGTTTCGTCGGTGCGTTGATCGCGCTGAAATGGCTTTCGTCCTGGCTCGAAAAAGGACGCTGGCATTATTTCGGAATTTACTGCGTAGCGTTCTCGCTCATCGTCCTTGCGGCCGCATTTGCCGGAGTATAAATAGCAGTGCTGTGACGCTTCGTTTTGACAAAGATACCGCCTTTTGTATGTCGATCTCGGCTCGCCCGAGCCATTTCGGCATTCGGTTCCATAACTTTCTTTACGAAGAGCTCAGGCTGAACTTCCTTTATAAGAGTTTTGCCGCGGCAAGTGTTCACGCGTTTGATGACGGGATTCGCGCCATGAAAGCGCTTGGGATCCGTGGCTGCGGGATTTCCATGCCTTATAAGGAGCACGCCCTGGGCTGGGCCGATGAGCTCTCGCCTGCAGCTCAGCAGATGGGAGCCATTAATACTTTAGTGAATGAGGCGGGGGTGAACGAGACGAGCCGACTCATCGGTTGGAATACGGATGCTTTGGCGGTTCGGGCGGTTTTGGAGAAGATTCCTTTGTCGCGCGAATCGACTTCGGTTCTTCTTTTGGGCAGTGGTGGGATAGCTCGGGCTTTTGCTTGGGCGCTTCGGGATTTGGGATTTGCTCGGGTTCAGGTTTGTTCGCGTAATTCTGAGACGGGTTCTCGGGTGGCTCGCGATTTCGGTTTTGTTTGGGTCGATTCTTTGGGTCTGCCTTTGGCAGACCTCCTTCTCAACGCGACTCCGATCGGAATGGCGCCTCTCAGCAGCGATCACGATCCGATTCCATTCACTCGGGAGCAAATCGGCTCCGCGCAATGGGTGATCGATTCGGTCGCATCGCCTCCCGAGACACAGCTTGTCCGCCTTTCTCAGGAGGCCGGAAAGTCCGTCGTGACTGGCTTTGAAATCACGGTTCTTCAGGCGGTTGAGCAGTTTGTCCTTTATACGGGAGTTCGTCCGAACGCGGATCAAGTGCGACGCGCCGCTCTGGATGCCTCAACTTACAGAATCAAAAGAATCGGCCTTTACAGCGACCAAAAGTAATGATTACAGTCGTCATCGTTCAATACCATTGGGAGGTCCTTGGTTCATGTCATCCAGTTTCATGACGTATTTGCCTACTATTCTCGGCCTGATCGGTCTCGTCTTTGCGCTTCTTTTCTATATTCGGATCAAAGTGTTGCCAGATGGCAACGCCACGATGAATCGTATCGCGACTTATATTCGCGAAGGCGCCATGGCCTTCCTCTCGCGCCAGTATAAAGTTCTCGCAGCTTATTGCGTGGTTGTGGCAGCGCTCTTGGCTTTTGCTCTCAATATTTACGCATCAATCTTTTTTATTTTCGGCGCGTTTCTCAGCCTTCTGGCCGGCTTTTTCGGCATGAAGGCAGCGACTTATGCGAACGTTCGCACGACTCAAGCCGCAACGACCGGAGTCAAGGCCAACGCTCTCCTCGTCGCTCTCGACGGCGGCGCGGTGATGGGTTTCTCGGTTGCGGGTCTCGGACTGATTGGAATGGGAATCGTTTACATTCTCTTCCACGGAACCCCTGTGTTTGGCACCGTGATCCACTCCTTTGCAGTGGGCGCAAGCTCGATCGCTCTTTTTGCTCGTATCGGCGGCGGGATCTACACCAAAGCTGCTGACGTCGGATCTGATATCGCAGGTAAAGTCATTGAAAATATTCCAGAAGATGATCCTCGTAACCCAGGCGTCATCGCGGATAACGTCGGCGATAACGTCGGCGACGTCGCCGGAATGGGCGCGGACATTTACGAATCCATGGTCGCTGCTGTGGTCGCTGCAATGGCAATCGCTTTGACCGGATCTGAAAGCACGATGCCTAATCTTCTGACTGGCGAAGGCGATAATCGCATGGCCGGCGTGATGCTTCCGCTCTTCTTGACCGCGGTCGGCCTCGCCGTCAGCATCGTGGGCATTTTGATCACTCGCGCATTGAGGAACATGAACCCAGCGGTCGTTCTTCGCAGCGCTTTGATTTTCCCACCGATCATCTTGGTCGCTGTTTCTGCGGTTGTGATGCCAATGCTTGGAATTACCCAAAGCGTGACACTCGCTCTCGCAGTCGGCGCGATCGGCGGCGGAATCATCGGCCTCGTGACCGACTACTACACCTCGGCAAGCCCCATCGCGAGGATCGCTGCTGCATCCAAAACGGGCGCAGGAACGAACTTGATCCACGGCTTGGCTGTCGGAATGGAATCCACCGCGATTCCCATCTTGATCGTCGTGATTTCGGCTTACATTGCGAACAACGCTCTGGGCCTTTATGGAATCGCTCTGGCCGCGGTCGGAATGCTCGCAGGCACCGCGATCGTCATGACGGTCGATGCCTACGGCCCAATCTCGGACAATGCCGGTGGTATTTCTGAAATGTCCGGCCTCGGCAAGAGCGTCCGTGACATCACCGACGAGCTCGATGCCGTCGGAAACACCACGGCTGCAATCGGTAAGGGATTTGCGATCGGTTCGGCAACTCTGACCGTCATCGCGCTCTTCTCGGCTTTTAACTCCGAAGTCAATCACACCCGCGCATTGGCAGGCGCTCAGGCCATCACTCTGGTTCTGACGGATGCCAATATCCTGATCGGGATCTTGATTGGCGCCGTCCTGCCGTTCCTCGTGGGATCAACCACGATGCTGGCAGTGGGTCGCGCAGGTGGAGCCATCGTCGAAGAAATTCGCCGTCAGTTCCGCGAAATCCCAGGCTTGATCGAGCTCAAGGCTGAGCCTCAGCCTCGCAAGATCGTCGATATCGCAACCAAGGCTGCTCTTCAGGAAATGATTCTTCCAGGCCTGATCGCAGTCGCTGCACCTCCTATCGTCGGCTTCCTCATGGGACCTGCCGCTCTGGCTGGAATGCTCGCGGGCTCTCTCGCAGTCGGATCGACCATGGCTCTGTTCATGGCCAACGCCGGCGGCGCATGGGACAACGCAAAGAAATACATCGAAAAAGGTAAGCTCGATGCAGGTCACTTGAAAGGATCTGACACTCACAAGGCCGCCGTGATCGGCGACATGGTGGGAGACCCCTTCAAGGACACCTCAGGCCCTGGCATCGCCATCCTGATCAAGGTTATGAGCGTCGTGTCGCTCCTGATCGCTCCGCTCATCGCTATGCGATAACGGCGCGAATGAAATCCTATCGCACTTGGATTTGGATCAATCTTAAAATCGGTGCACTGAGTTTTGGCTCCGTATCTCGCGTCGTTCTTTATCAAGAAGAAGTCGTGCAGATGCGGAGCTGGCTCAACGAAGACGAATTTCGCGAAGCGCTCACTCTCGCTCAAATCCTCCCCGGCCCCAATCTCGTCAACTTAGCCGCAGCTATTGGTTATCGGCTCTTTTCGCTCCCTAAAGCGGTTTTCGCGCTCCTTCCCCTTTTACTCCCTGGCGCCCTGCTCGCCATCCTCATTGCGCTCTTCATTCCATTGGACCGTCCTTGGGTGGCGGAGCTTTTTCACGGCTTTGCCATCGGAGCGCTCATTTTGATGGGCAAGTTTCTTTGGATGCTTTTTCAAGGGATTCCCGCGCAGAGCCCCGCTCAGAAAATTAAAGCCGGCTCAGTGAAAATCATGGGGCGATATGCATTAGTCGTTCTTGGAATCGCGATTCTTCTCCAAGGCACTCCAATCATTCCCGTGGTTCTCATTGGCACGCTCGCTTGCCTGGCTTGGGAGTTCGCCACATGATTGAGCTCGAGCTTTTCTGGATTTTTTTTCGCTTAAGCCTGGTTTCGTTCGGCGGCGTTTTCGGTCTTTTACCCGAACTGCAACGAATCTTAGTGGATCAGCACCACTGGCTGACTGCCGATCAGTTCATGCAAAGCTATGTCGTAGGACAGCTTGTGCCAGGTCCTAACATGGCCATGTGCGCCCTGATCGGCTATCGCGTCGCGGGTCCGCTCGGAGCTCTCGTCTCGGCGATTGGAATCTACTCGGGCCCGATTCTTGTGATGGGCGTCAGCTGCGCGCTTTATTATCGCCATCGCGAAAAATCCTGGGTGCAAAGAGCAGAGCGGGCATTACGCCCTTTGGTTTTGGCCCTGATTCTTGCCTCAACGATCGCTCTTCTGCGAACCCAGCTCAACGGCTACTGGCTGATCGGAATTGCTTCCGCTCTTCCCCTCGCCGTTTTGAACTGGAGGAAACGCATCGGGCCACTCACCATGATTTTCCTCACCGGTTTGCTTTGGCTCGGAGCCATGAAGCTTAACGCATTTGTAAAGCCCCATTCGCTTTCGCTTGCCTTCAGTTCGCAAAAGCATCGTCCCATTTTGAACTCCGTGGATCATGGCCGAATCAATCAGTACATCCACGAACCCATCCCATTCACAATCGGTTCGATAAAGCTTCAGCGCTAACGCCGGAGCTTTCAAATCCCGGTTGCCGTTGCAGTTATTTTGAGTGTCTTCATAAAGAAGAAACTTTCC
>CAZCBS010000051.1:0-16763 GCA_964496965.1 uncultured Bacteriovoracaceae bacterium
AATCGGGCCGAAAAAAACAAGGAACAAAGATCAAGTACCGGCCAAGCACCAGGCATGAAAGCGAACGAATTTCCGGCGACATCCCGAATTTGATCATCGAGTAGATTCTCACAGGCAAGGTGTCCGAGCCCACTCCGGCCGTAAAGAAAGTCACGAGAAAATCATCGAAAGAGAGCGTGAAAGCGATCAAAGCGCCGGACAAAATGGCAGGCGCGATCAAAGGGAGAGTCACTTTCCAAAACGTTTGCCACGCCGTCGCGCCGAGGTCGCGCGCAGCCTCCTCGATCGAAAGGTCGAAATCCTCCAATCGAGCCCGCACGGTAATCAGGACGTACGACAGACTGAATGTCACATGCCCCAAAATGATGCAAAACTGTCCTAACGGAATGCCCAGTCGCACAAACCAGATCAGTAGCGAAAGACCCATGACGATCTCGGGCATCACCAACGGTACGTAAAAGAAAACCCCGAACGCCTCTCGACCGATCAATCGCGAGCGTTGAAGGGCGAGCGCGCCTAAAGTCCCAAGAACCGTAGAAATAGCTGTGCTCCAAAGCCCTACCCAAAGACTGATTTTAAGTGCATCGAGAGTTCGTTCATTGGTTATCGCCGTTTGATACCATCGCAGGGTCCAAATCGATCCGTTCGATGAGGAGCGATCCACAAAGGAGTAAATCAACATGACCAAAAGCGGAAAATAGAGCGCGACAAAAGCGGCGAAAGTGATGAGATAAGCAAACGCTCTTGAGCTTGAAACAGCTGTTTTCAAGCTTCTACCCTCGCCTCAATGTCTTTTCCTTCTAAATTTTTTCGGGCACTGAAAGACTTGAGCATCATCACGCTCAGAACTGCCGCCGTGATCAGTAGCATCGAAAGCGCCGATCCAAACGGCCAATCCCTCGTTTTCAAAAACTGCTCGGTCATGAGATTTCCGACAAGCATGGTTCGCGCTCCTCCGAGCAGATCGGGGATCACGAACTCGCCCAAAGCAGGAGCAAAAACAAAAACCAGGCCGGTAACGATTCCCGACTGAGTCAATGGAATCAAAACTCGCGTCAGCTGCTGCCAGCGCGAAGCTCCCAAGTCTCGAGCGGCCTCGAGCAAACCAAAGTCGAATTTTTCGAGAACGACGTAGAGCGGAAGCACCATGAATGGCAGATAGTTCGTCAGCATCCCGACCCAAATCGCGAAATAAGTGCCGCTGAACGCGAAAGGTTCCGAGATCCAACCCAGCTTGAGCAGCCATTCGTTGACGGGGCCGGTTTCGGAAAACGCTGCTTTGATCGCATAGGTTCGGACGACGAAATTGGTCCAAAACGGAATCACGACCAAAATGAGCAGAACGGTTCTCCAGCGACGCGATGCGCTCGCCATGACAAACGCCATCGGATAGCCGATCAAAAGGCAGGAAATCGCCGTCGCTGTCGCGAGCTTGATGCTTTGCCAAAAAACGCGGAAGTAAATCCAATCCAGAACGCGAGCATAATTTTGGAAAGAAAGAGTGAGCGCCACTCCGCCATATGTTTCTCGCTGGGCAAAGCTATAGATCGCAACGATGATCAATGGGATCAGGAAAAAAATGAGCAGCCAGGCGATGGAAGGAAATGCAAGCCCACTGGCAACTCGGTGGACCGGCGCGGTTCCATTCTTGGCCCCACTCATTGCGCGGAAGTTCCCGCGTCCATCAGCAACAAGTCTTCGCTGTCAAAACTCAGCGAGACCGGATCGGAAACGTCGATTCCCAGTTGCTGTTGATGAAGCATCGAAGTAGGGCTAGTCACCGTAATCGTCATGCCAGGATACTGCGCACATTCGACCAAAAACTGCGTCATCGGGCCTTGATAAAGAATCTCTTTCAAAACACCTGAGAGACCGTTCTTCCCAGTGGAGGCTGTTGCAGCGCTGATTTTAAGATTCTCAGGTCGCACAAGAACACTCACTGGTCGATCCACGTCTAATCGCGGCAGAGGTCGCGAACCCTTCCGAGTCGCCGTGATCTCGAGCTCACCGCTCGCTGTTCTCACTCTCGCGCGTTGATCACGCATCTCCAGAAGAGTACCTGGAAGCTCGTTGATGGAACCGATAAACCGCGCGACAAACGGAGTTTTGGGATGATTGTAAATTTCCTCCGGAGTTCCGATCTGTTCGATTTCTCCGTTATTCATCACCGCGATCCGGTCGGAAAGCGTCAGAGCCTCCTCTTGATCGTGAGTCACGAAAATAAACGTATGACCGAGCCGCCTCTGAAGGGCTTTGAGCTCGACCTGCATCTGCTGCCTGAGCTTAAGATCAAGCGCAGACAATGGCTCATCCAGAAGCAAGACCTTAGGCCGATTGACCAACGCTCTCGCCAAAGCGACTCGCTGCTGCTGACCACCCGAAAGCGTTGTGACCTGCCGCTTTTCCATTCCGGTCAATTTGACCAGCGAGAGAATCTCCATCACGCGCTGACGGATTTCGGCAGTCGAAACCTTTTTCACTTTCAGCCCGAATGCGACATTCTCCCAAACACTGAGATGAGGAAAGAGCGCATAGCGTTGAAACACCATATTAAACTGGCGCTGATTGGGTGGGAGCTGATCGATGCGATTGCCACCTTGTCGAATCTCGCCGGAGGTCGGTGCCTCAAATCCACCCAGCATGCGAAGCAATGTGGTTTTGCCGCATCCGCTCGGACCTAAGAGCGAAAAGAACTCCCCTTCGGGGATCGTCAGATCGACGCGACTCACCGCTTTGAACGATCCGAACGATTTTTCGAGCCCTACGATCTCGAGCATATGTTCTTATAAATCGCACAGGGTAGGGTTAGGGGCAAAAAAAATCGAGAGTATTTGAGAAAAATGAAATCCCGTGGGGCTTCATCTCTCTCAGATACTCTCGATTGGAAGAGAGGTCAAAATCTAAGTCAGGACTGGATTAGTCAGCCTTGTCAGTCTTAGCGGGCTTCTTATCTTCGTCAGCCTTTGCTGCAGCGCCATCGCTTTGCTTCTTTTTGACAAGTTTCGTCTCAGTCGCGCAATCTTTGGAATCCTTTTGGCCGACGCTATCCGCTGCGAAAGAGCTTGCGCTCATCAAGGTGACCGTTGCCAAAATTAAAACTTTGCTCATTGCTTTCATATTCTATTCCTCTCGTTTTTTTATCTCTCATGAATCGCTTGGCTTCGGGCCTTGCGACCGTTCTTTCTTTATTAATAAGCAACCGGCATGCCAGAATGTGTTAAATATTACCTATTTAAAACAAGGACTTACAAGCCAGCTTGGAGTCGGACCCCAGCAATTTCGTCTAAGGCCCTAACCCCTGTCCAAAACCTCGACAATCGGGTTTAGAAGCTTAAGCTCACGCCTGCCGGACGAATAATATCCAACAGGTTCTGGAAAGCCGAAGTGACTTGGAGGGCGATTTTACGGCCCGCGGTGCTCTCGACTTTGGAGATCTCGCCGCTTTGCTTGTAAGCAACCGTGATCGTTCCAAGCGAAGGATCGCTGATTTCCACTGGCTTCGAGTTTTCGTTGTACTTGAAGTCGATGCGTCGGCGGTCCTGATCCACCATGCTGCGAATACGGCCATTGCCGTCGTAGAAAAGCTTCACGCCTTTCTTATCGCTGTTTTTGGCGAACGTCAGATTGCCCTTCGCATCGTACTCGAAGCTTGACCAGCTCGACTGCTTCTTGTCGCGTTTCGAATAGCGCACGACCTTCGTGACCTTACCCACTTGAGGGTGATAGGCCAGCTCCGTCACTTCGTTCGGAGTCGTTTTCTTCGTGACATGTCCTTTGGTGTCATACTCAAAAGACGTTTCTTCCGAATTATGCTTGATCAGCAAAGGAAGACCACAGCACTCATTATATGTCGTCTCCGTGCGATCACCGTCCAAAGTCGTAACGAGTTTGTATTGCCACTCCTCGCCGTCCGCTTTGCGCTTCATATGATATTCATATTTGCTGACAGAGATCGGCGGAACAGCCTTGCCATGCTCATCCACAAGTTTTTCAGATGGGCGAACAGTGACGCTTACCATGGAATAGCCCGGATCGCTGGCGTTGGATCCATATGCGTACTCGGTAAAGGAGCCATCGCGATCTTTCACGCTCTTCACGTTCTGGTTCTTTTCGCGTCCCCAGTAGGCGATTTTCATCGTCGTCTTGTCGGAGTAGCCGATCTCGGTCATGTTCGGAACGAGATTGGTCGTGCCCATCTCGTACTTGAAGGTATAAGCGTTTCCTTCTACGTCCGTGCTCTTCACGAGCATATTGGAGCCATCGTATTGATAGAGCGACTTCTTGCCGTTCTCGCCTTCGATGGAAGAGACCAATCCGCGGTTCGTGTATGAGAAGCTCATGCGACGGCCTTGATTGTCGACGATGCGCGCGAGATGCCCGTCGTTTCCGTAGCTCAGATCGATGAAGTTTCCGTTCTTGTCACCGACATGCACGAGCTTGCCGGCGTCGTTGAACTTCTCGGTCTTGCCGGTTTCGTATTGGCGCAGATAACCGCCCTCGACACGAGTGATGAACTGATAGCTGTAATGATTGGATTGAAGCTTGGTACCAACCGAGAGTTGACGTGGCTGCAATTTTCCTTGGTGCCGGAAGTTTTCCCACTGCTCATTGCGAAAACCGATATCCGCGCGAAGCTTCTTCTTATAGCTCTCCAGCTGATCGCCGCTTCCGATCACGCCGGAAGCCTTAGCGGCGCCCGCGATCATGTCGACGGCTTTGTCGAGCTCGCCTGCGTTGAAAGCCACTGGGCTAAAGCGATTTTCAGCGCCACCGCCATATTCGTGCACGACAACGCTTCCATCCGCGGAAACATTCAGGAACGCTTCATACTCGAAACCCCAGCCTGGGCCGAACATTCCTTTCGCCCAATCCGTCTTGGAGTTGTAGATCCGCTCGATCTTGGGATCAAATCCGCCGGGATAGATCAAGTCGGTGTACGCAGTGAAAAAGTTTCCATTGCGAAGGCTGACTTGAGCCTGCGCGAATGAAGCAGTAAAAATAGCCAATGCCAAAGAAATGGCGCCAATTTTTCTCATTTGATCAACCCTCACTCCAATCATCCCCATTATTGAACTAAACGTCAATTTTGATAACCTTCATGATGACAAAAAATCCGATCGCTTCAAGCATGAATATCACTGTCACGATGCCCCATCCCGCGGGCGTGCTAAACAAAGGTTGCATAAAGTCGGGATCGCTCGTGTAAAATACCGCTCCCAATACCGGCGGAATCGCCATCACGAAAACGCCCTGATAAAACCCCATCGTCGTCATCGCATCGATTTTATTCTCGATTTTGATGCGCTCGCGAATCGTCGTGACGATCGTATCGAAAGTCTCCGCGAGATTTCCGCCCGTTTCCTTCAAAATATTGACGGAGGTCACGAACATCTCGACATCGTCGGATTTGACGCGGTTGCCAAGACTGACGAAGGCTTCCTCAAGAGAAACGCCGATCTTGTTTTGACGAAGAACCTCGTTGAACTCCTGCTGAATCGGATTAGGCATTTCTTGAGTCACCAAACCCATCGCTTGAACGACCGAAAGGCCCGACTTCATGCCATTGGACATCAGCCCCAATGCATCGATCATCTGAACCACGAACTTCTTCACTCGACGCCTGTAGTACCAATCGACCATCGGCTTAGGAAGCTTCCAACCGATCAACGTCGCGACTCCGCCAAAAACAAATCCGGGAAGGAGATTCGGAAGGAAACTCAGGAACACGATGCTACCGAAGCCAAAGCTCATCGCAAAAAGGCCGATCAAGATCTTGTGAGCGGGGATTTCGATAAACATCATCTGCAAGCGATCGACAATATAGTCGCGCGTGCCCAATGATTGAAAGCGAAGCCAATCCAAGAATCGCTTCGAGTAGCTATAGGAGATCCCGAAAACCGCGATCCCCAGGATGAGAAGTCCGAGCCACTTCGGCATAAATCAGTTCTCGTCAACCTCTTGGTTTTGCTCCACCCGCGGCCGCGGCCCCAGGCGTCGCGGGAGCCGCCGCTGGAGCAGGTGAGCCGCCCGCCGGTTTTGGAGCCTTGTTCACTTCGAAAAGGTCACGCGAAACCCGCATGCCTTTTGCTTCCATTTCCTCGACGAACTTAGGAACAAATCCCGTCGGAACAAATCGCCCGACGACGTTTCTCTTTTTATCGAGGCCCTCTTGCTTATAGACAAAGATATCTTGCAACGTGATGACGTCGCCCTGCATTCCGGAAACCTCCGTGATGTAGGTGATTTTTCTCGATCCGTCAGTCAAACGAGTTTGTTGAATAATCAGATTTACGGCGGATGCGATATTTTCCTTGATCGCTTTCGATGGCAGATTCAATCCCGCCATCATCACAAGCGTCTCAAGACGTCCCAAGCATTCGCGCGGATTATTGGAGTGAACCGTCGTGAGCGATCCCGAGTGACCGGTATTCATCGCTTGAAGCATGTCGAGCGCGGCGCCGTCACGACACTCACCGACCACGATGCGGTCAGGGCGCATACGCAAGCAGCATTTCACAAGATCGCGAATGCTGACTTCACCCTCGCCTTCAATATTTTTAGGACGCGCCTCCAGACGAACGACATGCGCTTGCTTGAGCTGGATTTCCGCGGCGTCCTCGACGGTAATGATTCGTTCGGTCGCGGGAATAAATCCTGAGAGCACGTTCAGAAGCGTGGTTTTACCGGAACCCGTGCCCCCGGAAACGACAATATTGAGCTTTGCTTCGACACAGCATCGAAGAAAGTCGGCGATATCCGGAGTCATCGATCCGTATTTAATGAGGTCTTCGGGCTCGATGCGCTTTTTAGGGAATTTACGAATCGTGATCGTCGGTCCGCGCAGCGCGAGCGGCGGGATGATCACGTGAACACGGGATCCGTCCGCGAGACGTGCGTCGACGTACGGCGTTTTTTCGTCCACGCGACGTCCCAAAGGAGTCACGATACGCTCGATGACGTTCATCATTTGATTCTCGCTTGAGAAGTTCACTTTCGAAAGCTGTGGTTTTCCCGCTTTTTCAATGTAAATCTGATCGCGCGCATTGACCATGATTTCAGTCACGCTATCGTCGGCAAGCAAGTCCTCTAGTGGGCCAAGACCCAATGCCTCATCCAAGACTTCCTTGAGCATCTGGCGTTTTTCGTTCGGAGTCGGGAGAACGGATGCCGTGTCCTCGGTCTCCATGATCTTCAAGACGGCGGACGATGTCCGTTCGCGAAGAACCGCAAGCTGCTTGGGATCCTTGGAGTTCATGTCGATTTTTTTGTCGAGCTGATCCACGAGCGCCTTATGAATCCGCAGCTTCATCGCAGTCCATGCATCAAGCGGTGCCGCAAGGCTTCTTCCCCCGGGGTTCGCCGAGCCATCCGCGGCGGCTTCAGGCGCACTCGCGGCTTGTGCTTTCGCAACGACTCCGCTGGGCTTCTTGAGCTTCGCGAGGTTTTCAAGCAAGTTCACTTGCTGCATTTTTCGAACGATATCGTGGTAAGCTCGCACGACTGGCGCATTGGGCGCGGCCAGCGTAATCGGCGTGCTCTTCGCGAGCGATCCGTCGCAGGTCGCGGTATCTTCCGGAATCGCCCCGAAAACCGCGCGATTGAGGTTCTTGCTGATATCCTGAGGCTTGAACAAGCTCGCGTTCGAATAGCGATTGATGATGATCTGAACCATCTCCGGAGGAAACATCAGCTCTTGGATCTTGGAGAGCACGCGCTTGGTCTGATTGATGACGATCAGGTCGGCAGTGGCCACGACGAAAATCGCGGTCGCGTATTCCAAAGTCTTCAAAGCCCAGGGCTCCGTGCCGTTTCCGCAGTCCACAACCACAAGATTGAAAATATTCGTAACGCCCTTCAGGAACTTTCCTAATCCTTCGAGATCCAAGTCCCGAGCAACGATCGACTCGCGAGGAGCGCCGATAAAATTAAATCCTGCCGGAGCCGTCACCATCAACGGCTGAAGCGCCTTGATATCGATCACGCCGCCCGGGATTTTGCTCACATCCACGATGTTCTTCGGAGGATTGAGTCCCAGGATCAGGTTTTGGTCACCCAAGCTATTCAGATCCAAATCGACGATCAGCGGGCGTTGCTTGAACTCCTGCAAATAGGAAATAGCGAGGTTCGCCGCGAACACGCTTTTTCCGACTCCGCCTTTTCCGCCGACTACGGCAATGATATGACCTGCCATGGGTTATTTCACCTTCACTCGGAAATTACGTTTGAGGTCTTCGCTGCCTTCGGACGCGTTCTCGATGATTTCAGGCGTCACAAAGATCACGAACTGCGATTTCTTCTTCGCGTAATTCTTGGTGTGCTTTAACGTGAACAACGCGTCCGTCTGAGCACCGCCCGTGCCCGAATTGAAACTTCCCGGATTTGGATCATCTTTATTGAATGACGTTCCGACATCGGTTGAGTTCACGCCTGCCACGGCCGCGCTCTCACGGGATTTAACGTAGATCTTGGTTTCCACTTTATGAGTCGCAGTGACCGGGGGCTGTCCCGCACCGCTCAACGAGACCAAGCTGATCTGATTCATGTTCAAGTCCATCTGAATGTCTTCGCTTTGTCCCAGGATCAAGGGAGTCACGCCGATCGATAGACCCACGGGTGTCGAGCCTGGCGATACTTGGCCGTTCGGGCCCGATACGACGTAAGGAAATTGCGTGAGCTCGTCGAGCTTCGCTGGCTGACCGCTTCGAACGATCACAGTGCCTGTTTTCAAAATGCGCGCATACCCCGCGTCCTGCGCGGTCTTTAGCTTTGGAATCAAGCTCGAGATCGTCGCGCTGAAAGAAATTCCGCCTGCTTGAGTGGAACCGTTCGTTCCCTGTCCGATCGCGATCGAAGGCTCCGAGGTAAAGCCCGGCTCCCATTTAAAGCCGAAGAACTTGCTATAGTCTTTCGAAAGCTCGACAAAATGCACCGTCACGCGAACCAGCTTTTCCTGCTTCTTCTGCGGCGGCGCTTCGATCTGAATAAAATTTTGGATCATCTGACGAGGAACTTGCGGGCCGCGCGAAGTATCTTTATCGCGCTCGATCAGAGTCGTCGGACGCATCTCCGGCAGATAGATTCTTGCGATCTGATCCGCGCGCCTTGCTTCGTCCGTGCTTTTCACGGAACCTTCGAGGAAAATCACTCCGTTGACCACGCGAGTGGTGACGTTCGGAGCGAAATTCTTGATATCCGATTCGATCTTCTTGGCGAGAACTTGCATTCCCAGCGGAGAAAGCGTCGTCAGGTTCATGACAAAGCCGCTGTACGCCGCATCGGCAACCACGAGAGCGATACGTCCGTAATCGGCGGGAACCAACACTTCGCCTTCGAGAATGATCTTAGGCCCGACGATCCGAATATCCACGCCTTCGACATCGCGGAGCAAATCCCGGATCTCTCCTGCGATTCGAAGCAAATTACTGCCCGTGATTCGAACCATGAAAATCAGGCGAATATTTCCGTCCGCATCGCGAACGATCACATTGGTCTCGCCGGCCTTTAACGGCTTGAATACGATCTGCCGCTTGTCTCCGACCTTCACCAAGGTCGTGGCGACGAGAAGCGGATTTCCGACCGTGATTCCCTCCGCGCGCGTATTGGCGTCGAAATCGAGATCAACGGTCTTGTCCTCGCCTGTCGTCAAAAGCATGCGCCGCCGATCCGCTTCTTCTTCAGAAGTATCTGTCGTCAATTTCGATGGCTTGGCTTTTTCTGTCGCCTTTCCCGCAGGCTCGTCTTCTCGAGCCCCTCCGGCGCTGCGCGCATCACGCGCCAGCCAAAAACTCGCCGAACCCACCAGCGTGGTCAACACCAAGGTGGCGGTCACGAAGCGAAGGATTTGAAGTGTTGGCCGAATGGATGTTTTCATTGTTTGCTCGCAGGCGCCCTCGGCTTGGATAAATCGATTCCCAAAACATCGCTGTAGGACATGGTTCCCATCGCGCTTCGCTCGGTATCCTCGTTGTTTCGGAGCGAAAGCATCAAGGCGCTCTCCCCGTTTTGCATCACAAGCGCGATCATCTGCGCTTGAACGGGATCAACCTCGATTGTGATCGTGTTGAACGAGAAATCCTCGGCAAGAGACTTCACTTTGTCTTTGCCTGTGAACGAATCGTTCTCGATCGTGCGCGCCGGATTATTGGTCACGCTTCTTCCCGTCGCCAAAACCGCGACGTCTTGAAGCAGGGTCTTAGCGATCTTATTGGCTTTGCCGCCGCCCAGATCGATAACGCCGATAATATCCACGCGATCACCTGGCTTAATGAGCTTCGATACTCCGGATATTTCCGAAACATTGATCGCCATGGCTCTCTTGCCCGGAGCGATCTGCGGAGAAAGCCCGGTCTTGATGCCTGGCTCGGTGACTTTGGTGAAGGTCAGCTGTTCGCCTTTTTTAATTGGAACAATGGCAATGTAGTTCGACCATTCCCTGAGGCCTAAGCCGATCTTGCGGCCACTCTTCTCGTCGACTTCCGGCTTGCTATAAGGAACAGCGTTCGGATCCTTGAAACGCTCCGGGATCTGAATCGTCGTCAGCATCGTTTCATCGATCGTGGCCATTTCCTTGATATCGCGTTTGGCGACCACGACCGTAACTTCGGAGCCGTATTTCTTCTTCTGCTCTTCTTCAACGCTCGCAACGTAGCTTTGAACGAAGAACACGGCCAGGATCGCCATCAAGATGGATAGAGTCAGTGCTTTATTGTTCATCCGCGCTGCTCCAGTTTCGAGCTGCAAAACTGCCAAGCTCGAGGATCTTCAGGATAGTTATATTGTGGGCCATTGCCGCCCGAGGACTTGAAATCGAAAGCTGGCTTTCCGCCGAAAGAAAGCTGCGGAGTGCAGAGGGTCACCGTGTTGCGTACGCGAATCGTCACGCGCTTGGAAATCGAATCTCCGGTGTCTGGGTCTTCGCCCATTCCACCGGGTCTGCGTCCGATGTAGTAAGTACTTGCCGCAGTATCGCCAAACTCGCCGCCACTGGACTCATTGGGACGATCCTCGGAGACTCCGACCACAAGCTGGTTCATTCCGTCCGAGGCAAGGTTTTGTACGACACTGGCACGAAGCGGATACTCCGGCGAGTTACCCGCCAGGAAAAGCACCTGAGCGCGCGCGTACTTCTGATCGACGACCGACATTTGAATCGCGGTATTGACTCGAATCATCAGCATGACGACGGTCATCACCAGAGGCAAAATCAAAAGAAACTCGAGCACGCTCTGACCGGAGTCATCGTGCTCGAAGAATTTTGATTCTGATTTTTCTCTTTCAACAACCATTGTCGTAAATTCCGCCTCCCCGATTTTGCATCTCGGCCTGGCAAGCATCCGTCGGAGTTTCTCTCCCCAGATAGCTTTCCGAGGTCAACGAGATGGACGCCGCGCCTGGCTTGGTGGCAGCGCCTTTCCCAAGGGGCAATAAAAGCACACGCCCCTTGAAGTCATATCGGATTCCCTGCAGCCAACTGTAATTTTTGGCTTTTGGATCGAATTGAGGAATAGTAAAACTCAGACCCTTGCCGCCCCCTTCGCCTCCGCCTTCGCCTTTGGCGATGGTCGGAAGGCGATCCTGTCCGGTCCCCGAAATCTTGAGCATCTGTTGAATGACGGTCGTAGCTCGGTTTCTCTGATCTTGCATATCGGGTCCAGCCGCAAGATAGGCCCTAGCCGCCATAAAAGTGGCGTATTGAATGTAGGAGCTAAAGCCCATCACCATGGACAATTGAAAAAACATGAACATGAATCCCGAGATCAGGACCATGGTCAGGGCAAACTCGATGGTCGATTGACCGCTTTCTGATTTTTTATTTCGGGAGCACATAAAAAATCCTGAAGCTATCGCCGCCTTCGGCGCGCGGATGTTTTTGGGGACCTCCATCATCGAAGCCCAAGGCTTTGGGATGACCGTAACGATAGGCGTGGGCAAAGTCCCCGCTCAAAGGCTTCATCAATTTGCCCCCGACGTCCACTTTTCCGATTCCGTTCGCCACGGTTATGAAAACCACGACGACAAGCAGGAGCAAAAGAACGTACTCAAACACCGCCTGTCCTGATTCGGATTTCATAGCGAAACCCCCAGCGTTTGAAACGGGTGCCCGAGGGCGACCCAAGCCGCGGCGATCGCGATCGGGATCCCGAACGGCATCGTCATCGAGTGATCGATCTTGGGCTTCTCGACCTCAAGCTCGCTCACGAAGACAGTCAAAAGAAAATGATGCATTCGTTTTGCGAAGCTCGGCATTTTCCCGCTGAAAACCAGCATCAATACGGCAAGTATGCCACCCACCGCAACGCCTAAGACCGCCGTTTCGATCACAAAACGAAGACCGCCCCACGCACCGAGCGCCATGAGAAACTTCACATCACCCGCGCCCATCGCGCCTAGAGCGAACATCCAGCCGTAAAGCACCAAGGCGGCAACCGATCCGAGCATTGCGCTCGCGAGACCTTGCCAGCCATCGATCCATCCAGAGACCAAAAGTCCCGCGACAAGCGCGGGGATCGTCAGCCAATTGAAAATTTTTCCACAAACCAGATCCGTGAGAGCGCCACTCACCGAGATGACAAGCACAGCGTAGAGGAGAATGGATGTATCAGTTCTTCCAAATAACACTTGGAGCCCTCCCTGCTTTCAGATCTTTTTCAAGTTGAGCTCCAAGCGCCAGGGTAAATCGGTCGAGCACGCGCATCATGCCTTTGCTGATCGCGATCGCGCTTCCGAGGGCGATCGACATCAGCAGGACATACTCCGTAACAGCTTGTCCCGATTCATCACGCGCGAATTTTTTCGCCCATTCCGACATGAACTTAATGTTACACACAAAATAAATAATTTCGCATCGGCACTTTCTGCCGAGCGAAACTAGAGAAACTTATTAAAAGCGCCGTTGCATCTCGGGCAAGCCGTGCCTGCCCGGGCTCACTCTTCCATTGCGCTATTGAGATCGGAACCGAGCTTGCTGACTGCGGATTCCATCTGCTTCGTGAACATCGTCTTGAACTTCATCGCGATCATCACGACCACGGAAAGGATCAAGATATACTCAGTCGTGGATTGGCCGCGTTCATCTCGCCAAAACCGTTTGGCTAGACGCTGCCAAGTCGCTTGCGACTCCCCATGATGTAGTTTCATAACGCCATTCCTCCTACCCAACTTCTCTTCGGAAACTGAGTGGTACTTCTTAAGTATGCTATTTCATACTTTTTTAGTCAACTACTGTGCGGACTCAACAATCAACTCATTAACTTTAAATATTTCTAAACTACTAAAATTTATCTAACCCTGGTTCGCATTTCGAAAGCATTCACAATTTATTGAAATTATTAGTATTTACCTACAAGCTCAATTTCCGACCGAATTAGTTTGCCTTTGCGCAGTATGTTAACTATACTTAACACAGTAGGAAAACCTAAACTTATGAAACAGACCGAACAGAACAACAAAAAGTGGATTCAAGGCGCGGCGATCGCACTCCCTATCCTTCTACTCGCAGGTGGCTGGATGGTTTGGCGCGCGAAACACTCAACTCTCTCTCAAGCGCCCCTGAACCTCGGCAAGTCGGGCGAAGAATTTTCGTCATCTCCTTCGAGCTCGCAAGCAATCCAAAATACGAGTAACACTCGAGGAGCCGACAACAGCAGCAATAGTGGAAATAGCCAGATCGCAAGTAACTCGCAAAATTCAGATCACTCCCAAAATTCGGGCAGCTCGCAAATCGCTCATGGCATTCCAAGCACGGAAACAAAACCTGCCATCGCATTAGAAGCAATGACGGACGGATGCTTCACGTTGACCTTCACGCATAAATCTTTAGCCACTCATTCCAGCGACGATGAGTGCAGTCATCATCGCAATCTGATCAAATTGCCACGCGCGGATTTCCATTCAACATCCGTCTGCATCCGAGTCAACGGCACTCCTGTCCGCCACGAAGCGGTTTCCGGAAAACTCGGCGAGTTCGTCATCGGCGCGGTCGCTGGCCCAAAAGATGTCGTGACGGCTCGATTCTGCGTAGGAAAAGCAAAGTGCTCCGAAAGCTGCCCTTATCCAAAACAAGAAGCGGCGAAGAAAGACGAATTTCTTGAAGCCATCAGCGGCGGATCCAACGAAGACACTGGCCTCGCTCAGTGGGAAGCCTCTGATGCTCAGAAAAACGGCGAAGTGAATCAAGCCTTGGACGGCGACTTGAAAAAAGCCGTCGAAGAGCAGGAGCTCGCAAGCCAACGCACGGCCGCGAATAACTCCAAGCTTGAGATCTTCAAAGATTGGATCGGCGGAGAAATGACGATGGCCTGCGGCTCTCGCCAAGCCGGCGAACCTTCACGCGCGACTGCTTCCGTGCGCGTAGCCGACAGCAGCCCCGCTCAGAAACAGTCTCGTAAGCAGTAAGCAGCAAGAATTAAGAAATCAACCAGAAGAGAGGTGCGCAGTATGAAACGCCTGACTTCTACAACTAAAAATCAAGTCATCGCAGCATTGGGCGCGGGAGCAATCGGCGCGTCGAGCTGCACCGGACAGATTCCTAACTCTTTCCGTTTTGCTCAGCAAAGCCAAACTTTCGGCGCGGAAATCCAGATCAATACCAAGATTGATTTGCTTTGGGTCGTCGATAACTCGGCCAGCATGGACACCGTCCAAGACAAGCTTCGCAATGGCCTGACCGGATTCGCGAACAAATACATGCAACCGACCTGGGACATTCGCGTCGCAGTGATCACAACAGATACTTACTTAGCGAACTCGGCGTTTTCCAACTACTTCAACGCCGTCAATGCCAACACTCTGGGCTATCAGTCTCCTTACCTGAGCTCGAGAACCGTGGCATTCAACGATGCGACGATTGTGGATGGCACCGGCACATTCGTTCGAAACATCTACAATAAAGACGTCTTTCCAATCGCGGCATCGGCGAACTACTCAAAACTTTTGCCGGGAATGCACGACGGCCCGATCGCGGCATTCTGCATGGAAGGAATGCCTTATTTCTTGAACGGCGAATCTCGATGCAATATTCGCGACATCGCAGGTACGACGGGCAATACCGGAACCTCGCATTGCTTGAGTCCCAGCGGTGGAGAAACCGCCATCACTCAATGCGTGAACACAACTCAGAACGACACGGTTCATAGCGGAAAAGCGATCATCTCGACCATGCCAACCTCGACGCTGACTGGCGCGGCGTTGACCGCTTGGACACAGCAACTCGCGAAAGACTTTATCGTCAACGCGACGACGGGCTCCGCCGGAGGCGGATCGGAGCGCGGACTTCAATCTGTCACTCAGCTTATTACGGATAACGAAGCCTCGAACTCCGCAACGAAGTTCTTTCGAGCCAATTCCGTCCGCGGAATCATCTTCGTCACGGACGAAGATGACCAAAGCATGGATATCGATAGCCCTGTCACCGCAAGCTACAGTCCATACTCGCATTACATGTGCGACTTAGCGAGCTTGACTGCGCTGAACGGCGCGGGTGCGATCAGCACTTACTGCTGCGCCAACGGAAGCTGTACGTATGGCTCCGAAGGAACGAGCTGTTCGTCCAAAACCGTCGACGGCTATACTTACACCATCGGAACTTGCCCTAACCCCGCGAAGCTGACCCCAATCTCCTCCGTCAAGAGCCAGCTCGACAGTTTTTTCTTGGGCCTCGATGGATCCGGCGCAACCGATCCAAACTACTTCGTCGCCGTGATCACGCCGTTGACGGGCGCTACGCTTCAAACACTGCACACGGCTCGCATCTCGGATGACACGGCCGCAGGCCAGATCAAAAACAAAGCCTCCGATCGCGGCGATCGATACATCCAATTGGCAACTCTTGTTGGAAACGGATCGATGTCGCTTGATCTTGGCGCGAACGATTACTCGCCTCTGCTCGATGAGATCGGCCAGGCGATTCTCTTGAAGAAGAGCACTTTCCCGCTATCGCGTATTCCGACTGGCCAGGAAGACATGATCGTCACGCTGATCCATGCCGATGGCAGCTCGATGATCATCCAGTCCACTCAATATTCGATCTCGGGAAACAGCATCGTCATCGATCAAAACTTGGTCCTGAGCTTCGCAGCAACGGACACTCTCAACGTCAACTATCAACCTAAGTACGTCAACCGATAAACAAGAAGGAGTCGCTATGTTTGAATTCATCAAAAACAATCTCGCTCACGTCGCACCGATCCTAATCGCCGGAGCCGTCGCTCTCGCGATCATGCTGGAAAGAGCCCGCGCTCTGTTTCAGGTCTATCCCATCAAGGATTCGCAAGGATTCTTCGATAAAATAACGGATTTGGTTTTGGCCGGAAAAGTCGCCGAAGCCGTCGCTCTCTGCGACCGTATGCAAACCAAGCCCGTCGCTATCGTCGCGAAGCAAGCTCTGCTTCGCGCTCACCAACCTGAGTCGTTGATCGAGAACGGCTTGCAGTTAGCGACTCACGAGGCAACCGCAACGATTCAGAAACGCACCAGCTTCCTAGCAACGATCGCCAACGTCGCGACCCTGCTAGGCCTCTTGGGAACCATCGCCGGTCTGATCGCTTCCTTCGAAGCCGTCGGTCACGCCGATCCTCAACAGAAGTCAGCACTGCTTGCCGCCGGCATTTCGACCGCGATGAACGCCACAATGATGGGTCTCGGCGTCGCCATCCCTTGCATGGTCGCGTTCAGTTTCCTCATGAACCGCACCAATCGCTTGGTCGGCGAGATCGATCAATCCGCGATTCGAGTGATGGACATCTTGAAGCAACGCTACTATCAGG
>CAZCBS010000052.1:0-3454 GCA_964496965.1 uncultured Bacteriovoracaceae bacterium
TGCAGAGAGAGCCAGAGGTTTCCTTCGGGGGGCCTCTGGCTTTTTAATTTTTTGTTTCTTTTTTCGAAATAACTATTGAGTTAATGATTCTGTTTAGCTCCCTTCATTCCGGTTAGTATCTGAAAAAAAGGAGCTCAAATGAAAAACGGATTTCAAACAATTGTTATTGGTGGCGCGAATCTGATCGCGCTTGGATTAGCGACTGGCGATGCGACTGTATTAAAAGCGCATTTTTCCGATTCAAAAACGACAAATAAAGTTCAGGCGATGAGCGATGTACAAATGAGAAGCATCGAAGCGTCTCACCTCGAAGTTTATGCTGGATGCAAATGGGGCCACGCCGCCTTTGATCCAGTTCGTGTTGACGCTGAAGTTCTCTCACCGGGAATCAGATCGATCTACGATCAAATGACGCCGGCATGAGCTACAAAAGCTTGCGGGTCTCGCCGGAGGACAAAGAAGTCCTCCGGACGAGGCTTTCAAAAACACCCGAAGTCACCTCATTCTCAGCCGACCCGAAGTTTTTTTCTTTGGTGGCCGCCCTGGGAATTCATCAAGAAATCGGGACGATTCATGATGAATTCTCTACTTTTTTATTTGATCAACGGAGCGGAAAGAGGATTCCGCGAGAAAAACTGCGCTCGGAGCTGATCGACTACCAAGAATTCGCCGGGGTCAGAATCTGGGCAGACGGGTTTGACAGTCTTGATCCGCGAGTGCGAGGCATGAGGACGCTCTTGCATCCGGAGTTCTCCTATAATGAGCGAGGAGAGATCCATCAGTGCGTCTTTTTTCCTGAAATCATCGCGAAAATTGCGGCAACCGAAGGCGCGGAGATCGTGTCGGTTCGGCCTTGGGGATTCAACACGGTATTTGGAGGCTTTGATCCCTCTAAGTCCTATTACAAAGGAAATATTGGGGGGTTTGTGAATTTGGACGCGATCCGGTATTCGGGCCTTCTGGAAAATCGGCAGATCGTTTTCTGGGGCACGCATGATCTAGTTTCGCATATCGCAGGGATCAAACGGTCCGCTTGGCCAGAGCTCGAAGCGCGAGGAAAAGCGGCGAGAATTCTCTTTGAGGAATATTTTGCGGGAGTCTCGCGACCGGTACCCTTCGCGTTAGTCTTGCCTTACGCGCTCGGGATGCTCCTGGATGATCTTGCTCAACCCATGAACTACGAATCCGAGAGCCGCCGACATGTCGTCGATCTTTTGATGGAAGCCATTCGAGCTCGGCGAATCATGCCCAATTCCGAAAGATATCTCTTAAAATATCCTCCCTCGATCGAAAAGCTCATCGTGCTTGCTCGAGCCGACGATATCCAAAATACGCGTGAAAAAGCAGAAAGGTTGATATCGGAACTCGTTTCGGAGCTTCATTCCTACTCTACTTTTGAAACGGCCTCGTGATCCCTCTCGCGGCCGCACTCAGAATTCCACCATCGTGTGGCATTCGCCATTCTCTCCGCAGAGATCTTTCCCGAAGAGCCGCGACGTTATGCATACGCCGATTCGAGTTATCCACAAAGTTATCCACTTATCCACAAACTAAAACAGTTGGAAGAATCGTTTTAATGACGCACGTCTGAACCAAACCGAGAAGCTCCAGTGGAGCTTCCGGCCGGACACCTTTTGGTGTTGGAAAGCGAAGAATCGATTCGATCCTGTGGAGGAACCTGTGCTTTTAGGCAGCTCGGGTGAAGCACTAAACGCGAGTTTTTGCCGTAGTGCTCTTGAGCGAGAATACAGCCGAACGGATCGCGAGGGCATTCGAGATTCGCTTTCTGTTTTCGCTCTTGCTCGAGAACGCGGCGATGGACTTTGTCAGCGATTTGCTGAGTTTTGTAGTCGTTGCAATTGATGGATTCGTCCCACGCGGGATTGACGTAGGTGTTCCAATCAAAGTCCTGGACTTGCGTAAATTTACCCTTAATGCATTTGACGTAGGGATTGGGTCCGTCGAAAAAATTTTGCCAAAATTGAAGACCGTCGAGATTTGCGGCGAGATCGCCGAAGGATTTGACTCCGGTCGTGGTGTAACCAAACATCGATTCTTCCGTTTGGGTTCCCCATGAAGTTGCTTGCTCAAGATCCAGAGTAGCCGAGTCCATGCCTGAGCTATTTGGATTTAAAAACTGCAGACCACGTATCAGCTGCGCGACGGCACCTTGCTTTTGATGTCCAAGGATAAAATACTCGAATCCTTGGTTGAAGAAATGACCGATCTTATCAGCGCCAATGCGTTGGTTGGCCACAGAAATGACCGAGGCACAACAGCCTCTGATGCCGCCCAATCCCACGCTAATGGCAGGTGCTTCGCGAGCAGAGAGATCTCGATAAATCGAAGCGGTCCATTCCACGTTGGCCTTATCGATCGTCTTGGATTCTTTAATTTTTTGCTCGAACGGAGTGATGAACGTGTCTCCCAACAGAATCGACATGCTAGCGAATAAAGCGTCGCGATCGCAGGAATTTGCGCGGCCGTTGGCGAAGTACAACGAATCTTTGATAAATGAATTAACGAGCTTGTTGAGCGCAGAAGTTTCATCGCGAAGCGGAGTAGACGCGGTAGTATAGTGATCCACCTCGGTGGCGGACACGCGATTGACAGAGACGAAGAGCAAGCTCAAAGCTGCCGTTTGTATCAGACTACGAATCAAGAACCTCATGAATCACTTAGGTTATTATCGGCTATCTCGAGCATGGACTTGAATCGCCAAAGCTTTGACGAGTGATTCGAAGACCTTAGTACTCAGCCGTAATCTCTAAGTCGTTTTTCTGAGGAAAACACTGGCAAGCAAGACGCCAGCCCGCCGCGATTTCATCCGGACTCAAATGCTCGCGCTCCGCTTCGGTGAGGGGTGAAAAATCCTTCTGATGAGCGAGATCGATTCTGATCCGATCACCGCCGCATTCACCAAATCCCCCGCAACGGCTTCCAATCTCAAGCTCAATACACTGAGCATGCGCGAGCAGATTGAGGTTCCGCTCGCAAATCTCGGTGTCATGCAAAGTCTGATTTTCGGACGCTTTAAATCGAATCGACATAGTTTATGACGCGCTGCTAGACAAAAAGGTATGGCATACCTTTTTTTAATCGACCGGAGAAAGGAGCTCGAGGAGTTCTTTCTTCGAGAAGGCCTTGAGGCCTACGGGGGATTCTTCGATCAAGGTGCCGGAGAGCTCGGTCTTGGACTCGATGATGCTTGCGATGCGATCTTCGACGGTTCCAGGGATCTGGATTTTGAAGACCTGAACGCCACGGGTCTGACCAATGCGGTGCAAGCGGTCGGTGGCTTGGTTTTCCTTGGCGGGATTCCACCAACGGTCCAAGTGAATGCAGACGCTTCCGGCCGTGAGATCGATGCCGAGGCCTCCTGCCAAGAGCGAGCAGATCAAGACTTTGCACTCAGGATCGGATGCGAACTTTTCTAGCCGCGCGAAAGAATCCG
>CAZCBS010000052.1:3464-16727 GCA_964496965.1 uncultured Bacteriovoracaceae bacterium
CGGCGTATCGCCTCTGAGGTCGGTGTAACCGACGTTTTGGGTTTGAAGATAATAGCCCAGCATATCGATCATCCCAAGATACTGCGTAAAGACGACGACTTTGAGATTGGATCCGATCGCTTCGTTGATCAGCTCAACAACGGTTTCCCATTTGCCGCTTTCCATCGGATCAAGCGCTCCAATGCGTTTGACCTTTCCAGAAGTCAGGTCCGTGAGTCTTGGATGATCGCAGGTTTGCTTGAGGCGAGTGAGAAGCGCAAGGATGTTGGCGTAATCGATTTTTCCGCCACTTTCGATATCCTGGCGAGCCTTCGCGGCTTCCGCGCTTGAAAGATGCGCGCGATACGCTTTCTTTTGAGCAGGAGTCATTTCGCAGAAAATGACTTCTTCCGTTTTCTCTGGAAGCTCTTTGAGAACCTGAAGCTTCGTACGACGAAGCAGGAATGGCGAGATCAAACGTTTCAGCGCTGCGGCTTGATCTAACGTCGGAGCATCGCGGCCCGATCCGTAAAGACGCTTGAAACGAGGAAGTGATCCCAGATAGCCCGGAAGCAAAAACTCCATGATCGACCAAAGATCCGTCGATTGATTTTCCACGGGAGTACCGGTCATCGCGATCCGGTACTTACATCGCAGCATTCGCGTTGCGCGGGAGCTGATCGTACTGGCATTTTTGATGGCTTGCGCTTCGTCGAGAGCGATCACATGCCAATCTCGGTCGCGCAGATCCGCTTCGCGTTGAAGAATGCCGTAAGTGGTGAGGACAAGATGGATGTCATCGGCTGGTAAGGTGCGCGAATTGCCGTGATAGATCATCCACTTCAAGCCGGTGTCGTACTTTTTCAGCTTTTGTCCCCAAGCCGCAAGAACAGAAGTCGGAGCGATGACCAGCGAAGGGCTCTTTGGCTTGCTCTTTTGCAAATAGAGACTTGAGAGAAAAGCGAGAACTTGGTGGGTTTTACCGAGACCCATGTCATCGGCAAGAAGCGCCGAAAGCCCACGGTGATAAAGACTCCACATCCAAGAGAGACCGTTCTTCTGATAGTCCCGAAGATCGAATCCGTAATCCGCGTTCGGCAACGATGGGATGCGTTTTTTCTCGAAATTTTTTCGCCACTCGTGGAATTCTTTCCAGTCCTCGTCCACGATAAAGTCCGTCACGCCGAGCTCAAGGCTTAAACGATAAGCCGCAAGCGGATGAAGCGGGTGTTGCTCATCATCGTGGAGATAGCCAAAACCATCGGGCGCAAAAGCAGCCGTTCCGGGCTTTCCGCTTTCAGGGGCCGCAACGCCGCTTCGATTCGCGAATTGCGAAATCGTCGTGAGCGAGGTGGCAAAGCGATAAAGCGTATCGCCTTTCCACGCGTAATTGGAGCTGAGCTTTCCAGCAAGCGAAAGATCGCGAAGATCTTTTGAAGTCAGCTTTTCAGTGGAATTCCTGAACTCGTAAAGAAGAACGCGGCTTTTGTCTTCTTTTCCGCCGATCTTCAAAGAGTGAAGCTTCAGGGGTTCCGGATCATACTTGATGTCGACGGACTCGTGAAAAACGACCTGCCGGCGGTTTTCGATCGCAAGCATCCTGGCAAGGCCGTCAAGCGCCGCTTGTCCTGAGTAAACGAGCTTGGCGTTCTCAACGCTTTGAAGAACCGGAACAAAATCATTGGAGAGCTTGAGCATCATTCCCTGGGCGGTTTTCCAGGAGCGAAACTCCGCGACTTTCACAAGGCGGTTGAGAGTGATGAGCTCGCTGTCGCCGGTTTCAGGGTCTTTGTACTTGAGGGCGGCCTCGACTGAGACCGCTTCAAGGACTCGGTCCCTGAACAAGCCTCGGACAAAAGCGACGGCTTCCGCGTCGACAATGACAGGCGGTTTTTCTTCTTCTTGAACGGTTCCTAGCGAGGCCGTTCCAGTGCGTGCGCGAAGAAGGCTTCCGCGTTCCACGACCCAGATGCAAAGAGCCGCGACGTGCTCGGAGCGGGCCGCGTTCGCCACGGGCGTACCATTGCGAAGGCAGTCGACCTTCAAAATCGTTCCTCGGCCCATCGTGATGGTGATGTCAAAGACCGCGCCCTCGTCGACGACGCGACCGCTGACGCGCGAGCCTTCCAGTAATTTGACGTCGCGAACATGGTCTTCTCGGAAATGCGTTTGGCCGCGCTTCCAGGCAGTAGATGGAAATTCTCGTTTGATCTGGTTATAAAAAAGCATTAAAGCCCCAACGCCTCGAACCACTTTTCCGCCAGCAGATATTGCAGGCGGTTGTCCATCGGATCATCCGGCAAAATCAATTTTTCCTGAGGAGAAGAAAGCGCGCGGGCGACTTTGTCCCGATGCTTTCTCTGCCAGGCCGGATTTGTATTCCAAACAAAAGCCCGATCGAGATTACCACTTCTTTGCGAAGCTCGCTCGGAAAGCTTTCCAATGGATGGAAAAAGTACCGCGATCCCTTTTCCGATCTGCTCCGGATCGTAATGTTCCAGATTGAGATAGGTCGCATGGGTCGCCGCTTGAAGGTAGTTTCGATACTCTCGTCGATTGAGGCGAAGTTTTCGGATATCCGTGCCCGGATCGTAAATCGTGCCGGTCATATAAAGCTCGCGGGCCATTTTGGGCCCCAGCTCATCGCCAAGAGCCATGTCGGCGCTAATGACCAAGCTTTCGGCAAAGTTGAGATAACGGCGAATGCCTACCGCGTCTTTAGGCGGAGGAGGAAGCATCGTCCAAAGCGTTCGATGATTCTGCTCATGGAAAAGAGAGCCGACGTACGTTCGCAAAGTGAGTAGATGGTGCGAGTTTTTGCGCTCAATCGGATCGGTCGCCGCCCAGACCATCTCGGTTTCTATGGGACTGTACTGAATCAAAGGCTCAAGGAGAGTGGGCGAGCTTAACGTTCTAGGCGAGGACACCAGAAGCGAGCGATAAGTCCCCTTTGAGTTCAAATAAAGCTGCCGGCTTTTTTGATACAGGGGGCTGATCGAAAGAAGCAGCCCATCAAAAGGCTGCTCTGCAATATGAAGCTTCGGAGCACGCCGAGGACGCTTTTTGGCAAGACGCATGACGGCAGAACGCAAGGCCACGAAATTCTTATGTTCAGCAGTAGAAATCTTCGAGAATTGACGCATCTTGTTTGCTGATTCCATTTTCATGATCCTAGTCGTTCGCCGAAAGCGTTATTTTAAACTTTTTTTGCGTTCCGCGCAGCAGAGAAATTTTTGACAAGCGTTCGGCTGTCGAGATTTATGGAGGATGCCCTTTTAGGGGCTTAGGAGGATCGAATGAAAATCCGTTTCGGTATTGTGACTGTGATTTTGCTCTCTTACTCTTCGTGTTTTGGTTCGAATGGAGAGACCTATAATCCCCTGAGCGCTCAGCTTCAGGGCAAATCGTGCGCAATCTATGAAGAGCCAGGTGTGACACATTCCAAAGCGGATAATGAGCTGGGTGCTCTAGCGTGTTTAGGCTATCTTCATGCGCGAGATCGTGCCTGGCAGATGGATTTTCTTCGTCGCATCGTTGAAGGACGAAAAGCCGAGGTGATGGGCTATCGCGCACTGAAAGACGACCTTCAGATGCGTCTTTTGGGACTTGATCGAAAGGCAAAGCAGCTATTCGAACAGATGAACGATGAACAAAAGGCAAAGCTTTGGGCTTACGCTTACGGGGCAAATCAGGGCTTCCAAACGGATCAAGCGAAGTCTGCCTATGAGTTTAAGCATTATGGCTATCAGCCGGATCCATGGGAGCCTGTCAATTCGATCGAAATGGTGCTGCTTCAATCATTCGATCAGACCCGAGACACCTTCACTCACAAGCTAGACGAAGCGGGATGGGTCAAAGTGCATGGACTGGATGCGGAGGCGCTTTTTGCTCGCCAAGGACTTCCTTGGTCGACGACGATTCTCAAAGAAGGAGAATATCCCGTTTCGTCACGAACCGCATCGGTCGAGCGACCTGCGCGCCAGTACTTTCCCCTCCCCTCATTGGAAATCCTTCAATCGGAAGAAACAGGCAAAGGAAGCAATAACTGGGCGATCGCTCCTCAGCGAAGCGCCACGAAAAACGCGTTGTTCGCGAACGACCCGCATCTTGATTTGAAACATCCTCCGTTCTGGTATTGGGCGCATATCGAAGGAGGCGCGATCGATGTCATTGGCGCTACACTTCCTGGTTCGCCGATCGTCGCGAGTGGCGCTAATCGATTCACGGCATGGGGTCCGACTAACTCGTATTTTGACGTTTCTGAGCTCGCGTATGTCCCTAACTCAGATCTTGAAAATGGCAACTCAGAGACTTTTTATCCTTTGGTTTGGGTCAAGTTTGGCGCGTTTAAATTGCCATTTTTCTTTAAAGGCTTTCAAAGGACGAAGCAAAGCTGGCCGATTCTGCCTGTTTCAGGCGGTCCGGCTGACCACTCCTTGGTTTTGCGTTGGAGCGGATTTGAAACTCAACCGGGTGATCTTTTTGGCATGCTCGAGCTTTTCACCGCGAAGACGGCGAAAGAGACCGACACGGCTTTATCGCATGTGGGATTTCCGAGCTGGAACTTCACTTTTGCGGACACCCAGGGGGGAATTGGCTATCGAACCGTGGGACGTCTTCCTAAGCGTGAGCAGGCACTGCCATTTGGAGTGCCTGTGCTGAAACTCGCGGAATGGGCCCCTTGGACATTTCTCAGCGCGGACGAAGCTCCGCACGTTCTTCAGCCCACCAGAGGCTACGTCATGACGGCGAACAACGAACAATGGCCGAAAGACGCGCTCTTTCGCGACGGGCGAGCTCAGTCCCCGTCTTTTCGAGCTTTTCGAATCGAAGAGCTTCTCAACCAAACGCAGAAACACGATCGTGAAAGCGTAAAAAACATTCAATGCGATCAGCAGGTAATCGATGCTCGGTTTATATTGCCTTCGTTGCTCAAAGGACTTGAAGCGGCGGCGACTCGTCACGGCGGGTTTGAGCCAAGAGATTTGAAAGTATTCGATACTCTGAAGCAATGGGACTTTAATGCAAATGAGGCCTGTCGTGCTTGTGGAGTTTGGACATTTTGGGTCGACTTGCTCATGAAAGAGACGGTCCTGAATCGTGAAGCTTTGTATCGAGTCTTGAATAAAGATTCACTGAGCGAGGCCTTTTTGAATTCAGTTTGGAGCACTTTTCACACCGCCTTGGATAGCTTGAAAGTGGGTCCACAAGGCGAGCTTGCGGCTTGGGGAGAAATCCATGTGAATCCATTTACACATTTTTCGGGCGATCCAGCTTTCAGCGTGCCGCCGATTCCGACCGGAGGCGGTTCAAACAGCGTCAATCCAGGGACAAGCAAATGGGATCCTGCTCAAGGAAAATTTGTGCATGTCACCGGGGCATCGCAACGCTTGATCGTCGAGCTGAGCAATCCTCCTATCGTGCAGATGGATCTCGCTGGCAGCAATCGGGATATCGAAAAGCCCGACTTGTCTGATCCTAACGGACCTTGGATGAAGTGGCGACGATGTGAAGTTGAGCAGAAGATGTTCCCGATGGATTGGAAGCAGGTTCAAGCTCAATCTGTGATCTTTCGCTAATTGAAGTCTGCTCAGCTTTCAGACTGTAAAAGCGCAATCGGTTTTTGCTTGAGGACACGCCAGGCCGCGATCAACGCGGTCTGGCTTGCAAGCAACCCAGCGGCGACAATCGAGATCAACGGCGTTTTCCAGGTGAAGATCCACGTGCCATCGAACAGAAATTCCGTAACAAGCCAGCTGACGATATAACTCAGGACGACGCCGAAGGCCGATGCGCAAAAGCCTAAGATCGCGAACTCGATCACAATCATTCGGCGTACATCAGAAAAGCGGGCGCCAAGCACTTTCAAGAGATTGGTTTCTTGTCTGCGGCTCGACGCTTGATGGCTTGAGATGGAAAACAAAACGACAAATCCCGCAAAGAGCGAAAGCCAGGCCATCACTCGCAAAGCACCGCTCATTTGCCCAAAGACCTCGAGAATTTTTTTCGCAAGATCCGATACATCGATCATGGAGACGTTTGGAAAGCGCTGGACGACTCCATTTTGGAGTGAAAGTTTTTGCTCAAGTGGGATCTTGGGAATCGCCGCAATGTAAGTCTTGGGCGCATCATCCAAAACCCCAGGCTGAAAAAGAATAAAGAAGTTCGGCTGAAAGCTGGTCCACCGAACTTTTCTGAAGTTTACCACCTTTCCTTGAATCGGGATGCCTTGAATATCAAATTCCAGAGTGTCTCCGATTTGAATGCCAAGTCGTTCGGCAAACCTTCGCTCCAACGAGATCTCAGCCGGTGCGTCGGCGGAGGAATCGAAGCGGCCGCTGAAATCCCTGCCCTTCACGATTTTTTCCGCCGATGAAAATGAAGTCCGGTACGAAAGATTGTAGCCGCGGTTTCGCGAGCGAGTTTTTTGCTCTTCTTCGCGAGTAGCAAATGATTGATCGGATGCTTTCTTTTCGAAGGGTTGACCGTTGATGCTCGAAAGCCTGGAGCGAATCAACGGAGACAGGCTCAAAAGCTGAATCTGACTTTTGGTTAGATATTCTTTCAGTGCGCTGAGTTGCTCTTCTTGAATATCAAAAAGAAACAGGCTTGGAATTTCAGAATCAGCGGGTTTCGTGAGCTCGGTGTTCAAGCTGCTTTGGATCATCGGAATCAAATTGAGCAAAAGCATGCCGATTCCGATCGCGACAAAGCAGCTGATCGAGCTCAGTCGACTTCTTCGAAGATTTCGAATCGAGGTGCGAAGCCCAAAGCCAGCGCTGTTTTCAAAAACTTTGAGCAGAGACAGGACCGCGGAACCGCAAAAGGCCAGCAAAGTGAGTGAGCCGAGAAAAACCGCTAAAAAAAGCCCTCCGACTTTGAAAGAATGAGCCTGCCAAAATGAAAGAGCCGCGAGCACCGAAATTCCTGGGATCGCTCCGAACAACTGGCGTTTTGAGAAACGTGAATCCGGGTTCGCGCTTTCTTGAAAAAGTCCCGAAGGATTGAGCTCCTTGATTTTCATCAGCACAGGGTAGCAAATCAAAATGCTTCCGAATGATCCAAGAGCAAACGAAATCAACGTCGTTCTCATCGATAGATGCAAATCGACCGGAAACGGCAAATAGGGAGAGACGGCCCAGCTTGCCAAGGGGAGCGTTGTTGCGGCGATCGCGCAAGTGATGATCGCGGCGATTCCGCCTAAAATACCGAGCTGCAAAAGATAGATTCTTCGCGCCATTCGGTTCGTGACGCCAAGGCTAGTCAGAATAGCGATTTCTTTTGTTCTGCGTGACAGAAAGCTTCGAAAAAGATAACCCGCGCCGATTCCTGCTAAAAAGAGAGCGACCAAGGCGACTAGGCCCAGATAGTCGTTCAGATAGCCAAGAAGACGGCCGACCTCTTCACTCGCATTGCGATGGGTACGCACTTGAACGGCCGGATCTTTTAGCTCCAGATCGAGTTTTTTGGCCAGTTTCTCAACGTCCGTGTTTTTCGGAAAAAGAAAAAGGCGCGACCAGTAAGCCGTGCTTCCCTTCCTGAGGAGATGGGTCTGCTCGATTTGCGAAAGTCCCATATAAACGCGAGTCGCAAGAGAAAACCCGCGCCAGACTTCCCCGCTATCGTTCACGATCAAGTCATCGACTTTCAGTTTCGAGTCGCCCAGTTTGACGAAGTCGCCGGATTTTACTCCAAGCTGAAGAGCAAGCTCAGGATAAATCCAAACGGACGGAGTCTTGACGACAGTTTTTGCGCTTTCACTCGTGATTTTTTTCTGGGCTTGAAGCTGTAGCTCGCCGTAAAACGGATAGGTCTCGTCGATCATCGCGATCTCAGCTAGTCGCGATGTTTTATCCGAGGCGATCATCGAATACATTTCAATCAATCGGCCCTCGCGGGTTCCTGAGGGCAAAAGCTCGTGAAGCGTTTTATCTTCTTGATCCGTGAGTGGCCGCCGAGCCGAAACCGCAAGATCGGCAGAAAGCAGGACTTGCGATCGCTCGGATAAGCTTTGATCCAAGGCGACTTTGAAAGTGTCTAAATACACGAAGCCAAGCAGTCCTAAGACCAGATTGAAAATGAAGAAAAGGCTAAATCGGCGACTATTTCTAATTTCTCGCCAGGCCAATCGCCAGCCGATCATTCGAGCTTGCCCCCGCGAAGAGTCAGTTTGCGCTGACAAAGCTGCACAAGCTCTTCGTTGTGAGTGACTAAAATCAGGGTCATGTTTCGGCGTTTCACCAGCTCAAAGAGAAGGTTCATGACTTGATGTCCGGTGGCGATATCCAGGCTTCCACTCGGTTCGTCCGCAAGAAGAACGCTCGGTTCAATCACCAAAGCTCTCGCGATGGCGACGCGCTGTCGCTCGCCTCCGGAGAGTTGATGCGGAAAGTGGGTTGCTCGATGCGAAAGCCCGACGTGTTCGAGCGCGCTTTGGGCCTTTTCCACCGCTTGCGGATCGCGGGCGATCTCGAGTGGAAGGCTCACATTTTCAATCGCTGTCAAATTTCCCATCAGATGGAATTGCTGAAAAACGATTCCCAAATGCTTGGCGCGATAAGCGGTAAGCTCCTCTTCCGTCATCGCTCCCAAGGCGCGACCCGCGAGCTCAATGCTTCCACTCGTGGGCGAGTCTAGCCCGGCAAGAAGCGAAAGAAGCGTCGACTTTCCGCTTCCAGATTGTCCCACGATGGCAAGTGTTTCTCCTTGCCTGATCTCAAGCTCAAGATCTCTCAATACCCGTACGGCTGTTTCGCCTTGAGAGAACTGTTTATGGATCTGACTCGCTTTAAGAATGATCATAGGAGGGGCTCAAGATAGGCTTTTATGTTTTTTGCGATCAAGCGATGGCCTTTTTCGTTTGGATGAATCCCATCGCTTTGATTGAGCGGCGTTTCGCCCGCGATCCCGGTCAGCAAAAACGGGACGAGTGGAACCTTTTCTTCCTGAGAGAGATCGGCGAAGACCTTCTCAAAAGCACGCGTATACTCTCGCCCGAGGTTGGGTGGCGCTTTCATTCCCGCAAGCAGAACGCGGACTTTGTTTTGCTTTGCGAGATCAATGACGGCCCGGAGATTTTTCTTCATTTCGTCAGGCTTGAGACCGCGCAAGCCGTCGTTCGCACCTAGAGCGAGAATCAATATATCCGGCTTGCCCCTCAGGCTCCACTTGAAACGCGAAAGCCCGCTTGACGAGGTCGATCCGCTGATCCCGGCGTTGATGACCTGAGTTTGAGAAAACCCATCATTTTTTAGTTCTTGTTGAAGAATGTTTGGAAAGGCATCATCCTTGGCGACACCGTACCCTTCGGTGATGGAATCGCCCAATATCAAAACCCGATGAGGCGAATCCGCAAAAGCAGAAGGCAAAGTCGTTTCTGCCGTTACTGCCGATACAAAGATAGATAACGTCGTGAGAGCAGTCTTTAAGCGAGACATTCTCCCATACTTACCAAATTCTCGGGATCTGCGCGAGTCTTACTCGATAGGTCGCTTGCGCGGGCCTTTGTATTCGTGAATCAGTGCCCGCTTTGCTCGCCGAGAAATCGTGCTGATATTGCGATCGGTGCGACTTGCAACACCCGAGTATTGCTGTGCGGAAGGCGTGACCTTAGAGCGTCTTGGGCTGCTGATGCCTCGTTCCGCTTTATCATCCGCGCCTTTTGGGAATAGACTGGTTTTCTTTGAGCTGTGGATTGCCATAAATGAGAGTGTTGTCAGTTTTGCGGTCAGGCCGCTTTTTTCTTAAAGCTTTTGACGTAATCAGCAAGGTCCGTTTCGTTGACCTCGTAAAGATCTTCTTCGATCGTCCCGAGCATTTTGCCGCGAGTCGAGTTCCCTAGTTTGCTTTTCAAGATGCCTAGCAGCTGTTTCTCAGCGCAAAGAACAAGTCTGTCGAACTGATGCTGTCGGCTTGCATGCTCTAAGAACTTGCTGAGTTCTTCCGAAAATTGCTCGGCGACTTTGATTTCCGCGTCGCGGTCTTTCGGATCTTCCGTGAGCTCTGGAACGTCTTCATCCCGATCGAAGTCCTCGTGCCGAAGCTGCACTTTGGGCCTAGGAAGCTCACGCAAAAAGCGTGGAACCTCGTCGAAGTTATCCGTAACAAACAAGCGAGCGCCCCAAAGATTGGGACATAAGATCCAAGTATTCACACCCGCAGTATTTGCAAATATGCTGCCGCCTGTGAAAGCGCCTAGCCAGAGCTTTTCCCAACCTCGGCCGCGATCTTCTTAAGCGTCTCAATGCGAGCTCGAATCCGGCTTCTTGCCGCTGGGTTTGTGGTTGGAGGCAAGGGAGGCATCGATTCAAGAGCTTGTTCGATGGTTTTTTTGCTTTGTTCCGGCTTGCCCAAGCTTTTCCAGGCGTTCGCCAAGACAACGGCCGAGTCCAGTCGGTTGGCGCCATACGAATTCATGAAGGCTTTCTGCGCAAGCTCTCGCGCTCGATCAAAATTTTTGAGCTGCATGTTCATTTTTGCGTCAGCAAGCCAGAAGGTAAATTCGCCGGGATAAGCTTTTTGCATTTTTTGATAAAGCTTCGTGGCTTCTTCGATTTTTCCAAGTTTTCTTAAGCAATAGGCCAAATCGAGCGCGCCGCCCCGTTCAGCGCCTGCGTCGATTTTCTTTTGAATGATTTCAGCGGCCGCCGTCCAGGCCGTGGCGGATTGGGTTTTATCGCCGAGTTCCGCGTAGGCTTCAGCCATGGAGGAATAAAGATCGCTATCGGTGAAGTCGTAGCCGTGCAGCAGTTCGGGTTTGGCGAGAATCCGCTTCGACGCGGAAATCAAATCCTCACGGACTTTTTTCGCGTCCTCGGGTTTTTTAACTTCATCGAAATGGCTCGCAAGCTCTTCGCGACGTGCGACCGAGTCAGGAGAGTCCGGGAATTCTTGAATCGTCTTTTGAATCGTTTCGACGTGCTGCCTTTTCGCCTTCTCGTCTCCTTTTTTCGCTTTCAACTCGTAAAGGCCGATTTGGGCTGCGAGCATCTTCTCGCGCTCTTGTTGGGTATCTTTTAAGAAATGATAAGCGCGCTCATACTCGCCACGATCCAGATAAATCAAGCCAACCTGATCCGAAGCCGCGCGATCGCCTCTCTTGGCTTTCACTTGAAGCGCCACAAAGGTCTGGCCTGGGTTGGTCAGCGCGTTTTTCATCGAAGCCAAAAACTGATCGATCGGTCGATATCCCACGACGCGAGAGATCTCGTCTCCCAGAGACGAAGCGAAAATCACGGTTGGAAACCCTTGGACTCCGTAGCGCTGAAAAAGAGCTTCTGTCGCGGGCGCATCCGCATCCATTTTCAATTGCACAAAGGCAGCCGCGTTTTTCTTGAACTCAGGTTTAGAAAAGACTCGATCGCTGAGCTCGTTGCATGGGGGGCACCAGATTCCGTAAAAGTCGATCATCAACGGCTTGCCACTTGCGCGCGCTTTCGCGAAAGCTTCCTTGGGTCGATTGTCATAAAAGCCGTGTTCGTCAATCGCGGGGCGAGAATCCGATGTTTTCTGGGCCCCGTGTGACGAAGTCTGAGGTGCCGATTTTTTCGCTCCTGCTTTTCCTTCCCAAGAAACGCTTACGAGATGTCTTTCGCAAAACGATTTTGCATCGTCGCAGAGAAAGAGCGCGACCTTGGCCGAATCTTTTGCAGCGCTTGGAATTTCAAACACAACCTGAGCCGGGGCGCTTTTCGTGGGCTTAATGCGAGAATGACTGCTCTCCAGCTCCAGGCTCATCGGAGCATCAGTATTAAAATGATGGCCGGCCGGGGCGCTGGCCTGCACATTGACCTTTCCGTTGGACGGCGTCGTTTGAACGACAAAGTCCGGAGCTTTCAGCGCCGCATTTGCGAGCTTTTCATGCACCAGAAGGCCAGTGATCAAGGTCAGTAGGATTCCAGTTTTCAGCTTTTGAGCGCGGGTTTTCATAAGCAGGTTTTTTACCACGACACTCTGAGTGTTGCGTTGCAAAAGAAGTCATGCCGCGCCGCAGAAAGCGATAATCGACTCGACGCTAATCCAAGTCTCGGTCCTATAATGCCACCAATAAACGCATCGTTAGACGCATTTATTGGTGGCATTTTTAGCGAAGGTTATCCGCTTGTTTCCAAGCCAAAATCCGTGTAGCAATAGTGACCCTAGTCATTAAGCTGGTCCTACCAGTAATCAACCGGCCAAGGAGCTTCGGATACGAAGATAACTGGTCAAAATGATTAGAATCTAAGTGGTGCGGAGAGGTGGGTGAGTGGTTGAAACCGCACGCCTCGAAAGCGTGTTTACCTTAACGGGTAACGAGGGTTCGAATCCCTCCTTCTCCGCCATTATTGCAAGTATGCGAACTCAAGAAACCCAAAAAATGTGATGTGTCACCTAGGGAAACCCCTGAGTGGCCCCGTTTGATTTTTAAATCAATTTTAAGAGGGCCGAGACTTCCGCCCCGGCCCCGTTTGTTCTGAGTCTTCAGCTCATCGTATTTCGCTAGAAAAACCTTCGTGTAGGCTTCTCCGATTCGGAAATAAACTTCAAAGCCCTCTGGGATGATGAGCACCTTTTCGACGAGAAGACGCACGACCTTGCTTCTGAATTTGATGTCTTGCTCGTTTTTCATCAGCTCACCGACGGCTTTCAAGAAGCGTAGGTAATCTTGTAACGAAGCAGGTTCGTCTTTGAAAGCGCCGCTTGCTTGCAACTTGCCCAGCTTGTCTTGAGCCTGTTTCTTTTTCTCTTCGAGCTTTTCCATCTGCTTATAGACGGGAGTCGGTGAAACCGTCGCTGGCAGCGATGCCAACCGCTCGGCGATCACTTCAAGTTGTCTGTCGGCGCTGTAGATTTCCTGATTGTATCGCTCAATCTCTTTTGATCCGGGGTTTAACTTGTGAGCACGTTTGGCATCTTCGAGAAGTTCTTTTGCAAACGCTTCGCTCGATAAAAGGTTTGTTATCTCGTTCCAAAGTGCAGGCTCCAATACCTTCGCGGATACTCGTGACGGCGAGCAGGTTTTCTCAAGGCCGGGAATGTTCGCGCCGGTAATGGTGTTAAAGGCATGTTCGTAATAGGGCACTTTGGTTGTTTTTCCGTGCGCCGTTTTTCCAACCATGCGATCACCGCACTTCTTGCATGAGACAAGACCAAGTAACAGCGTTACACATACAGCTCTTAAAATAACTTGATTCATCGTTTTCTCCTCTGAGTGGTTCTTCGCGTGAGCGAAGGAGAGAGGCAGGAAACGGGGCTGAGGAATGGAGGCGGTGCTTGAAGACGGAGGGGATCTATAGGGATATAGGG
>CAZCBS010000053.1:0-16578 GCA_964496965.1 uncultured Bacteriovoracaceae bacterium
TCTGGCAAAATAAAAACGCGATCCAAGTGATTCCTGAGAGTCTTGAGATGTCGCCGTCTCAGTATTTTGAATTCCTCGCGGAAGGAAAAGAGATCTCAAAAGACGATCAGGCTCTGATCTGGAAGCTCAAGCGAAGGATTGAGCACACTTTTGCATCAGGCCTCGCCGATCCGGAGGAGTTGAAAAAAATCAGACAGCTTGTGATGGAGAAGGTTAAGGCGCAAGCTCCCAATCACGAGTTGCTTTTTCAAGAATGGATCCGACTTGAGGGCGCGCGAGCGGGAAAACCATCCCACGAAGTGGAAAGGCTTGTGGAAGGGATCAAGACCAAGGCTTATCAGGTGGACCCAGGACCCAGCGTCGATGGGCTTGCGCACTTGGCTTATGGAACGGAGATCGAAGCTTGGATGAATCAGGAGTACATTCCAGCTCTTCTTAAAAACATGAAGCCCGATGTCGGGGAGCGTGCGATCGAGAACGCGCTTTCTTCTTCGCGAGCCGATGTTCGCGCGTTTGGACTTCGCGCGCTAGCTTACGCTGAAAAAGAGCGTCCATCAAATCAAATTCAAATGCTTCGAAAGCTTGTAGAGGAAAGGCCGAATGAGCCGATCGATCGCCATGCCGCACAGGCTTGGTTAAAAGCAGAACTTGAGAAGAACTCAGCTCTTCCGCTCTTTGAGAAGCTTGCGAAAAACGATGCAGCGGCGCTTGCTCTTCTCCGTTCAGCTCGTGCGGAGAGCTTTCAATTTAAGAAGTTTAATATTCCACCCGGCGGAAAAAAGATGACGCTCGGAAGTCCTGAGTCCGAAGGCGGACGATCGAGTGGCGAGAAGGCTCGTGAAGTCATCCTAACAGAGTCTTTTGAAATGCAATCAACCCCGATTACCCAGCTTCAATGGTTTGCGGTGATGGGAAAAAATCCGTCGCATTTCCAAGCGGGAGGAGAAGTTCTCAACGGAGTCGCGCTCAATCCCAACCGTCCCGTCGAGCAAGTGTCTTGGAATGATGTTCAAGAGTTCATTAAAAAGCTCAATGAGCTTGATCCTCATTACGAGTACCGCCTGCCAACCGAGGCTCAGTGGGAAGTGGCAGCAAGAGCAGGAACGGATACGGCTTATTCATTCGGTAACGATGCCAAAGATCTTTCTCAGTACGGATGGAACTCAGCAAATTCAGGGAGTCAGACGCATGAGGTGGCAAGTCTTAAGCCCAATCCAGCGGGGCTTTATGACATGCATGGAAACGTTTGGGAATGGGTGCAGGACGCTTATGAGTCGACTCCTCCTGGGGGCGTCGATCCCCTGGTAGCCTCAGGCTCGAACCGTGTGATCCGCGGGGGCGGTTGGGACTTCGGCCCGCGGGGCTTGCGTTCCGCCCGGCGCGACGGTCACGACTCGGACGGTCGCCTCATCGTTCTCGGTCTGCGTCTGCTGAGGACCCCTAAATCGTAGCACTTGACCCTATTATTCTTGGACCCTAGGTCATCGTTTTTGTCGGGGTGACGAAACAAGTGGGCAGGCGGAGCCTCCCACTTGTTTTCTGTCACTCCGACTCTAGTTTTTTTTAAATTTTTTTTGGAATTTGGCAGAATCATAAAATGAGTTAAGCGGCGAAAACTGCGCTATTTCTCCCGCATTTTGAACTTTCCGTATCCTTTCGAAAATTTCTCCCGACGTGCTCGAAATTCTCAGCGAAACAGGCAACTGGGAGAAACTTCGTCGGACTATTAAACGAGAACGACGTCAGGAGTTTTCGTCATCAAATCGGTTGTAAGATTCTCACGACTTCCGGAAATTGATCGCGAAGTCCTTCGCGAAAAGGAAATCAAGCGACTGATCAAGAG
Organism: uncultured Bacteriovoracaceae bacterium; assembly: GCA_964496965.1. Lineage (GTDB taxonomy): Bacteria > Bdellovibrionota > UBA1018 > UBA1018 > UBA1018 > CAZCBS01. The sequence goes on from CAZCBS010000053.1 coordinate 1,844, forward strand.
CTTTCCGCAGTCGGTGCAAGTGCTTGTTAAAAATCAAACCGAAGCTCAAACGAAAGCGCGTGCGAAATAAAGTCTTTCGAACACTGCCCAATCAGCTGGCGAGGATCGCCACCGGCATGTTCACGAAGAAGAGTCCGCACCCAAATCCAAGCCCAAACGTAATGAGCATAATCAGGCATCTCAGGCTTGTACCGCGACCCATTGTACCAGCTGCCCCAATTGCCATCGGGGCTTGAGAGCTCGCGATAAATTTCGCGATCGACTGCTTTTGAATTCTCGATCACGTAACGAAACGTCTCTTCGTTTTGATAGCAGTATTTCCACGGGTCTTGGCCGGGAACTAAAGCTTCGGAGATCGCGCAGGCAATTCCTTCGCTGAAGAGATGCTCGATATCGGGCATGGATCTGCGATAAACCGAGCGTTTCATCTTGGGATCAAGACCCCAGCCCGTCCAAACGGTAGGACGTGACTCGCGCGCGACGTGAGTGAGCTCGTGAGTTTCCAAAACGTCGAGATAAGTGCCTAAGCGATGACTTTCGTCGACGCCTAAAAAAACTTTATGAGTCCCCTGATCAAATCGAGCAAAGCCGTCCATCTCTTCAAAGGCGCCGCAAAGAAGGATCTCGCCGTGTAGCTCAAAGCCCAATAGCTGCTGGATTTGATCGAGCCAATGCCTCACTCGCTTTTCTTCGAAAGCAGGATCGAGATGCAGCGCCTCGTCTCGATAGCGAGTCCATTCGGCAGGCGTTTCGAAAGGAACTCCCCAGTTCAAAAACATATCGTCGGCGTAGGGAACCATCGGGCGAGCGTAATCGCGGATAAACTCGTTTTCACTAGGTGGATTGACCCACTTTTCCAGGCAGGATTTTAATATCGAAAGACTATTTAACACCTTCATGAATGAACCGCGACCTCTGATAAACATTACCGCGTTCGGGCGATAAACTGGGAATTTTCTTCCATGCTCCACCTGTCTTTTTTGCCGGTATGGAAAACTTTGCTCAGACAATTTATGCCCAGTCAAAAAACCGCCGTGGGAGCGGATCTTGAGGCGACTCGTCGCGCGACGAGTGAAACTTTGTTGAGTTTCGAGGACATAATAAGATTTCGCGCCTCAAGCCACGAAGAGGAAAAATTTACCGATCTAAAGAAAAAGGCTCGGCATGCCGATTGCTTTCTTTCCTATCCAGAGACGTTCACGATGAGCGCTCTGGGGGAGAACCGAGTTGGCCACAGGATTTTGGACATCAATATCGGGAGCGGCGTCGCAAGCGCAGAACGTCGATATCATCTCGAACAATCTCGCCAACACCGATACGTTGGGGTTCAAGAAGGACGCTCCAACGTTCAAGGAATACCTTTCTGTGAAAGAACGCGAGCACGGCGCACAAGACATTCCTCGCGGTCCGATCAAAGACAAAGAATTTTATCCGCTCGACGGACGTGATCAATCGTTTGTCGTGATGGATGGAACCGTTACTAATTTCAAGCAGGGCAACCTTCGCGTGACGAACTCGCCGCTCGATGTGGCGATGGATGGCCCTGGATTTATCGAGGTGAGCACCCCAAACGGTGTTCGTTACACTAGACAAGGAAGTCTGAAATTGGCCATGGATGGCCGACTTGTAACGAACGAAGGTTTTCCGGTGCTTTCTTCGCAACCGGGCGGACTGGCCGCCCAAGCTGCGATCCTTGCTCAACAGCAACAGCAGCAGCAAAACGGAGGAGCGCTGAATCGCGCTCCAGCGAGCGCACAAAACAATCCGGCGGACGCGGGACGTTTCATCAATCTCCGTGATCGAGGTGGAAGCCTTTCGATCACCGGGGCGGGCGAAATTTATTCCGGAGATCAGCTCGTCGCAAAGATCAGCGTGGTGGAGTTTCAAGACGCCAACAAGCTGAGAAAAATCGGTGGATCTCTTTATGAGAATGGCGACGCCGCGAATTACTCGGCCAATCCTCCGAAAACGATTGTTCGCCAAGGCGTGCTGGAAACCTCCAACGTCAACCCGATCGAGGAAATGACCAATTTGATTAAAGCGAACCGAATGTTCGAAGCCGATCTCAAGGCCATGAAAACTTACGGCGAAATGATGGGTCGCGAAGCCAACGATATCGGGAAACTGTAATAAACTATGATTAGAACACTCAGCACCGCAGCCACAGGCCTTGAAGCGCAGCAAGCCAAGATCGAGCAGATCTCAAATGATCTCGCCAACGTGAACACCGATGGCTACAAGCGCAGCCGCAACGAGTTTAAGGACTTGATGTACGAGACGATCAAAGAGGCTGGCGGATCTCTGGGCGCAAGCAGCCAATCTCCTGTTGGAATTCAAACGGGCATGGGCGTGAAAGTCGGCGCGTCTCATAAAATATTCGAGCAGGGCCCAGCTCGCATGACGGGCCATCCTTACGATCTGATGATCAATGGCCGTGGGTTCTTTCCTGTTCAAATGCCGAACGGTGAAGTGACTTACACTCGCACCGGCGCATTCCACGTGGATTCTCAAGGAAGACTTCAGCTCTCCAACGGAGCGCAGATGATTCCTCAGATCACGATTCCCAACAACGCGTTGAGCTTTACGGTGGGAGCAAGCGGCGAAGTTAAAGCGCAGCTTCCAAACGCGGGCGAAACCGTCCTTGGACAAATTCAGCTTGTGACTTTCGCGAATGAACAAGGCCTCACCGCGATGGGTGAAAATCTCTACAAAGTCTCGCCCGGAAGTGGCGCGCCGATCCAAGCCGTACCAGGTGAAAACGGAATCGGAACGATCGAACAAGGAGCCCTTGAGGGATCCAACGTGAACGTCGCCAACAGTATGGTGGATATGATCTCCACTCAGCGCGCGTACGAAATGGGAACAAAAGTCATGGGAATTGCGGACCAGATGTGGGGCGCAACCATTAACGTCAAATAGTAAGGACTCGACCAGTGCTCTTAGGTAGAATCGCAATCATCTCTTTTTTGGCAACGCTGCTCTCTGTTGCTTATGCCGCTGAGTCGTCGGATTCTGTTTCGGCCTCGATCAATGCCGAGCTCTCCAAGCGGTTTCCGAAAGCGCGCGTCGAGCTGACGGATGAAATTCATTGGACGTCGAGCCGTCCTGAGGGCGAATTGGTATCAATCCGTGTCGGAGATGAAAACGCGCGCGCGCAAGTGGGCTTCACTGTCGAGGCGCACGATGAGCGCGGAATTCACAGAGGCTACGGCTACGCGACTTTCGCGGCATGGCTTCCGGCGCGAATGACGGTTCGTCGCGTGATGCCGGGCGAGAAACTTCAAAACGATCAATTCGAGCTTCGCGAAATCAACGTGGCTTCTGGAACCGAGCGCGAGTTTCGCGGCGTGATTCTGGATCAGAGAACTGAGATCACCCAGCTTCAAGCACGCCAGACGCTCCTTGAAGGACAACCGCTTTTGAGCTCAGCGGTTGAGCGCGTGCCTGATGTTCGCCGCGGCGACTCCGTGCGCGTGCGAATCGTTTCAAACGGACTCACGCTCTCTGCTCAGGCAACCGCGTCCGAGCCCGGATATCTCAATGGACCGGTTCGTGTGCTGACCGCACAGACCAAGCGCGAGCTTTCGGGCAAACTCGTCTCCTCAGGCGTTGTTGAGGTGAAACTATGAGACGCCTCTTGAACGTATTATTGATTCTTGTCCTAGGCACTCTCACGCTCTCGGGATGCGCGGACCTTTTAGGAAGCCTGCGTCCAGATCTAGACGATAACAAAAACGGCGTCATGGATCAGCCAACGGTTGGCGGTCGATGGTCGGAGCGAGGCTTTCTCGATGAGAGCACGCCTGATGGCGGAAACGCAGGACGTTTCTCTAATCTTGGCCATAGTGAGCGCGCTCCAGCGAGCATGCGGAACATGGGTGGCGGAGATGATTGGGTCGACCCGACCCGCGCGGATCAAAATCGACGCGATCTTGCGCGCGATGAAGAGAACAGCGCTGAAAATGGAGACTCTGGAGTGGCCACGTTTTCGAATACTCCAAATATGCCCCCTCCAACGAAGCGGATGTACAAAAACGGAAGTCGCGCGACTCGAGCCGATTTCATCGATGAGTCTCCGAACGAAGGCTCGCTCTGGGCCTCGGACGGGCAAACGAACTATTATTTCACCAAGAACAAAGTCCGTGGCGTGGGCGATATCGTGACGGTCAGTCTTGAAGACGGAATGATTCGCGACTTGGGCCTCGAGATTCGCCATACGTTGAACGAGCGCGAGCGCGATGTTGAAATGGCTCTTGCTGAAGATCGTGCAAAGGCTCGCGCGGGAGCTGGTGCTCCAGCCGCTCCAGCCAACGGTCAAAAAACAGATGCGGTGGCAAGCTCTTCAGCCGCGCCGAGCCGGACATCGGGTCAAACCGCGAACGACTCGACGGCGAACTCCGAAGCCGCGAAAGTTTTGCCAAGCGATGTCGATGTTTCGAAATCGCTCGAAGTCAAACCGGGAGACACGATGATGGCCGAGATCATCGAGCGCTATCCCAATGGAAATTACAAAATCCGCGGCACAAAACGTGTGATCTACAAGAACGGCGCTCCGAGACTCGTCAACCTCGTGGGCGTTGTCAAAGGATCCGACATAGCTGAGGACGATACTGTTCCTTCAGGAAAACTTTATGAATACCGTCTCGAAGCCGTACGTTAAAAGAAATGCGCTGCTCCTCGCGCTCTTTGCTTTCTCGGTCACTGCAGCACTCTGCATTCCGAAGGAAAGCGATGCCGCGCGGCTTAAGGATATCGCGACTGTCAAAGGCGTTCGCGAGAACATCTTGATCGGTTACGGCATCGTTGTGGGCCTTAAGGGCACGGGCGATTCGAGCACGGATGTGACCGGACAATCGCTCGCCAGACTCTTTGGAAAGCTCGGCCTCGATGTTCAAGGCAACGCCGCCGTGAAATCAAAAAATGCCGCGGCGGTCATCGTAACCGCGAAGCTTCCGCCTTTCGCTCGAGTTGGAAACGGGATTGATGTCACCGTCAGTTCGATCGGAGATGCCGCAAGTCTTGAAGGCGGAGTGCTTCTTGTGACTCCTCTTCGCGCCGGTGATCAAAACGTTTATGCGGTCGCGCAAGGTCCAGTCAGCATAGGATCTGTCGCTGATGGCGCATCGAAAAACTTTCCGACGGTAGGCCGAGTGGTCGCGGGAGCGACCATCGAGAAAGATGTCGATGTTAACTTCGCGAGCAAGAAGAACTTCAGACTTTCCCTGCATAATCCGGATTTCACGACGGCAGCGCGCTTAACGACGATCATCAATGGCGAGTTGGGCGGCAAGTTCGCAAGCGCAAGAGACAGCGGAACAATCGATGTCGTAGTTCCGTTCAACTACGAAGGAAACTCCGTCGAGCTTTTAGCTGCGCTCGAGAACATTCAGGTCAATGTCGACTCACGCGCCAAGGTCGTCCTGAACGAAAGGACCGGAACGATCGTCATGGGCGAGCATATTGCGCTGACGCCTGTCGCGATCGCTCATGGCGATCTTTCGATCGAGATCAAAAGCGAAGGGGCCTCGGCATCCGCTCAGCCTAAGCAGGGCAAAGTGATCGAGTTTAAATCCGCCGCCAATGTCTCGGATCTCGTCAAGGCGCTCAACGCCATCGGTGTGCAGCCTAAAGATCTGACCGCAATTTTTCAAACACTCAAACAAGTCGGCGCCCTACAAGCCGACGTGGAGATCATGTGATTTGTTGGAATGATTTTATTTTAGACGACGTTATCGGCCCTATTCTCAATCTAGGAGACGATCAATCGTCGTACACAAGCTGCCGCGTAGTGCAGAATGGTCGCCCGAGTACTAGTAATGGTACCGAGGTCGTAAACCAAATCCAGGAAACAAGACAGGAGCAACGGCCTGCTAGGATGGTGGGTCACTCTGAACTTGATTCAAATCGACTCGAAGACATGGAAGTCGATCGGAGCGACATTCTAAGCGTAGCGGGCTCTGCCCGCCTTGACGCACACGAAACGCGGCTGCGGGGGGAAGTGTGAACTCGATTTCACCTTCCTCCCGTCCCCCTATAATTCAAACAAGCGTTGTTCAACGGACGACTTCGCTCGGCGACAGTCCTTTGACAGCGCCTGTTACGCCCGATAAGCGATTGCCGGTGATCGATAAATCTAAAGTGGACCCAAACACTTTGAAGGCCGCTGAGGGGATGGAGGCCATGTTCTTGGATTACATGATGAATGTAATGCGCAAGACCGTTCCCAAAGAGAGCATGGACCTTGAAAATACCGGGACCGAGGTTTACCGAAACATGCTCGATAGCGAAGTGGCTCAAAAGGCCGCTCGCGCCGGAGGCATCGGTCTGGCCGATCAGATCGTTGCTTATCTTGAATCGCAACGGTACAATGTTATGCAGGGGCAAGGAGTCCCGCAGTCGAGCCATGGAGGCTCCACTGATCATGACGATCATGGCGCTCGTGACACTAGTCAAGTGAGCGTCGACCGTAGTACAGGAGGTACCCATGCGGGTCAGTCAGTCAGGAAATAATCCTCAAACCAGCGAAGTCTCCAGCAAGGTTAAGGTCACCCACGCCCAGACCAAGAAGGGCGAAAAAGCGGCAGAAGCCTCCGCAAGCCCTCGAACCGAGGCAGCCGGCGACGCGAAGACTGAGATTTCCTCCAAAGCAAAAGAGTTTGCGAAAGCCAAAGAGGTCGCAAACGAAGCTCCAGATGTCCGCGAAGAGAAAATCGCGGCACTCAAGGCGCGAATCGCTGAAGGCAAATACAAAGTCGACGCTGATTCGATCGCCGACCGCATGGTTGACGAGCACATCAGGATGCACGGAATCGGCTAAAAATTTTTGTAACTGAATCGCCTCAGGTCAAGGATTGACCTGCTTCGAAAATAATTTCGAAGCTACATTCAAGAGGAATGCGTGGCTAGATTTGAGAAACCCATAGCAGAAATTCATGCTTCGCTTCAAAAGCTCGTGGGGCTTCACCGCCAGCTATTGGAAGTCGTTCGCGTGGAAAAAGAAGCGCTGATCGAGGCGAACCTTCGCGCGATTCAAGAAGCGACTTGCTCCAAGCAAGCGCTGATCGAGTCCATCAAGCAAGAAGAGGTTCGCCGCCAGCAACAAGTGGCTGAGCTTGCGATTCTTCTCATGCGTCCGATGAGCGAGCTGACGCTACTTGAGATCGCGATCGCCGTTCAAGGCGAGGATCCTCGCGGCGCCGATCAGCTTCGAAGCGCGTTCAACGCTCTTACGATCTTGATCAAGCGTGTCGCTGAGGCCAATCGCGAAAATTCATCGCTAGTGGAGCGCTCCCTTGGTCACATCCGCGAGATGAAGAAAAACGTTCTCGGCGATGCGCAAAACGCGTCCAACACCTACACTCAGCAAGGAACCCGCTCCAACGCCCCGAACGGCGCGCGCCTGATCGAAAGGGAGGCTTGAGCCACAATGGGTGTCGGTAATCTCTCACAAATCGGCATTTCAGGGATGGCTGCCTCGAAGGCGGCAGTGGCTACGACGGGCCACAACATCTCCAATGCCAATACTGAGGGATATTCGCGCCAGCGCGTAGAGACCGAAGCCAACGTTCCTCGCGCCTTCGGTGGAAAAGGCTATATCGGCACCGGCACGCTCATCAGCCGAGTCAGCCGCACGAACGATCAGTATCTCGAAAAGCAGATTCGCAACGCCAACCGCGACATGGCGTTCATGGAAGAAAAAGAAACCGCTCTTCATCAAGTCGAAGACATCTTCAACGAAATGAACGGTGACGGTCTCAACCGCCTGGTTTCGAGATTTTTCAATGAATTCAGAAAGCTTGGCAACGAGCCCGAGAACGAGGCAATCCGTCAATCGGTCCGCGAGGCCTCGCAAGCCGTGGTGAATGACTTTCACCGCCTTCGTCAAGAGATCGTCGAGACGCGAAGGCACATCGACTCGCGCCTCGAAGGATATTGCGGCGAGATTAATCAGCACACCGACGAGCTCAAAGACCTCAATCTCAAAATCCGGCAGATGGAAGTCAGCGGCGCTCCTGCGAACGATCTTCAGGACAAACGTGACCAAGTCCTGAAAAAAATCGCTTCGTACATGGACGTTGCCACGCATACGGACAATAACGGGAATTACACGGTCGACATCCGCGGCGTGGGTCCTCTGGTCGTGAACTCAGAAGCCGAGAAGTTTTCCGTTTATCGATCGCCCGCCGACGACCAAGGAAAACCCGAGGGCGCGTTCGAGATCAAATCTTCATCCAGCGCCCAAGCGAACATTACTCATCAGCTCAAAGGCGGAAAACTGGGCGCGCTTCTCGAGGTGCGAGACCAGCTTCTTTCAAGTGTTTTGGATCGCCTGGATGAAATGGCCTTTACCCTTTCGAACGCGGTAAACGACGTGCATCGGATGGGCTTTACTCGCAATGGCACGCAGGGAGTCGAATTTTTCCATCCGATGGAAGCCAAAGAGCGCGCCTCTGAGTTCATCAATCTTTCGTCGGCGATTCAGGCAAGCGCGTCCAATATCGCGACTGCCGCGATTCCAGACGCACCTGGCGATAACCGAATCGCGTTGGCTCTTGCCGGTCTTCAATCGCAAAAGCTTTTGGGCAATGGACAGGTAACCGCCGACGATTGGTACAACTCGATGGTCAGTGACATCGGCGTTGCGTCGAACCGCAACAAGATGGGCATCAATCAGCAAAAAGACATCATGCTTCAGCTCAATAAGATGCGGGACCAGATCTCGGGCGTTTCAATCGACGAAGAGACCGCCAACTTGATGCAGTTTCAACATACCTATGACGCCTCGGCCAAGGTGATATCGGTGGCCGATGAAATGCTGAAAACAGTTTTGGATATCAAACGGTGAGTGAGCCAAGAGACATAAGATGCGCGTGACTGAAAACACAAATTTCGGTGCTGTTCGTGAAAGCATCCGTCGCAGCAAAGAGCGAATGGAGAATCTCCAATTCCAAAACGCGACGCTCAAAAAACTCAATACGCCGTCGGACGATCCCGTGGGCGCATCCAAGGTTCTCGAAGTCCGCACTGAGAAAGTGAACAACGATCAATTCGTCTCGAACGGAAAACTTGCCGAAGCATTTCTCAATAATACCGATCACGCCTTGAGCCAGATGGTCGATGTGATCAATCGAGCCAAAGAAATCGCGATCGGTCAGTCGAGCGCGGCGAGCTCCACGAACGAAAGCCGCCTGGGCGTTGCCGAAGAAGTCACTCAGCTTTTCAATCAATCGGTCGCCATCGCGAACACTCGAATCGGTGACCGGTATCTCTTTGGCGGCTATAAAACTCAGTCGCCTCCTGTTGACCCCAATGGTCGTTATGTGGGCGATGACGGCCAGATGATGGTCGAAATCTCAAAAGGCGTCTACTTGGCGATGAATGTTCCGGGGGGCGAGGCGTTCAATACACGTCCGAGCGGCCCGCAATCCCAAATGCCGGGAGAGGGGGAACCATCCGAGCCATCCGCCCAAGACGGTGCGACTCGTAAACCTGCGTCGTTTGCTCTTAACGGTAACGCAAATATTAACGCAACGGATCGAGATACGCTGTCCGACCAGTCTGGTCCAGAAAATGTAAACGTCTTTGATGAGATTCAAAATCTGAGAATCGGCTTGCTAACCGGGGACTTAAGTACGATTCGGAACACTTTGGACCGATTCGACCACATCCATGGGCAGCTCGTCGGAACTCGTGCAAAGATCGGTTCAAGATTGCAGGGGCTTGAAAGTACAGGCCAGGCCATGGAGCGGCACAACATCACGAACGCACAATTAACCTCCGCACTTGAAGATGCTGATATGGCGAAAGTCGTTAGCGACCTCGCCAAAGAGGAAACGGTTTTTAGAAGTGCGCTGGCCAGCTCTCAAAAGCTGATCCAGCCGACGTTGATGGAGTTCTTAAAGTAATGGGGGCTAAACGCGAAGCCGGTCCGAGAATATAAAGATTGCAGGCGGCGGGGCGTTAGAGTAAACGTCTCCCCGTAATGGAATATGGCCAGGCCGCAGATAGGCCAAAAAATGGCTAGAGATTGTTGCTCTTGTGGGGAGCCAATCTCAAGGAGATTAAAAAAATATGTTAGTATTAACCCGTAAGCTGGGTGAAAGCATTGCCATTGATGACCACATCAAGATTGTAGTAGTTCAGATCAAGGGCAAGCAAGTTCGTCTGGGAATCCAGGCGCCGAAAGAAACTAAAATCCATCGTGAGGAAGTTTACACGGCGATCCAGGACCAAAATAAAGAAGCGGCGAAGAGCACGGCAGCAATCGCCCAAGTTTCCAAAGTGTTGAAAGGGTAGGTCCGGAGGACCTAAGCCTAAAAAAAAGCATCACTCGCCCGATAAGCTTTACGTAAGTCGGGTTCTTATATTAGAAGGATATGAGCGTGATCATAGAAACAGGACGTTTTGGACAGCTCACCGTCGGCAACGACGAAATCGTATCGATTCCTCAAGGGATTCTTGGCTTTGCCGAGTACACCCAGTTCTGCCTCGTCGACCCTGCGGACGACACCCTGATCCTCTGGCTCCAATCGATCGAAAATCCTCAAATCGCTTTTGCGCTTCTTGAGCCTAAGATCTTTAGACCCGATTACACGGCGCGTCTTTCTGCCGCAGAGCTTCGCGAGCTGAAGCTTGAGAACGTCAACCAATCCGCCGTTTTCAGCATTTTGACCATTCCTGAAGATGCGACCCAGATGACGGCCAATCTTAAGGCCCCTCTGGTGATCAACCTTAAGGAAAACGTCGCCAAGCAGGTCGTGCTCCAAGAAAACGAGTACAGCATCAAACATCTGATGTTCAAAGAGCTGCGCGCGCATCTCATTACGATCGGCGCTCAAAAGCGCGCTCGTGTCGAAGCCGAACATCGCGCAAGCCCCGTTTCGATTCGCGATATTCCGCCTTCTCTGACCGTGAAGAGCTTGCAGGCTTAAACGTTTAATATAATCCGTGAGGAGTGTCAGGATGACGACTCTGAAGACTGGTGTCTTAGCAGCATTGCTCGTGCTTTCTCCACCTGCGTTCGCGCAGTCCGAACAAGCCGCATATCAATGTTCGTCAGGAGGATCGCTGAACAGTGGTTTTGTGGCCACTTCGATAGGTGGCCTTCAAGTCGTTGCTAAGTACAAAGACGGCATCGTTCAAGAGGTGTCCGGTCTGATTGCTTCAGATCGCGCGATGCGTAATTCAAATCCCTATCTCGATATGATGAGGAGTTCAGCCAATTTTACTTATGCTGATATGGCGAAATGGATGATGCAGGTCCAAAACTTCGCGACAACAGGTGATACAAGTTCTAGCCCGTTTACCATGGGGATGGGCGGCGGAATGGGCGGTGGGTTGAGTGGCGGGTACGGCATGGTAACGCCCGCGGCGAATTCGAAGACCAAAAATCATGATGATTTAGATGACGACATATCGACCGCGCGACCCGGCGACCAGGTACCCAAAAGGGCAGGAGACACCGTCGCCGCTCGAGCAGGTGATCAGGTTTCCGTCATGCGCTCGGGAGATCAAAAGGCATGGTTTCAAACCAATCAGGCAGAACCACGCACCGGTGATTTAGTCGTGATGAACGGTGTGACTACTTTTTCAGCAAGCTTGAGCTCGCAAGGTAAAATCAGCGAGATCAGCTATCGGAATGGAAAAAAGCTCCCAGCGGTGATTCGGGTCGAGGCCCAAAATCCACCTGCGGGCAATAGTGTTTATAATACGCTGAATGGAGCGCTGGAGAGCATCAAGACTTTTGCGTCCTGCTGCGCACGAGGTACGAGCTCTCGGTGTCAAATCGTGGATAGACCTTCCGCGCAAACTTCGCTTCAAACGGTAAAGCCTGCAAGCAGACAAGAGTCAGGGGCTGGTGGCTCGACTTTGATGATGCCATTTAACCGAGCTTCAGGTTCAGACGCGAAATAGCTTTCGCGCGCTCATTGTCAGCTTTACAAACGGTGTACGCCGTGAAATGTCGAGCTCGTGGGGATCTTACGGGCGTCTTTTATTTTAGCCTTACTTTTCGGCGTGCAATACGCTCATTCGGCCGATGTTTCGGGGATAATCGAAAACTCGGATGCACTTGAGTCAGTGCGAAAAATCCAATCAAATCATTCATTCTCGTTGATGGTGAGTTCAACCTTTCAAAGTCCCGGTATGAACAACCTTGACTCGCACCTTTCGAAAATGGAAATGATTCCTCAAGAAGGCGGCAAGTCAGGCGCGGCAAAGCATTCGCGGAATTCACCTCCTGACGCCAGTATCGCAAAGTCATCTGACAATGCGGAACACGGCCAACATCAGCAAGGGTATATGCTTCGGCATGCACTCGCGGCCAATTATGAGCTTACGCCGGGATATCTTCTCGGACCCGTTCTTGGTTTTTCAGAGCCGTTCTCCGGACGCCACGACGGACAGTTTCTATTCGACGATCCACAGCTTCGTTTCACGATTCTAGATTTATTCAGCTCAACGATGGGTCAAAATCATGTTCATTCGAGCCTGATGATCTCAGCGTATGTTCCGGCGAGTGATTCATCTCAGCGCCGTTCGTCGAGGGGAGCGCTTTCGATTGCGGGATCTCCTCGCATGCATTTCCGGGGCACTCCTTACTCCATGATGACGACTTGTTCGGTAAAGTCCGGGCTTTACGGACGCTCCACAGGGCCTGATTTAATCAGCTCGCGCCTTTCAAACGGCATTCAAGGTGATTATAAGATTTCTCGTCAGCTCGAATCAGGATTGATGCTCCATAGTAGCATTCAGATAGGTCCGGAGACTCCGGTCGGTGATGTGGATGCTCCGACGAAAGATCGCGGTTCTTTTTCTTTGGGGCTGATGCCAAGTCTGAAATACCAACCGACGCAGTCTCTTTCCTTCACGCCTCGGTTGAACTGGTACCTCGATCAACCCATCCGCACGACGACGGTGAGTGTCGCCGCAATGATGCGACTGATTTAAACGCGCGGACTGATCCGCGACTGCTTGGCCATCTCAAGATAGGCCAACGCCTCGCGATTGGTTGGGTCCATATCCCGCACGGCTTCCCATTCGAGCTCGGCGTCGAGAACATTGCCTTGGCTGTAATTCAGAAGCCCAAGCTGAATGCGGGCTGGAAGAAACTCGGGAGCTTCGGCCTTGAGCTGCTGAAGTTCTTGAACCGCGCGACTCAAGAAGCCTTTCTTTGCATAGGCTTTGGCGCGACGGATGCGAATTTCATAGGTCGTTGGATCGAGAAGCGCAGCCTTGCTGTATTCCTCGATTGCGGCATCGTAGCGACGATAGCGAAAATAGAGATCGGCGAGTTCCATGTGTTTGACGGCGAATTTTCGATCGATTCCACGATCGTTGCCGGCATGCTTATGGGTCACGGATTGGTTGGCGAGCTCGAAGACTTTCTTGGCTTCGTCGTACTTGCCAACATCGTTGTAAAGAACTGAAAGGCAGATCGCCGCATCGGTATGGTGCGGATCGATTGAGAGAGCCTTGCGAAGATTTTCGACGGCTTTCCCGACTTGGCCTTGAAAGTAGTACATGACGCCGAGCAGGTACCAGGCATCGGCCGCTTCGGCGTCTTTCTTGAACTTGTCGCGAATCAGAGGCTCAGCGCGAGAAAACTCACGGCGAGAAAGCAGATCTTGAATTGCACGATCGCCGGCGCGATGCTCAGACTTCTCAACCATTCTTGCCAGTTTCCTTTTGTTCAGTCCTTGGGTGCTTGGCTTCGTAGTCCGCGATCTTGGCTAGCTTTTCCTTCGCTTCCGATGCTGCGGGAGTTTCAGGGTAGAGCGAGATCACTCGCTCAAAGCGAGGTTTTGCGGAGTCGTAAAAGTCGCGTTTGAAATAAAAATTGCCGATGTAAAGCTCTTTGCTCGCGAGTAGGCCACGAGCAGCTTCCAGATCCGTGCGCGCTTCTTGTGCATCAGCGGCGCTTGGAAAACGGCGCAGATATTCTTGATAAGCATCAACGGATTTCTGCGCGGGAGTTAGATCGCGCGCGACGTTGCTTGGACTGTCTTTGTAATAAGACTTTCCGACGCGGAACATCGCATAGGCGACTTTCTCGTGCTTGGGATGAAGGTCACGGAAAGTTTCGTAAGCTGCCGCTGCTTCAGCGAAGTCTTCTTGAAGAAAATAAACATCGGCAAGGCGAAGCTGCGCGTCGACCGAATACTTCGAATAAGGGAATTTGTTTCGAACCGTCCGAAGCTTATCGATCGCGATTTGGTAGTGATCGTTCTTGATATCGTCTTCAGCGTCTTTGTAAAGAGCGGCAGGATCGGATTCGTTCACAGGAGCGCTTGAGCAGCCGGACAGCATGGAAGCAGCGGATGCACCTAGAACCGCGATTACGACCGTGAAAATGAACTGATTTTTAATCATCTTTGGCATGCTCATACAGATACAGGTCTTCCCATATTATTACTCGATTACCAAGAAGTCCTTAGCTTTGACCCAGCCAATTCCATCAGTCGAATAGCGGACCTGTAGCCATTCTTCGTCATTCGCTGCGGTGCCCAGCAAACGAAGCTTCGTACCAGCGTCGACTTGAGCGAGTTCGATATATCGGTCGCCTGGTCCACTGCGAATGGGCTGGCGGCTCAAAGCAATCGCAGGGCTTCGTGCGCTTGCCAATGTTTCAGTCCAGTACAATCCACCCACCAGAGCTAAAGCCACGACGCCAATCAATGCGGCAGGCATTAAAAGCGTTTGCTTGAAGTCCCGTATTTTCCGTTAAGTATGAAACC